>DASYSA010000268.1:0-12673 GCA_036003885.1 Blastocatellia bacterium | reverse complement strand
GAACCAGCAAGCATCAGCTTAGCTGAAAGTACGACCGCAAAAAACATGGTCTTGAGTCTGATGGGTTTGAATGGCATTCTTCCACTATCCAGAATGAGAACTCGTTAGATCGTACTGGCTACTGAACTGGGGTTACTCGGTGGCGACGAAGTTCAAACTTTGGTCAAGTTTGTTAACCTGCCGTCCCCTCACCCCCCGCCCCTCCCCGAGGGCGAGGGAGAGATCCACACATTAGGGCGCAGACTTCAAGGCTACAAACAGTCGTTTCCTGACACAGTGGCAACGGCGTGGCATGCAATGTTTGTTTGAGCCACACCCCCACTTATTGTTCTCCCTCTCCTTGTGGGAGAGGGTGGCGCGAAGCGACGGGTGAGGGTCAACCGCGTTTTTTTGGTGCAGATCTTCGAGCAAAGCTGGAGGCTTGATCTTGTGAGCCGCTCAAATTTGAAGGGTTGCAGCCACTGAGTGAAGTCTCGAGAAAACTCGCGGGATGTCCTGGTCAGAAACCTCCAGCACGACAGAAAGACGTCCCCCCTGCACCTCGAAGCTGTGAAAAAATTCCGAATACCCTCCAATGGCCCCCTCACCCGATCCGCCGTCCGGCGGACCACCCTCTCCCCCGAAGGGGGCGAGGGAGTTAAGTCTGGGAATCTCTCGTTCGTCCCCACGACCCATGAGTCCTCCGGCTGAACTGTGACCCATAGACCAGAGCGTGATCACGCGAGCAGGTCGTGCACCACCTGGCCATGCACATCCGTCAGCCGGAAATCGCGACCGGCGTAGCGGTAGGTAAATTTCTCGTGATCGAACCCGAGCAGGTGAAGCAGGGTCGCGTGCAGATCGTGCACGTGGACTTTGTTCTCGGCTGCCGCGAAGCCGAACTCATCTGTCGCGCCATACACGAGGCCCTTTTTCAGTCCTGCGCCCGCAAGCCACATCGTAAAGCCATACGGGTTGTGATCGCGGCCGTTCACCATGCCGGAGTTGGCTCCCAAGTCCGGCAACTCGACCGTCGGCGTGCGCCCAAACTCGCCGCCCCAAATCACCAGGGTGTCATCCAGCATCCCGCGTTGCTTCAGGTCCTTGATCAGCGCGGCGATCGGCTGATCGCACTCTCGCGCCAGGCGTCCATGATTCGCGCGGATATCGTCGTGACTGTCCCAGGGCTGCCCTGCCCCGTGCCACACTTGCACAAAGCGCACACCGCGCTCTAGCAAACGTCGCGCGATCATCATTTGCCGCGCCTGCAGTCCCTCGCCGTACATCTTCTGAATGTACTCAGGTTCTCTCGAAAGGTCAAACGCGTCGTCGGCCTCCATCTGCATGCGATAAGCCAGCTCGAACGATTGGACGCGGGCCTCCAGCAGCGCATCGTTCTGGCGCCGCTCCTGATAGCTGCGATTCAGTTCCCCCAACAAATCCAGTTGCCGGCGCTGCTCGGGTGAGGTCGTGAAGCCGTTGCGGATGTTTTCAATCAGCTTGTCGATCTGCGTCTCTCGAGTATCAATGTGTGTGGCCTGGTAGGCGCCGGGCAGAAAGGCTGAACGCCAGTTCTGATTTCCCTGAGTCGGCAGACCATCGGGGCACAGCACCATAAAGCCGGGGAGATTCTGGTTCTCGGAGCCGAGGCCATAAGTGACCCAGGATCCGAAGCTCGGCCGAACCTGGCGCACGTCGCCGCAGTTCATCATCATCAGCGACGGCTCATGGTTCGGAATGTCGGTGTACATGGAGCGCACGATACAGAGGTCGTCGACGCAGCCGCCGACATTGGAAAAGATCTCGCTGACCTCTGTGCCGCTCTGGCCGAACTTCCGAAACGTGAAAGGGGAGGGGAATGCCGCACCGGTGCGGCGCTCTGTTTTCAACGTGATGGGAATTGGCTTGCCGGCGAATTTGGACAGCGACGGCTTCGGATCGAACGTGTCGACGTGCGACGCGCCGCCGTTCATGAACAGGTGCAGCACGCGCTTGGCCTTGCCGGGCAGCGGCGGCTGCTTCGGGGCAAGCGGATTGATGGCTTGGCTGGCCGGTGCTGCCTGCAGATATTTGGTGTCACCGAGCGCCGATGTCAACGCCACCAGCCCCATGCCCATACCGCAGCGCGACAGCATCTCCCGCCGGGTGAGAAACAGATCTTGGGTTTTCATTTCCGCCCTCCTTTAATCAATAAATGCGAACTCGTTCGTCTCGAGCAGCACCTGGGCATAGCGTGCCCAAACATCCAGTGGCTGCGGCGCCGGGCCCGTGAAATCGTTCTTAGCGCTCCAGGTCTGCTCGTTGCACTTGATGACCGGGGCCCAAGTGAACGCATCGTTTTCGGGATCGAGCCGCGCCTCGACGATAAAACTGATCGTATCGCCCTTCTCAACCTTGATGCCGTTCAGCCGGGTCTCGGCGCTCGACCCATTGACCGACCAGGACGCCAGCTCGCCGTGACGGCTTGATACAATCCGCCCGCGCACGCCGTCACCGTAAGGCACCGCTGGTTGGCCGTGCTGCAGCGTACCCTCGATGCTTAGCGTTCCGGAGACCGGGCTGACCCAGCGGCGGATAACGGCTTGGTCCGGCTGATCACCGGGTTCACCGCCTGCCGCCCGGAGCACTGCTTTGCCGGAGCGTGATGCGGGCAGCACCGAGCCTCCTTGCCAACGGTCCGATACGAATACGGTGAACGGCGTGAACGACTCGACACGGTCGGTGTCGGCACGAAATTCTCCCGTGCCATACTGCCAGGGCGAAGCCGGAGCCTCATCAACGGCCGGTTCGGCGCCTTGCGAAAGGAACTTCAGGCTCGCCTCCATCTCCGACTTCTCGGGTTCACGGCCAAGCATCAAACGGTAGAGATGGCGGATCTTCTCGGAAGGGGTGGGCGCTGTAGCAATCTCGGGACGTGCCACCAAGGCGCGGCACTGCTCGGCAACGAAGGGGCTGTTCAGAAAGAACAGCGCTTGCTGCGGTACCGTCGTGGTGTAGCGCATCGGCGCGTGCTGGTCTGGCGAGGCGAAGTCAAACACACTCAGCAGAGCCGGAACGCGCCCGCGCTCGATAAAGCCGTATACTGAGCGCCGGGGCACCGAGGGCTGTGCCGTCAGGGAGAATGGAACACCGCCTGCAGTAGGATCGAGGCGCCCTGCCGCGGCCAGCATCGAATCGCGCAAGCTCTCAATTTCGAGCCGCTGCCGGTTCATCCGCCATAGCAACTGGTTCTCGGGATCGATTTTGCGCCCGGCTTCATTATCGGCGCTACCCTGCCGGTAGGCAGCAGAACTCATGATCAGTCGGTGCAGGTTCTTGAGTGACCAGCCGGACTCCACAAATTTTACAGCCAGGTAGTCGAGTAGTTCGGGGTGCGTCGGCGGATCGCCGCGGAAGCCGAAATCGCTTGGTGTGCGCACCAGCCCAAAACCAAAGTGGTGCATCCAGACGCGATTCACGATGACACGCGCCGTCAGAGGATTCTCGGGGTCGATGATGGCGCGCGCCAGTTCCAGCCGCCCGCTCCCATCGCGGTACCGTTTTTCGTTGCTGCCGCCAAGACAGGACAAGAAGCGTGGCGGCGTCAGCGCGCCCGGATTGTTGGGATTGCCACGGACGAATACATGCGCTGCAACGGGATGCGGCAGATCTTCAACAGCCATGGCGCGCGCGGCCGCGCCGTCATATGCGGCTTGCGCCAGCATGGCGTTGTAGCGAACGCGAATTGAGCGCATATTGTTTCTGTCGCCCTCGGTGCAGATGAGCTCAAACTCCTCCAGCGGCACCTCGACAGGCGACTTGGGTCCGCGAACAACGGCACGGAGCCGATCGGCCTCGGGATCACCGAAAGGTTTGGGGCGATCGTATCTCCCGAGGCCCACGGCATACGCTCCCGCGAGGTCCCGCAGCGAGGCGATCGCTTTCGCGTCCACCTCGGCTTCGATCACCGAGTTACCCTTGGTGGTTCTGCGCGCCGAGGGCCACTTCGTCGTGAACTCCTTTTCCGGAATCGACGCCCCCGCGTGCCACAGCCGAAACACCGGCTCGTCGGCCTCCTTCGATTCCCGCAGAAACTTTCGCCAACGACCCAGCACGTGCTGATTCAACTGCCGGTCGCGCACCAGTTCTTCAACCTCAAGGTTGCTCAAACCTTCGGCATCGCGTGCTGCAACCATATAGTCGGCTGCCTGCGTCTTGAAAAAGGCCACCATTTCCGCGTGCCGGCGGACACGATATTCCTGATAGACCTTCTCAATCCGATCGAGTCGTTCCTGGTAGACAGCCTGCTTCTGCGAGAGCCCAGTGGGCTTTCGCAGCCGTGGCAGTTCTTTCGGCTCGCGGATGTTCGACAGAATCGAGTACAGCGCGTAGTAATCCGTGGTGGGAATCGGATCGAACTTATGATCGTGGCAACGCGCGCACGACACCGTGAGCCCAAGCAGGCCCCGTGAAACCGCATCGATGCGATCGTCCACGGTCTCCGGATAACTATTCGGGAACTCGCGCCCGAGGCTCAAAAAGCCCAGTGCAGCCAATTGTCGCGGCTCAGCATTCGGAATGCGATCGGCCGCTAGCTGGTATAGCACGAATCGATCATACGGCAGGTCCTCGTTCAGGGCGCCGATCACCCAGTCCCGATACGTGTACGACCATGGATAGCGCTGCCCGGTGTTGACCGAGTCGTTCACGGAATCGGAATAGCGCGCCACATCCAGCCAGTGACGCCCCCATCGCTCGCCATATCCCGGCGAGACCAGGAGCCGATCAATTAGGCGCTCGTAAGCATGCGGCGTTGCATCATCGACAAATTGCTCAACCTCCTTGACTGTAGGGGGTAGGCCCGTCAAGTCGTAGGTCGCCCGGCGGATCAAGGTTCGCTTGTCGGCCTCAGGCGACGGCGCGAGCTCCCTGGCTTCCAGCCGGCTCAGAATGAAGCGATCGATGTCATTGCGGACCCAGCCCGGGTCTCTGACTACGGGGACCGCCGGCAACCGTGGCTTTTGCAAAGACCAGAGAGAAGGTTGCTTCTTTTCGATCGCTAATGGCTCGGCTGGAAGTGCCGCGCCTTCACGAATCCAAAGCTCGAACTCGGCCACGAGCTCTGAAGAGAGTGGATTGTCGGGTGGCATCTTGAGTTTCTTGTCCGTGTAGCGGATCGCACGCATCAAAAGGCTGTGCTCCGGATCGCCCGGCTGAATGGCAGGGCCGGAGTTTCCGCCTCGCCGGATTCCCTGCGTCGAATCCAGCAGCAGCCCACCCTGCGGCGCCGGGCCTGACGAACTGTGGCACGCATAGCAGTGGGACGCCAACACGGGCCGGATCTTCTTCTCGAAGTGATCGACCGCTGCATTCTGCGCGTCAGCCCCAGTCCCAATCGCAAGAGCCGCAACTAAGATTCCCAACCGGAGGAACATACGAATCTCCTGACAGAGATTAAATCAGAATTGAGGCAAAGACGCCAGCATAAGCCACACTACCGCTGGACAGAGATGTTCCCGAAGCCGTCTCTGACCGAGGCAACGGACCTGAAACCAGCGGTCGAATCGATCAGCTATGTACGATAGCTTCCAGATAGCCTGCTATACTGCAGCTTCAGTAGCTAAAAGCACGGAACATTCTGCTCTTTATTACGTATACCCGACTGTATTGCCCACCTCAAGAAAAGGAGCATTCGATCAACAAGGTCTTGCCTCTACCAAAAACACTGCTGTTCTTGCTTTTGTTTTCATTGTTTCTTGTCGGGGTGAATGCCCAGTCCCGGAGAACTACGGCACCTGATCACGAACTGTTTCGCACCGTCGCGTCGTTGGACGCCGCGGTCTTCGAGGCTTATAACCGATGCGATCTGGAGAAGTTTAGCACGTTCTTCACAGACGATCTGGAGTTCTATCAAGACAAGGGAGGGCTGACGCGGTCACGGCAGAGCTTGGTCGAGAGCGTCAAGAACAATATCTGCGGCAAGGTGCGCCGAGAGCTCGTTCCAGGAACGATCGAGGTGTATCCCATGGATGGTTATGGCGCAGTTGAGATGGGTGTTCACCGCTTTCACCATCTGGAGCGGGAGAACACAGAGCCTACGGGTGAGGCAAAGTTCGTTCACCTCTGGCAAAACAAGGATGGTGCCTGGAAGATCACACGTAGTAAGTCTCACAAATACGGCGACGTATTCCGGCGTGTGCCCGGGGGGCAGACTGGCCGCGTACATCATCTCGTGATCATTGAGACCCGCGTCGCGTGGATTCTGCTCCGGCAAACCGCGAGCGCCAGCTTCACCGAGAAGGTCAGCAGCAGGAATAAGACACTCCTTGAAATGTTTCATTCAGAGGCATTCTTCCAGCATCCACTCCAATCGGCCGCATCATTTCGCTCGATCCGGTCACCGGCAAACACCCTGGTCATACGATCCAAAAATCGACAGGTATAGGGGATACCGGGTTGACACAGGCCAGAGGGCTTTTTGCAGGCAGATTCGTTTTTCCTTTTCTTGACCAACCCCAGCGATCTTGCCTAACGAAAATAATATAGCAGATGATCGGACCTGTTTGAAAGGCGTGACCAGCGACATGGGAGGCGAGCAATGAGCCCCATCCGTGGGATCCGTACCGCTACCGAAACAGTGCCGCGGCCCTAAGAGATTGTGTGAGAACCTAATTTCTTAAAAATTGGCTCAAGGTTCAAACCTTAATGCCTGACACGTCGCTTAACTCCGAACTTCGACCCTTGAAACCTTGAACTTTGAACCTTGGAACGCTTGCGTGCAGTAGCCGAGTCGACTATAATTCAGCCTCACTGCATAAGGCGGCAGATGCGCCTTCCAAACACGCGCCCGTAGCTCAGTTGGATAGAGCGTCGGACTTCGAATCCGCAGGTCGCCCGTTCGAGTCGGGCCGGGCGCGCCATTTCTTCAATAACTTACAGACGTCTCCCTTGCGCCAATCTTTCTTGGTGCCGGTTTTGGTGCTGTTTCGTTCGTAAAGTCCACGGCTCCTTTCAAATAATTGGGTGCGAGATAAGCGTATCGCTTCGTCATTCTCATTTCATGGTGTCCTAAGAGTTTTTTCACGGTGTACCGCCATTACGAGAAGCACTGGCACTGGGCACCGGGTAGGCCCGAGAAGCCCACTCCGGCGCGGCCCATAAAACTGACCAAGGTCCTCTTTGTCGCTCTTTCGGTCGCCCTTCTAGCACTGAGGTTCCTGCTGGGCCTCCGTCGAGTTTGGTGTTTCACTGGAGGTGAACTAGGCATCGACCCCCACAAGATGCGCGCCGTCCTCGATGTGAAGTGATCTCAGCGAGGTTTGGAATATGAGTGACTCTGCACTTCGTTTCGCGAGTACGAGCGCGAGCCCGCGAGCAGTTTACAGAACTGTTTTCGAGTTCCGGATTCGACCAGCGGAGCGAGATATCGCGGGCGTTGTCCTAAACCGTTGGGGGCACCATTTTGTCGCCCCACAGCTGGGTTTCAAGGGGCGAGATGGGGTCGCATCTTTCCTATTTCTAAAGTTCTCTCTACCCGCTTAGTACACCAGGCAGCCTCCGGTCTTCTCGTTGCCGGCACTCCAACTATCGAAGGCGATTATCGCGCCTGGTTTCCAAAACGGAGCACCCGGGCCGCACACGAACCAGCTCGCTTGCGCAGCCCCCAACGCCAGAAAGTTGTCGGTCGGTTTCGTGCCGGTAGGTCGACCGCCACTCGTGCCGGGGCCGGGGTCACGCAGCATCACCCACCACGTCGACCCGCAAGGGCGGGCTCATAAAGGTTCAACCCACAACTCGCGGCTTCCTGGTCCACTTATTTTTCGAACAAGGATAGATGCGACCCTTCGAATTCCCGCGACCCTTCGAATTCCCGACCCTTCGAATTCCTTCGAATTTTGCGACCCTTCGAATTCTGACCCTTCGAATTCTGACCCTTCGAATTCTTGACCCACAACACTCTTATTGTTGTTTTCAAATTAGTCACTTTGACCATCGTGCTAAAAGGAAGGGTTTATGCGCGGCCGTCATGGCGCTCTTTTCATACTTTTCACCACTGGCTAGGATGTGCCCCTGGAACCTATCGCTGTAGTGGACGCAAATGCCTGTTGCCGAGCCCGACCCGGCCCCTGGCCGGAGTCTGGGCAATGCCAGAAAAATGCGGGAATGAGAAAACCAACAACGCAAAGATGGACAGGGTCCCGTTCTTTGCCAAAGCTACCACCTCCTTCAATCGATTTTACCGGGCAAAGGTAAAGCGCAACCCCGTAGTGAACAAGACATCGTTCTTCCTGCGCCCCGGCGCGGGATCGCTCAAATACCTGTCGCTGACGGTCAATTGCCAAGACAGCCACTTCCTCAACACGGTGGCTGTTCCCAAGTCGAAGTTCATGCGGTATTCACCCGTATTGCTCAGATTGTTGAACATTCGGAACGACTGGTTCAGCGTGGTGCTCTTTGAAAATCTCTGAATCAGGTTGTTGCCCCAGTAGGCTTCCGACGAGTTCCGGGTTAATGGCGTGCTGAACTTCTCACGGCTGTAGTCAGCGCCCCCCAGCAGGTCCACCTGGGTCGTTTCCTTCTTGATAACGCTATAGCCTAAGCCGCCGCCCAAGACGAAGCGCAAATCTAGGCTCTGGAAGGCATCGTACTCATAGTCGTTGAAGAGGTTCGTAAACAAGCGCGGACCAAGGTTCCGGTAGTAGGCCCAACCGCCTCGTACTGCCTCGGCTGTAGTGGCCGACGTCCCGTCGGCCAGCTTGCCCTTTGAATAGATCTGATTAAAGTAAGCCGTGGTTTTGTCGGCGCGAGTTGCGCGAGTAGCATTCATTGCCGTGGTAATGGTGCTGGTTACCGCATTCCCTCGGGTAAAACTCACCCCCAGGTCGGCAAACCCGGTCCACAGGGAAAGCACACCAGGATTCTGAAGCCGCTCCCAGGCTTTTTGCTCGTTAGCATTGCGGATGGCACCGACCTGAGCCATTTCGACCGACTCCGTGGCAACCTGAGTCGCGACCTCCAGTTTCTGGTTCTCAACCGTGATCTTGCCTTGCACTGACTTGCCGTCCGGCAGGACGACCGTCAAGGGCTCATCGGAGGTCACCTGGGTGACGGCCTCCCAGGGGATGGTGACGGGGCCAAAGATGTCGCTCTTGATTGTCAGGCTGGCGCCATCTTTCTTTTCGATCTTGCCCGTCAGTCGGTCACCGTTTTTCAAAGTGACTTGATCGGCCCAGGCGACGCCGACCAGAAATGGGAGAAGCAATACATATAGCTTTCTGTGCATCATTGTGAATTCCTCCTTCGCGTGAGAATTGGCTATTTGTTTTAACTCGCCGCCCAGGCCGCCGGACAACAACTCTGCACGTCGAGCATATTCATTTCCCTCATCCTCTCTGATTGTTCCGCGTTCAAAGACGAACCGTTGTTAAGGAATAGTCAAGACCTGACCAGGATGAATTTGCAAACCAGATTTTTTCGGGGGTGAGATGGGGTCGCATTTAGTATGGACGATAGAGATGTTAAGAAAGGTCTTGTTATTGTGGCAGAGAATAATGGTTTCTTGTTGAAGAAGAAGAAATGGAGGGAGATACATGGAGAAAATTAAAATTGGACAATGGGAAGTATCCAGTGAAGAGTTAGACCATGAGATTAAGGACGCGACTAAACGGGGAGTAGAGCAATTGAAAACAGAACATCAGGCCAAGGGTATCTCTTTAGACCATAAGAAGAAGAAACTAGTGATCGACTTAAAAAATGGTGTAAGTGTTCTGTTACCTCTCGAGAAACTTCAAGGATTGGCTAATGCCTTACCAGAGGATATTGAGAAGGGCAAAATTGGCCCACGCGGAGCCTATCTTCATTGGGATAATCTTGGGGTGGATTTTACATTAGAAGGATTATTGCAAGGAATCTTTGGAACTAAAGCATGGATGGCCAGAATAGGCAAAGTAGGTGGCCAAGCTAAATCAGAAGTCAAAGCTGCTGCCTCTCGTATTAATGGACGAAAAGGCGGCAGACCTCGCAAAGCTGCAAGCCCCAGAAAAAATTACTAAGTGCCCAGCCTAAATTTAATCAGTAGGATAGAATTAGCAACACACTAACAGATCACGCCTAGAATCCCTTCCTATTAGATTTTGGATTCTATTCAGCAAAGTAGAACAAGAGACAAAAACGTGCGACCGTGCAAATGATGTGGACAAGCAAGGCCAATTTTTGTGGAGTATGTGATGAATGTCAGGTTCCCAAAACCCGTTAAAGCTTGCAGAATTTAGCACTCATGATTGACTTGAATGGTTTCCTTGAAACTATTTGAAAGTTCAATTAAAATGCGCTCGTACTTAAATTAATTAGCTCATAAAGCTCATAATAAGTCTGGCGTAGAGAAGCAGGCATTTTAGGAGTGATACACAAATTGCCCGAGAAATAACGGTAATTCCGGGTAAAGGTTCACTACTTCCTTGGTCAAACAATTCAACCCAGAATGGCATAATCTCTCATAGTCTTCATAGTTCAACCAATCAGGCCGTAATCGAACTGATGAAAAACTCACAGGGTTGCCATTGCTGCCATCGAAAGACGCATTCATTAGTCGGTCAGTCACCTCTTTAAACAACATACTTCTAAATTTGTTACCTCCTGGGCTGACTGCATTTACAAATGGCCTAAAAAAGCCCGACACGCATTCTGTTCTCTCCAGGAGGGCAATGATCACTGCACATCACCGACGCCTCCCCGCCACCACCCGCTCCGCCAGCGACACGATGCCCGGGGATGGAACTCGCCCTCGGCACACTGAATAGCTTCGCGCACTGGGAAGAACCAGCCACGCTCCTCGCTCCCGTCGGGAGTGGCGGCGACGCATTGATCCAGCACTGGGCAGCGCTCGTCCAGCGATCACAAACCCAGGCAACCCGGTGGCGCGTGCTCCTCGACGGAGCGCCAATCCTCGACGTCGATGGCGCGCAGCTCGTACGCCTCGCGTACCCCTACGCGTTCGTCCCCGTGCCCACGGAGAACCTCGTGTACTGCGACGGGATGGACCGAGCACTCGCGAAACCTTGCTCGCGGCAAGGGACCAGGACCTTGCACGCAACGTTGCCAGGCATCCACTCCTAGGCATGCCTAGCTTCGTGAACGACCTCATCGCCGGCCGCACGGAGCATGAGGCGGTCGAGCGGTTCGAGCGAGAGAACAGAATGGCCGAACGCGCAGGACGACTGAGTCGGGAAGGCACGCTGTTCGCGAGTTGGCTCTTCGCCACCGAAAGCCTCGCCGCCACCACTTTCGAGGACCGGGTGGCGTTCGCGGAGACCATTAAGGAGTTCGGGATGGCCGCCCCCGATATCGTGGCGGGCATCGAGAACGCGGTAGCAGCGACGGTCATTCTCGCCCGACCGGATGGCCTCTTTCTCGCGCCCGAGTTTATGCTCCTTGGCGAGCGCTGGTTCCCCGACTGGCGAACGGACCACCGCGCAGCCTTTAAGCTCCTCTGCGCAGCGTTTGCCACCCTGGCCGCTCACGACAAGATCGACGTAGAGAAAGACTCCCGACTCCTCGATTGGGCAATCCGCCTAGAAGACTGGACCACCGCATCACTGATCTGCGTCGCCATCTGCCGCTGGTACGGCGAACACGGCAGGCTCGAAGACATGAAGGCAACGATCGAGAGCTTGCTCCCACACGCGATCGGGATGGAGCGCATCGTCCTGCGCGGGCACCTCGTCACGATTGCGAAATCACGGTGACTACTTGACCGGTCTCGCAGAAAACCAGCAACTCGAAACCGACTTGCAAGACCTCCCAAGCGATGACGACTACTACTGGAACCTGCAGGCCACCATCACGCAGCAAATCGACTGCCTCCGAGAACTCGGCAGGCTCGATGAGGCAGATCAGCGCTGGCGTGAGGCCCAAGACCTCCTCCCGCGAATCACCGAGTACCGAGCAGAAGCTGAGGCGCGACTCCTGGGACAGCTCGCACACCTGCGACGCGAGCAAGACGCGATGGATGCGGCCCTCGACGCTGCCTCCCAAGCCGTGCAGCTCGCCGTGGCGAACCACTGCCCGGCGGTGCTCATCGCAGAACTCCGACACACGAGAGCAGACCTCCTCCGACAGGTCGGACGGGATCGGGAGGCAGTCGAAGAACTCAACGCAACAGCGAACACCCCCATGCCCCAAGCGCTCCGCTCGCGATTCCTCCACCTCAAAGCACTCCTCCTGGAACAGCATGGCGCGCCACAGGCGCTGGAGCACCTGCTGGAGAGCTACCAGCAGGATCGATTACGCGGGGACGATGCTGGCGTGGCGATCTCCCTGCTCGCAATCGCGCGCATCTTCACCGAAGAGCACGAGTACGATCGTGCCCGCGAACGCATCCGGGAGGCGCTACCGTTGGCGGACGCGTGCGGGCTCGTGAACGCTCGCTCTCCTCTGGGCGGACATCGACCTAGCAGAGGGGAAGACCACGTCCGCCGCAACCTGGCTCATCACGGCACGGAACAAATTCGCCGAGAGCGAGGACGAGGGTGGCGTTGCACACGTGACGCGATTGCTCGACACGCTCCGAGCACGAGCGAAGTAACCACGTCGAGATCCCTATGCCTTGGTGGGCTGGTGCAGGTAGCCGAGGCCTACTGGCCGGGTAACGGCGTAACCGTAGAATGGCTGACGACAGAAGCGAACTTCAAACAGACCCCGTTCAATCTCCGGTTAC
>DASYSA010000267.1:0-15498 GCA_036003885.1 Blastocatellia bacterium | reverse complement strand
CGGCTACGGTCATCTGATTCGAGATGCAATAGATTTGCTCTCTGTCTTTGATGACGTCGCTGACTGTCTTAGACATAAGCCCTCCGAAGTCTTCAGCGTGCAGGCTCTTTACGCCAGATGCGTATGGTCAATAATAGCAGGAACTCGGGGATCAATGCAGCAAGGACTCACCGGGTACTGAAAGACGCCTCCAGCGTAATCCAGAAGTCGACCGGCTGGCCAGCCTTCGTCGCAGGTTTGAATCTCATTTGCTGTACACTCTTCACCGCTTCCTCGTTAAGCCCATCGGGAAGCCCACGAATCACTTCCACCTGTTTCACTGCGCCGTCGGCTCCCACAAGGACCCGCATGACCACCGTTCCAGAAACCTTATTGTTTCGCGCCTTCTCAGTGTAGTTTGGCTTGACCCAGCCCGGCAGGCGTACGGGCCGCGTATCACCGGAAGCAGCTGTCATGGGGAGCCTGCCCAGAAGCGCCAGCAGCTCCGAAGCGCGAGTTGCCAGAGTTGTTCCTTCTTCAACCGAGGTAAGCACCCCGATCACTTCTCCGCGCTTATTGAGCACAGGGCTTCCTGCATCCGTCGATGATGCCGGAGCGGTAATCTCAACCTGACTTTCGGTGCCGGATTGACGCGTGGTGCTGATGATACCCCGTGAAACTGCCGGCTCGGTCCCTTTCGAATTGCTTATCACGAACACATCGATTCCGCCGACCAGCATGTTCCTCCACGGCGGCAATGGCCATCCCTTCGCTCCCGGAACCCTGACGACCGCCAGGTCCTTCTCTTCGTCGTATTGAACAATCTCTATAACAGGGTAGGTCGTGTTGGACCCTGCCAGGCGAGCAAAGAGTTTGGGTCTTCCCTTGATGACCATGTAGCTGGTCGCCAGTAACTCAGGCGCCAGGAAGAACCCGTTTCCAACAGTGGTCTGTTTTCCGCCGGTATCTTCGGTGATGAGCGTGGCGACGGATCCGGCCGCACGCTGAACCGCAGCTGGCGCAGACGAGATGCTGGGCGCCGGCTTCATATCAGGAGATCTTGCAAGGAGGACCGAGTAGGACTCTCCTGGCCGGCCCTGGTTAGCCAGCCATCGCGTCTGCCCTTCAATGCGAAGAAGCCCGTTTTCCAACAGGCTAACCTTCTGTGTCAGGCCCATCGAGTCCTTTCTCCACGCCAGAGTGAAGTCACCCTTGTCGGCGTCCTCAATCGCGACCGATTCCTCTCCCCAGTCGCAGTCTACCGGCCTGCACCTGACCCACATCCGCACAAACGTTCTCTCGGCGTTTGAATGGATGTCGACCCGCGTGAGGGCATTCTGGATTGCGGCCTGGGCGGTGTCGACGTTCATCCATCGTCCGTTGAAGGCACCGGCCTTCTTCGCCTGCGGTTCCCTGGTGATCTCCTGACCCAATGCTGCCGCAAAGAAGGGAATCATCAATACTGCACCGGCAGCTACGAGCGTCTCTAAGCGGATTCTCATCATGCTGTTCCTTCAATCGGTCACTCTCGCTTGTGACCGCCGCTGAGATGATATTAGAGCGTTGGGGTAAGAGCAACATCGGCTTTAGTGGCTTGTCTTTGCCTTTCCTGTTGCGACCACTTAGAATTTCAGGCGTCTTTAGCTCGGCATGGTCGGGGAAGCACCAATCATTATGGAAACGGGATCACCGAAGCGAAAAGTCATGACGCGCAGTTTTGCGGCGTACTTCGTGGCTTACATGGACAATGACCTGACGACCTCGGCGGCGGCGATATCGTATTTTGCGATACTTGTCCTGTTCCCGACTCTCCTGCTGCTCCTGGCGATCGGCAATCAAATCATGGGATCGGAAGCAGTCGAAAAGTATGTGGTTGGGCAAGTGCTCGCGTTTCTGCCGGGCGCACAAGGCTTCGTTCGAAAGAACCTCGATTCGATTGCGGCGATATCGGGCCAATTGACTGTGAGTTGCATGTTGATAATGTTGTGGGCAGCCTCATGGCTATTCACGGTGATCGAGAAAGCGCTCAATCGCATCTACGGCACCTACCCCCGATCTTTTCTACATGGCCGGCTGGTCAACCTCGCACTGATGACTCTGATCTTTGCTCTGCTGGGCGCCTCGTCAATAATCACCGCGGTGGTGTCTGGGGTCCGGGCAACGGCCCAGAGGATACCGCTGGATCTCGGGCCGACGGCGATAGCGCTATCGGGATACGTATGGCATACGGTCTTCATTATCGTAAGCGCTCTCATAACGATCACGCTGTTTACGCTGCTTTACAAGATCCTTCCGAACACTGATGTGCCGCTGTTGGAGGCGCTGCCTGGCGCGGTGGTAGCGGGCGTATTGTGGGAGGGAGCAAAATTCGGATTCGCAGCTCTCCTCCCCTATTTTCATTATGACCTGGTCTATGGGTCTATTGGGGCCGGCGTGGCGTTGTTGTCGTGGGTCTACCTGTCGAGCGTTATCATGTTGTTCGGTGCGCAGTTCACGGCCCTTCTGCACCGCGATCACCTCTTCGAAGCCTCTGTTAAACGGAACGAGGGGACCCGGGACCTGTCTGCGGCAGAATCCTAAGATTGCGGATTGCGAATTTCGAATTGCGAATTTCGAATTGCGAATTTCGAATTTCGAATTTCGAATTGCGAATTGCGAATTGCGAATTTCGAATTTCGAATTTCGAATTTCGAATTGCGAATTTCGAATTTCGAATTTCGAATTGCGAATTGCGAATTTCGAATTTCGAAAGCCCAAATTCGCAATTCGAAATTCGCAATTCCTTATGTTGGTTTCCGATTTTGATTTCGCCTTGCCCGAGAGCTTGATCGCGCAGGAGCCTGCCGCCCGGCGTGACCTCTCCCGTCTGCTGGTTGTCGATCGCGCTGCCGGAACGTTTGGCGATTCGACCTTCGCGCAGTTGCCGGATCGGCTCTCTCCCGGCGACGTGTTGGTACTCAACAACACTCGTGTCTTTCCTGCTCGCCTGATCGGCCGCAGACTCAGGACGACTTTGCGCGGCGAGACGGTTCTGGGCGGCCGAGTGGAGATATTTCTGGTTCGCCAGCTCGAGCCGCTCGTTTGGGAGGCCCTCGTACATCCTGGCAAAGCGCTCCTGCCGGGCGTCAGAGTCGAGATATCGCGCGGAAAGCTGACTGCCGAGGTCGTCGAGTGGCGCGAGTTGGGCCGGCGCGTCGTTCGCTTCGAAGCGGCCGAAGACTTCGACCAGTTGGTGGACAGGATAGGACGCACCCCGCTGCCGCGATACATAAAACGTTCTGAAGAAGACCGCCTCGACGCCGAGCGATATCAAACCGTCTTTGCCAGCCGGCGCGGGGCGGTAGCTGCGCCAACGGCCGGCTTGCATTTCACGGAGGAGCTGCTCGATCGCACTAGAGAGCGGGGTGTTGTGGTCGTCGAGATCACACTACACGTGGGCTACGGCACCTTTCAGCCCGTGAGAGTCGAACGAGTCGAGGATCATCTGGTTTCAGCGGAGACTTACCTGATCTCCGACGAGGCCGCCGAACAGATCAACCGCGCTCTCATTGAACGCCGTCGCGTAGTGGCGGTGGGGACGACTTCAACTCGAGCACTCGAGTCAGCCGCCCTGCAGAATGAAGGTGTGGTCGAAGGCCACGGAATTAACGAAGAGACTGCAGCATTCGCTCGCCAGTTGAGCCAACCACCAAGTCCCCTCATCTCACCTGGGACCGCAACCACGGATCTCTTCATTTACCCCGGATTCAGCTTTCGCGTAGTTGGAGGGCTGGTCACTAATTTCCATCTGCCGCGATCGTCGCTATTGATGCTGGTGTCCGCGTTTGCCGGCAGAGAGTTGATTCTCGAGGCGTACCGACACGCCGTCAGGAATGAGTATCGTTTCTACAGCTATGGCGACGCGATGCTGATTCTGTAGGCACGATAGGCAGGATCTAGGATCTAGGATTTAGGATCTAGGATTATCTAGGATTTAGGATAGAGAGGGTTTAGATGATAAGTGCCAAGACATCGTTGACGCCCGTCAACAGTGCCTCGGCACTTCTAAGTCCTGGATCCTAAATCCTAGATCCTAAATCCTAGGATCGGAGTGCTGCCTCTATTTCGTTTTCCGTGAACTTGCGCGCCACGACTCGCGATGTTACGCGATTATCCTTTGTGATTCGAACCTTGCCGTCGGCACCAAGCTCTACGAGCGCGCTCGAGGTGATGCCGTTGTACTGCCCCGTTATCGCAACGACCCACGCACCCTGCGAGGGCCATTGCTTTTTGACCGCGTACACGCCCTGACTCGTACGAGTGAGTTCGAGCTTGATCGACTGGCGTTTGCCGTTCACCACACCTTCCGCGGTTGCGGAGACATCGGCATCCCACGGCTGATGGCAGCCGTATGTGCGAATCAGGAGCTCGGCCCCCTTCATTTCACCCTCATTGGATGTGGGTGCCTGAATTTCCAGTTGAAACCCTCCAGCGAAACTTACCGATGCGAGCGTTGCCATTGCGGCGAGTAAATACGTTCCCAGCGTAATTGATTTCTTGATGTTCATTCGAGAACTCCTTTCTAAGTTGATGTCGATCCTTAGACGGAGGGGCTAACTGGTTTCTTCCATATTTCGGATCGGGACGCGAATCGGGTCTCTCATCTCACCTGCGTCGGTCCGCGAGCCGAGTCCGTTCCGCTTGCGCCCAGTCGATGATTACGTTGCGCTCACTCTGGGTCAGCCTGGCCTCGGGATGAAGCAGCGTGTAGGATGTCAGCGGCATTGCTCCTGCCCTGACGGTCTTGGCGATGTCGCCCAGCAGCTCGTCTGCTTCCTGCCGGTCATACCGAGTCCAATCGGAAAAATTCAAGTGTCGCCGTCCGTGATTGACATGGTCGATTACGAACCAGGAGACGGGGGCTACGTCGCTGTACCAGGGCCATACCGTCTCGTTGGAATGGCAGTCACCGCACCCGCGCTTCAGGACTGCCGCCACCTCGGGGCTCATCTGCGCGTGTGATTGAAGCGTCCGCGACTCATCAACGGCCGGGTTGGTCTTAGCTGGTCGAACAATTTGAGAACCGAGGAAGAGCAGAGCGAGGGCAACTATTGTCGCCCTTGCGATCTTTGATACGAGGATTCTCTTCATACATGCCTCCAGTGCAAATTGAGGGCGTCGGGGTCTACTCGCGGCGCGTTGGATTGGTCAATGAATGGACGCTGATGAGTGCCCTTCTAAGGAAAGCTCTCCTCCCGATAGGTCCAGACGAAGCCCAGCCCGAAGGCGGCTCCCAGGACCAGGAACGCAGCCATGAAGATAAATGCTTCGACGACGACCATGGACTTGCCCGCCATAAGAGCAGTTATCAGGAAGATCGGAGCATTGAATACGAGGGCGCAGGCCAACGGAAACCAAACTGCAGGTCTGCATCCGCCCTGTCGCCGCTTCAGCCAAAACAGACCCGGGGTATACAACAACACGATGACAACTGCCGACGCCACAAGAGTGGACGAACCGGCGCCAATCAGATCCGGAACCCTGATCGTCCAGTCATCGGAGACGAAGATCGCGCTTAAGACGGTGGCCAGGCAGGCTCGCCACGAAATGAAAGCCACCCCAATCAACTTCTTTCGAGTTGCCGTCATCATCTAACTCCATATCCACCGCCAGACCTTACGCACGGCCGGCATGCTTTCCTTCAACCATGTTGGCTCGAGCGCCTCTCTCCAGAGTTCGAGCATTCCGCCATCGAGGCTCTGTATCCCTTCTCGCGTGACGCCTTGCGGTGGCTGGTTGTATTCCGCCAACCGGTCATATACCCGGCCTCGATCAGAATCCGGAACACGGGCGAGCAGATGATATAGCGTAAGCGTGTCGCGGGTCCTCGCATCCGCGAGGACGAGATCGAGCGACTTAGTGCCGCCTCCTTCAAAATCCAGTTTTATCAGAGCCTGCCTAAGCGGCTCCGGAGCGTCCTCGAAGTAAGGTGTACCGGGACCGATTTCCGGCCTGGTCACACAAGTGGCTCCAGCAGGCACTTTCGACTCGCGGCCGTTGAGAACGAAGGCGACCCATCCTGAAGTAACATGCAGCAGGCCCCTGCCTGCGTCGTCGACTTCCAGGGTATAGGCGCAACCGAGGTCGACCGCCTCCGCGGAAGGCGTATTGACAAAGAACAGTCGCGGCGGCGCCCATATCGTCGCCTGCAGCCGGCCTCGCGCAAGCGACAGCCGGTGCTCGGTCGCCCGAGTTTGAACGAGTTGAACGCGGGAGTTTGGCTCGACTTCGACCTGACCTATTCTTGCGACGTTCACTTTGGCGCGCGACGAGGCGTCAGTCTCCAGCCACTCGCCCTGACCGAGGCGAGCCGTTTCGGCAAAGCTACGATCGCTGATGGTCGGCGCCCCGTCCAGACGCACGACTTCCCACGGTGAATTCGACAGCGCGGTGTAGTTCCAGATTGCCAGGGCTGCTGCCGCAACAAGCACAGCGGGTGCAACCCGGCTCAAGACCAGTCTGGCGGTTCTGCTTCGCGGGCGGCCGGCAACTGACAGCCTGCTGCGGAAACCCGCCGGAGCGGGAACCTCGTCCGGCATCGGCATATTGGAAACGAGCCGCGACGCGAATGCCATCGTCTCGCAAAGGGCGCTGCACCGGGTGCAGGCCGCGAGATGGCGTTCGAAACGATCCCTGGTTCGGGCGTCGAGTTCGCCATCGACATAAGGCGAGAGCAAGCGCTTGTAGCGGAGGGCGCAAATGATAGACATCTCCTGCTTCATCGGTTTGATTGTCATGACTAAAACGCTCCCCTCAAATGCTCGAGCTTTCGGGCCAGGAGTTTTCTCGAGCGATTGAGTCGCGAAGCGACCGTGCCTGTTGAACAGTTTGTTCGCCTGGCGATCTCTTCGTAGCTGAGACCTTCAATATCTTTCAAGATAACAATCATTCGGAGCTTCGGTTTGAGCGCGAGCAGCGCGCGATGAACCTGCGCAGTCATCTGCTCCCGCATGACTCCGGCTTCAGCTGTTGTTGATTCGCCCGCGACCGGCTGCGGATCGGTTTCGCCTGCTGATTCTTCCCGCGTCTCATCCTTGTGCTTACGGCGATAGTTGAGACTGTGATTGACGGCCACACGATAGAGCCAGGTCGAAAAGGCTGATTGGCCGCGAAATTCTTTCAGTCTCTGGTACGCTCGCATGAAGATCTCCTGCGTCAGGTCCTCGGCGCTGCCGTGATTGCCGGTCATTCCATAAGCCATGCGGAAGACCCGCCAGTAGTACCGCTCGTATATCGGCGCGAACAGATCACGCTCGCCCGCCATCACGAGCCTCACCAAATCTTCGTCAGTGTTGGCTGGTCCGCTCCCAGGCGCTTCGCCCATGTTGTTCACGCGTTCATTTAGACACTTACCGGCTGGAGATTCTTCCAAAATATTTCCAACACCTCCGACGCCGGAAGCTAACGGCGGCAAATGCGGTATTACGCCCCTTTTCTACCCGGATCTGCGATCAAGCGCAACGCGCGCGTGCGTGATGAGAGTTTCGGAACATGCGACACGGGAGTTAGCGTATTAACAACTGGAGGAAGAGATGAGAGACCCAGGCACGGCAGCGATCCTAAGCTTCTTCATTCCCGGTGTTGGGCAGATTTACAACGGCAAGATTCTGCGAGGCATCTTCTGGCTGATTGTCACGCCGGGTCTGTGGCTTGGCACCGGCGGTCTGTTCGGGTGGGTCTGCCATCTCATCGCCGCCTTCACTGCTTACCGCTATGCGAGCAGGCATCCGTACGGTCCGGGTTCCAAGGTACCGGGTTGAGGCCGTCCGCTCCACATGGCTCGACGAGAGCCTCATTCTCACAAAGCTCAATTCAGTGAGGTGGAGTAGGGTGGGCGATTCTGGCGGCTGCTGGGTTGCGGCTGTTCGTGTATACCGCTCGCATCAAGGGTCGGTCGGTTGTTCCAGATTGACCCGAGGTAGAATGCGAATCTCCAGGCACCAATTCAAATGGACACCTCGATAAATCGAGGTGTCCATTTGAGAACGTACATGCCGCGAGCTTGAATTCCACCTCTGCATTTGCACTCCTGGCCGGGTTCAATATTCTCAGCGACTATGCTTGAGCTTGATCCGCGGGCGGAGTATCATTCCGTCGCTTCACACTTCACACTCGAGAGGACAACCATGCTTTACGGTGTAGCGATGTTCGCGACAGACTACGCAATTCGGCCTCAGAGGCTCGCCCGAGAGCTTGAAGAACGAAGTTTTGAATCGCTCTGGCTTCCTGAGCACACTCATATCCCGGCAAGTCGCCGGAGTCCCTGGCCCGGAGGCGCCGAACTCCCCAAGGAGTACTGGCACACTTACGACCCGTTCGTTGCTTTGACCGCCGCTGCAATGGCGACCCCCAAGCTTAAGGTCGCCACCGGCATCTGTCTCATTGTCGAGCGCGATCCAATCACCACGGCAAAGGAGATTGCCAGTCTCGACCACCTGTCCAACGGCCGGTTCATCTTCGGGATCGGGGGCGGTTGGAACGCCGAGGAGATGGAGAACCACGGCACCAATTTCAAGAAGCGATGGCGGCTGATGCGGGAACGAGTACTCGCGATGAAGGAGATATGGACCAGGGAAGAAGCCGAGTTTCACGGCGAGTTCGTGAACTTCGATCCGATATGGTCCCATCCGAAGCCGGTGCAAAAGCCTCATCCCCCGATCCTGATGGGGGGCGACGGCGCGGGAACACTCGATCGAGTCGTCGATTACTGCGATGGATGGATGCCGATCGGGTTCCGCGCAACCGGCGTTGCAGAAAAGATCGCAACCCTTCGTCAAAAAGCGGAAGCGGCCGGGCGCGATCCCAAATCACTATCGGTTTCGATCTTCATGGCAAAGCCCGATCGCGCCGATGTGGATCAATGGGAAAGCTGGGGCGTCCATCGCGTGATCTTCAATCTGCCTTCGGCGGACAGCGGCACTATTCTGCCGCTGCTGGATAAGTATGCGGAGTTGTTAAAATGAGCCGAAGGAAATCGACCGCCGCGCGGGTCGCGTATTGAGCGATTGTGATTGTCATCGGCCGCTCAGAGGATCTGCTTATGCATCGAAGTGTTACTGCAGTTTTTCTGCTACTCGGGTTAACCGCTTTGGCCTCATCGCAGGACCGCGCAACCTTCACCGTCGGCACTGCATCAGCAGCTCGCGGTCAGAAAGCTGCCGGGGCGATCGAGGTGCCCGCGGCAGCAGACGCGGCGCTGAGCATTCCGGTCGTCGTGGTTCACGGATCAAGGCCCGGTCCGGTGCTTGCTTTGGTGTCCGGCGCACACGGCACCGAGTATGCCTCGATCATTGCGCTCGAGAAGCTGATCGGTCTGCTCGATCCGGCGCAGGTATCGGGAACCGTCATCGTCGTGCCATTGGTCAACATTCCATCCTTCGAACAGAAGATCGCTCACGTGAATCCGGTTGACGGCAAGAGCATGAACCGGATGTATCCCGGCAAACTCGACGGCACCCAGACCGACCGCGCGTCATACCTGATCACTAAACAAGTCGTCGAGCAGTGCGATCATCTGATCGACCTGCACGGGGGCGACCTCGACGAAAGCCTCAGGGCTTACAGCTACTGGACGAAGACCGGCGACGAGAAGCAGGACGCCGTTTCTCGTGAAATGGTGTTGGCATTCGGACTCGACCACATCATTATTTCGGCCGACCGGCCCAAAGACCCCAATGCCTCTCGCTACCTCGAGAACACTGCGACGACGCGCCGCAAACCTTCGATCACGGTTGAGGCTGGACACGCGGGTACTGTCGAGCCTGAGGATGTCGGAGCATTGGTCGATGGATGCTTGAACGTGATGCGCTATCTCAAGATGCTTCCAGGCTCGCCCAGGCCGATCGAGCACCCGGTGTGGATAGAGAAGATTGCGACGGTTGCGAGCGAACAGACCGGCATCTTCTATCCATTGGTGAAACGCGGGACATATGTCGAGCAAGGTATGAGGATCGGCTACGTCACCGACTATGTGGGCAAAACGACCTTCGAGGCACGCGCGCCGGTTGCCGGCGTGGTTTTGTTCATTCGGGCAGTGCCGTCGATGACAAAGGGCGAGACGGTGGCTAACATCGGCGTGGCCGCGAAATAGCTCTCCGCTAAAAAACAAACCCGCGCGGAAGGGTTAGATCCGCGCGGGGTACTCTTTTTAAGGAGCTAAGCTTAACGTAAATGAAGAATGTTACTCTCCTGGTAAAGGCTCAATGCCCCCTTCCATCCAGAGTACGCTACCAGGTACGCGAATGTTCTCTGCCGGCGGGCCCGATATCCGGTCAGATTGCACGATCGGTCGAGCCGGCGTTCGGTGGCCGTCGCTGTCAAGAGGTCAATCGATTCGATCCAGAGAATGCCGGGTTCATCACGCACGTTCGGACACAACCACTATGAGCGCACTCAATTTTTCCGATCGCACGCCTTGTATCGGCTTCATCGAATCAAGCTCGATCGCCAGAGGTATCGAGGCCACCGACGCGATGATGAAGATGGCCGAAGTCGAACTTCTGATGACAGCCATCATTCCTCGCGGCAAGTACCTGATAATGGTCGGCGGACTGGTCGCTGACGTAGAAGCCGCTCTAGGAGCCGGCCTCAGTACCGCCGGTGACTCGGTTCTGGATTACTTCATCATTCAGAACGTTCACCCGGAACTCCCTCCCGCGATCAAAGGACGAGTCAAGGTCGATCGTGTGGAGGCGATCGGCATCATCGAGACTAAAGAGGTGGCCGCGGCGATCTACGCCGGCGACGCGGCGCTGAAATCCGCCAACATCAGGCTCATAGAAGCGCGAAACCAACCCGGCGGAAAAGGGCTGGTAGTGTTGACGGGAGAAGTAGGGGCTGTCCGAACCGCCGTCGCAGCCGGAGTGGCGACGATAAAGAAGGACGCGATGTTGGTGTCACAGGTGGTCATTCCCTACGCTCACGAAGCACTGTTGAAGAGCCTGACCGTATAGGCCTGTGGTACGCCTGGGCATGTCTGGGTACGCACGCTTCCAGCGTGCCGTTGCATCGACAGTTACAGAATAGGTAGGCGACCTCCGGCATGCACTTCCCCAAGCCAGCACGCTGGAAGCGTGCGTACCCAGGGCCCCAGGTACCTTATTGAATATACCTGTCGGTTCCGGCCTTCGGACTGGTCAGCCTGATGAATACATCTTCAAGCGTTTCACGCTGCGGAGATAGTTCCATTACCCGAAAGCCCCGCTCCACCAACAACCGGTTCACCATCGGAATCTGTTCGTCGGACATCTTGACGTAGAGTGACCCGTCGCCATTGCGTACTACCGAGAGAGCCGGGTCGGCGGCGAGTAGTTCATGCGCCTCCTCCATTCGATCCACTGTGAGCTTGACCGTTTTGTCCGCGGCAACCAACTCGTCGAGTGAGCCTTGATAGAGCAACTTGCCGTGGTCGATGATCGCGACCCTATTGCATATCTGCTCTATCTCGTATAGCAGGTGGCTGGACAGCAGGACCGTCAGCCCAAGCTCATCCCGCAGTCGGCGAATCAGCGAACGCATCTCGTGAATGCCCTGCGGATCGAGGCCGTCGGTCGGCTCGTCCAGGATGACAAAGTCGGGATTGGGCAGCAGCGCCTGCGCAATGCCCAACCGCTGGCGCATTCCATGTGAGTAGACACCCGCCGGATCACCCGCCCTCGCGCGAAGCCCAACTATGTCGAGCACCTCGTCAATCCGCCGCCTGTCAGCACCGCCCGACATCGCGGCCAACAGACTCAGGTTCTGTCTTCCGGAGAAGTGCGGATAAAACGACGGAGTCTCAACGATCGCCCCGGTTCGACGGAGCGCGCGAATCGGGTGCCTGGCCATGTCGGAGCCGAGCAGGCGCACGGATCCGGACGTGGGTCTCACCAGACCCAGCGCCATTCTAATGGTCGTCGACTTTCCTGCACCGTTCTGCCCGAGAAAGCCAAAAATGTCCCCGCGCTCGACTCTCAGAGAGATCTCATTGACGGCCACTCTCCGGCCATACCTTTTAGTGAGTTCCTCAGTCTCGAGCACAATATCGCCCATAATCACCTACAACGCCACCTCGATCAACAAAGGCCAGTGATCCATATGGCCTACCGCTGCTCCCCGGATTACTTCGGCCCTTCGCAACAGCGCGACCTCCGGCAGACCGAATATGTAGTCGATCCGGCGTTCGTTCAGCGCCGTCCAACCTGCGTCTCGACCCAGGTCGCGAAAGTACTTCAAGATGTAACTGTATGATTCACTGTCATTCTTTAGATTATCCGTAAACAGATTCGACTGATTACGTGCATTCACTTCAAAGTTGAAGTCGCCCGCGACGAAGACGATGGACTGCGAGGAGCGCGCGCGAGCCCAGTCGACGACATCGCCGGTGAACACACGCCTCCGCGCAGCGTTGAACGCGTCGGCATGGGCACTAACCAACACGACCTCTTGCGACTCCTTGCGGAAGTGGAAAGACGCACTCGTAGCATACCTGTCACCGAGGCGAATATCTTCGAAACGAGCGCCCGGATCTTTGACCAGCACTGCTTCTATTCGATCATTTGAACCGAAACTGCAGACCGCGCCTCTGTAGCGGCCACGAAGTTGGCCGAGCAGGGCTTCCAACTGGGACGCGTCGGCCAGCTCCTGCAACGCAACGGCGTCCGGATCGTTTCGAAGAATCGTTTCGGCAACCGCCGGCAGATCTTTGGTGTGGGCTCGCGAGTCACCTTCGGGGCTCGCATAGCCTATGTTCCAGGTAATCAATTTCAGCCGCGGTCCGTCCGCAGCCCTGGTGCCCAGGACCGCGCGCTCGCGCACAGGATCGAAGTAGATCGCGCTTCCGATCATCGCCAGAAGGAACGTCGCGAGTAGAATCTTGGCCCACATATCAGCTCGTGATGTCCTTTCGATCGAAGATGACTACCGCTGCCAGCAGAATCCCGAAGATGTATGCCCCGCATAAGCTCCCATAGTGCCAGAAGCTTCGCCACGGAATTACCGGTTTGAAAACATCTCGCCAAAAGTCCATGTCGGTCGTGAAGAAGTATGGCCTCAGGTGCTCGAAGAACTCGACCCGGCCGATGATGTAAAGCATGATGTAGAGAGCCAGTGTGCTCACGATGGCCATCGCCGAAGTCTCAAACAACACGGAGAAGAGCATCGCGATCGCCGCCACGACCAGCAGAGCCCAGGTGGCTGAGAAGGTCGCGTAGATGAAACGCCATACCGCTTCGTCGCGAGCGATCTTCCCCGGTTCGTCAACCAGACTGAGCGGGCCCGGAAAGAGTTCCAGGTTGTCCCAACCCATAAACACATGTCCAACCAGGAGGTTGAGCCCGATGAAGAAGGCCATCAATAGATAAGTGTGCAGCGCCACGACAAGGAACTTCGAGAGAAAGATCGATACGCGCGAGACGGGCCGGATGCAGATCATTCTCAATGTCCCCGTGCGAGCCTCGCCGGCTATTTGTGCGCCTGCAGTCATCGCGACGAAGACAGGGATCAGCAGGCTGAAGGAAAAGACGACGGAGTAGAGCGCGAAGGTCAGGCCGTTGAAGTAGCTCTTGGACTCATACGTATACTTGAATTGCGCGCCTGCCTGACCGGCTCCGCCACCGCCGCCCCCCAGCTTCCGCTCGGCATATGAGTAGAACCCCCACAACATCAGCGCCACGAATCCGGTGAGTGCGGCAAATGAAAGGTAGAAGCTCCTGGAGCGGAACAGCTTTGTTAACTCGATTCGCAATTGTGTGATCATCGTTTTGAGATACGCGCCGGCACCACGCACTTTGATGCTCCCAAACCTCATTTAGCTCACTGGTCGCATAGAATCTCGTTACGAGAACGTTTATGGAAGGAAAAAGTTCGCCGGGCGGTGGGAGTCCACGGCCGAAAACCAGCCTTATTACGGTGCCAAAGGGGCAGTCGGCGGTACGGATTGCTTATGCTGGACTCTGGAGTAACCGCTGGAAACGCTTCTGGCGGAATGCGACTTCGCCGGCGTCTCGCTACCTGATCTTGAAGACCGATTCGTCCACCGCAGCTTTGTGCGATATCTGATCGACCGTCAAGGTCCAGTCCCTCAGCACCGGCCGGCCGCCGCCGAAAGAGCTTCCCACGCCACTCACATCCACCTGAAGCTTGTACTTGTGCGGAAGCGTCAACCCATCCACAGCGCGGAAATCATCGAACTCCTCGACCAGGAGAAAATGAGTCTCCTCATTTCTCGACGAGTCGTTAGGACCGCCGGCCCCCAGACCGGCCGCCATCTCGAACGTATATTCCGTGCGCACATGCCTGAATGAACCGGCATCAAAGTAGAGATTGACCTTTAGATCAGATGATCCCTTTCGCGCGCGGTAGCCTAGTGAATACAGCTCTCGGCCCTCGATCTTCTTAATGCCGCGGTACTCGATGCGCGGTTGCAATTGCCCGGTGCGGCCCAGCGCCCAGGCGGTCGACAACACCCCGCCCAACAGGCCTTCCTTGAGCGGCAACGACTGCTGCGTGAGGAACAGACCAACGCTGGTCCGCCGGCCATTGGGCAAGATGCTGGTGTCGGCGCGCTCACCATCAAAAGCCAAGTCGTCTGAGGGATACTCGGGGTTAGCGAACTTCATCGTGTAGCGAAACTTGGGGCCCGAAGAGAGCATTACCGCGCCGCCGTTCAAGAAGCCTCCCCCTGCCACTCGAATCACATACTTTACGGGTCCGCTCACAACCCGCCTCGTAACCGCGGCGCGCGCCTCTTTGCTGCCGATCGCGTCCAGGTGCCGCGAGACTAGTTCCTCTGCCGTCAGCTTCTTCTCTTGCGCACTCACCGGGACGCAAAGGGCCAGCGCGCCGAACGCAACAACACCGAGTACGGGAAAGGCGAACTTCTTGATCCCGGGAGTCATATCAATCACCTCAAGCTGAGGTCACCGCCAACCTTGAGTTTCGCGGACCCGGCCCAGGGAGAATGATCACACCCTTCCGAGCCGTAACACATCCTGTTGGCTCCTCAGCTATTTCTTGATAGTAGCGACCGGTACGGACGGGCCGCCGTTGCTTCGCTTGTTTGAAAGCCTATCGCACAAAGGAACAATTCCCCAGCAGGGCGGCCATTGAAGGCCGCCCGCAGAGGTAAGCCATAGGCCGCCCTATTTGCCGGGTCGTCTGATCGCGTAATCGGGCCAGCAGAGTAGCGGGCTTCGGTCGTTGAATTCAAACTCATCATCCATCCCGGGTCGCCCGAAAGGATTCCCCCCCGCGGCAGCGGGCGCCGCAGGCTGAAACTTCGGATCCAGCGCCTTAGCGATCTCGTTGCGCGCGTCTTCAAGGTGCAACCTCGTCGTTCGGTCCGTGGTCCGGGGCAGCGCTCTCGAGATCATCTGGTTCAACGCTTGAAGCTCTCCGCGAATGTATGGCCGCTGATCGTCGGTTGTAGCCGCGCGCCCGTTCAGCTTCTCGTCCATCAGGTCCAGATAACCGCGCTGCAGGTTGCGGCGATACGCATCGATC
>DASYSA010000266.1:0-4167 GCA_036003885.1 Blastocatellia bacterium | reverse complement strand
TTAGGGGGACGAACTCTGTCAGTAGCAACAGTGACAATTCAAATCCACGCGGATCCATAATAAGACTTCAGAGGACACACGATTATGAGCAAAGTGAAACCGATACCGGACGGCTCCTCAGTTGTGATGCCGATGTTAGTGTGCCGCGACGTTCCGGCTGAAATCGACTTCTGCAAGACCACATTTGGCGCCGTGGAACTGGGGAACCGACCGGGTCCCGATGGGAGAATAGCCCATGCGTTACTGACGATCGGCGGAGAAATGATCATCATCGAAGCCGAGTGGCCAACCCTTGCGAGCCGTGGTCCGCAGCCGGACGGCAGCTCACCGGTGGTGATCTTTGTCTATGTTGAAGACGTGGACAAAGTGATAGAGCAGGGAGTAGCCGCCGGGGCGAGGATCCTGCTTCCGGTGAAGGACCAGTTCTGGGGCGACCGCACCGGGCGGATTATCGATCCGTCGGGGCACGTGTGGACGGTCTCAACTCGCATCGAAGAGACCACGTCCGAAGAGAGGGAAGAACGGTGGTCCGACATCGTCAAAGGCTGATGCCTCACTAGCATGCTGACCGTTACAAGCCTATGATAATCGCGAAGGCAACACTCCACGAAAGGATCAGTGAAACCATGCTTGAATCAGGAAAGCCGTTTCCAGATTTCGCTCTTCCCAACCAGGATGGCAAGATCGTCAAGCTCGCGGACTTCGCCGGCAAATGGCTGGTGGTTTACTTCTATCCCAAGGATGATACGCCGGGCTGCACCATCCAGGGACAGTCTTTCACCGCGACCAAGTCCGATTTCGAGGCCGCCGGGATTCAGGTCGTAGGGGTCAGCCAGGATGACGTCGGTTCGCACAAGAGCTTCTGCGATAAGTTCAGCTTCACGATCGACCTCCTCGCCGATACAAAGGCCGAGTTGCTCAAAGCGTGCGGCGTCGGCAAGTCCGAGTACAAAGGTACCAGCTACTGGGACAGGACCAGCTTCGTCATCGGCCCGGACGGCACGATCCGAAAGGTCTACGAGAAGGTTAATCCGCAGGGGCACGAGCAGACGCTGCTGAGGTTCATCAAGCAGACGCAAGGTCTCTGACGTTTAACGTTTTGCGTTTTAGGTTTTGCGTTTACGCTCAATCTCCGCAACAGAACGCGAAACGTTAAACGTTAAAACGAAGTAGGCTCTCAGTCCTGCGTGGCTGCGCGATCATCATAGTAAATGTACTTCGCGGAGAGGACATCCTGTGCCTCCGCGCCCTCGAGATCGTCATTAACTTCGGAGGGGGGAAGCTGCTCATAAAGAGGCGGCGGGATCTCCGCAAATTCCGACATAGGCCCGTAGACCTCATCTACGCCTTCTTTGAACACGTTCCCGATCAGGAGATTGATAATGTTGACTCGCTGGTCAGGATACTTCTGAAGAAACTTCGAGAAGCTGAAATCCTCTTCATAGAACGCGTAGCAGAGCTTTCGCATCGACTCGATTCCCTTATCCAGCATCGGCTGAAACTGTCCGAGCCGCTCGGCCGAAAAATCGTTGGTGTTGAAAGCATCGTGAATGGCATCAGCAGCCAGCTCGGCCATCTTGAGCCCCAGCAACACCCCCGATGAATAGATCGGATCCAGGAAACCGTAGGCATCGCCGATCAGGATGAATCCGTTTCCGGCGCATTGCTTCGATCGATATGAATAGTCGACGATCGAATAAATCTTATCGACTCGCTCGGCTTCCGCCACCCGACGCCGGCATGGTTCGCACTTTTCAATCTCTTCGCTGAAGATCTTTGCCAGGTCCTTGCCCCGGTCCTTGAGAAGGTATTCCGGATCGGCGACTATGCCGACACTGGTGATGTCGTTCTCGAGCGGGATATACCAGAACCATCCCGCGCTGCCCGGCCCGGTGCGCAAGACGAGTGTCGCGCCTCCGTTGAGATCCGGCTCGCGATGTGCGCCTTTAAAGTAGGAATAGAGCACCGCCTTCTTGAGTTTTGGATCGCGCACCCGCCAGCCGAACTTATTCGAGAGCATCGCGCTCTGTCCCGTAGCATCGACCACGACCCTGGCGTTGAACTTCTGAAGCGTGCCGTCCTTCATCTTTACTTCGACGCCGGCGGCGCGGTCACCGTCAAACAGGACGTGCTTGACCGGAGTTCCCTCATACACGGTCACACCCTGCTCGCGGGCATGGTCGATCAGCATCTGATCGAATACGGCGCGGGTCACCTGCCAGGTCACCGCACTCTCGTGATGATTGGCCTCAAAGAAATAAAATGGGCGCGACTCTTTTCCCTTTGGGTTCGCGAACTGTACGCTGTACTTGCGGACGAACGGACTCGATTTGAGCTTCTCCAGGAACCCCATGCGCTGGAACGAAAAATAAGTGTCGGTCATGAGGGACTCGCCGATGTGGTGGCGAGGGAATTCCTCTTTCTCGAACAGAACGACCTTGCGGCCCTCGCGAGCGAGTATCGCGGCGACGGCGCTGCCCGCGGGTCCTCCCCCCATTACGACAACATCATAATTGCTGGTATTAATTTCCATAGTTAACTTATGCGTATCGAACTGGTTTCAATTCGGGCTCAAAGAACTCCGAGAGGAAGTGATCAACCTGCAGGAGACCGCGGCGGGTGAGCACAATTGTTCCGTTGTTACGATCGAGCATCTTCTCCTCGTTCAGCCGTTCGTAGACAGGCTGAAACTCTTTCCAGACATCGACGCCGAACTTGCGGCTGAAGTATTGCGTATCGAGCGAGCCTGTCTTGAGCTGCAGAACCATTTCGCGGATGAGCATCTGTCTGGGACTCAAAGGCAGCGCGCGCAAAAGAGGCAGTTTGCCGGTCTCGAGGACGCGAACGTACTCCTCGAAGGTGTGAACGTTTTGGAAGTGCACGCCACCGAAATGCGAGAACGAAGAGACGCCGAGACCGATCATGTCGCCTCCATGCCAGAGCGCGTCGGTATAGATGAACCGGCAGGGCTTCTTCGTCGTCGCCAGCGTGTAAGCGCTGGCAACGCGGTAGCCGCGCTCTCCAAACTGCGCAAAAGCGTAGTCGAGCCATCGCCTCTTGGTGGGCCAATCCGCAATCGGGGAGTCGAGTCCCTTATTGATCATCTCCTGTGAGATGACGGTGTTGTAAGGGAGCTCCATCTGATAGATGGTCACCGAGTCGGGTTCCAATTCAATCGCCCGCCGGACGGTCTCGCGCCACTTCTCTTCCGATTCGCCCATCATCCCGGCGATTAGATCGATGTTGATCTGAGGGAAGTCGACTTCGCGGGCCCACTGGTAGGCCTGGTAGATCTCGGGCGACAGATGAGCGCGGCCATTGGCCTGGAGAACGGCATCATCGAAATGCTCGATGCCGAGGCTGAGTCGGGTGACGCCGATCTCCTTGAGCGTTTCGAGCTTCGACTTGCGCAGGGTGCCCGGCTCGCATTCGAAGGTGACCTCCTCGGCATTCTCCCAGCTCACATGCCGATTTAGGCCCTCAACCAGATAGTGGAGCTGTTTTTCGCTGATGTACGATGGCGTCCCGCCGCCGAAATAGGCGAAGCGGAGCTGCCGGTGCTCGAAACCACGCGTGCGGCTGTATATCTCATTCTCTTTGATCAGCGCATCGAGGTAGATCTCGATCTGAGAGGCATTCTTGTCGGTGTAAACCTTGAAGTAACAGAACGTGCAGCGTTTACGGCAGAAGGGTATGTGCAGATAGAGTCCGAGCGGCTCGCCGGCGCGTGGAGGCTGCTCCAGCGCCGCGAGAGCGTCGGGGACGTGTTCCGCCGTCCACTGCGAGAAGGGCGGGTAGTTGGAGACAAAGTAATTGCCTACCTCAGTCTTCGTTTTCTCCGTATCCGTTGTCATTTGCCTCTTCCGCGGAATAGATACTCATTCGAGTATTACTCTGCACAGCTCGGTTTCGTTACAACGCTGAGTCATTAAGATACTAACATCAAAGTCGGTGGTATATCGACCTAAGAGGGATTTCGAATTTCGAATTTCGAATTTCGAATTGATTGAAATCCCAAATTCGAAATTCGCAATTCGAAATTCGCAATTCCCTTTGATCTCCGTCTCCAGAATTGATATGAGTTGAGAGCACAACTTGAGCAACAAGCAAGAGGAACTCGAAATGACACGATCGCTAAACTGGTTACTGATCACCGTGGTGCTCCTC
>DASYSA010000265.1:0-15668 GCA_036003885.1 Blastocatellia bacterium | reverse complement strand
TGTTAGCACAGAGAGTGGGAGAGTGGGAGAGTGGGAGAGTGGGAGAATGGGGTTGAGATCCTATCCGTTTCTCCCATTCTCCCACTCTCCCACTCTTTCCTCTTCATGCATCAGCGCATTCTCGCTCCCATACTCTGACCTGCGTAGCCGGTCATCTCCAGATAGCCCTGACCTCGCACCCCGGTCTCACCGGCTGTACCCTCAACCGCGACGCTCCCCTCCCAGTAAGTGACCCCTGTGCTCTCCGGCGTTCTCAGTTCCTGATCCTTCAGAACGGCCCTCACTCGAAGTCGAAGCTTTTGACCCGGCAACTCAATTAACCACTCGGTGGGATAGGTGGCGCCGCTCGGGGCCGAGTGCCACGGTTCACCTGGCGCGAGGGAGAACTCCCCAAACTGAATATGAGTACTGCGGCCATCGGCGTCTATTATTGTTCCGGATGAACGCGGGTCGATAGAGCCATCCTCGCGCCGAAGCTGAAAGAGCATCAATTCGCGCCCGTCCGTCAGTTGAATCGAAAACCAGTCCCATCCGACCTGTTGCTCTTCCAGAAAGCTGCTTCCGAATTCGTGGTCCATCCAACTCAGCCCAGTCACCTGAAACGACTCTCCCTTAACCGTGATGCGCCCGTCAGTATCGAGCCGGGTCAGTGAGTAATAGTGCGAAGCGTTGCCCTCGGCCGGACCTTTTTGGCTTATGGAGTTGATGCCGTGGATGACCTCGGTCTTCTGCGTCGCGAGCCTAAGTGCGATACTGTACTCTCCATCGGCAGCCGTGAGCAGGTGATCTTTGTCGTGGAGCTTCGTCTCCCACTCTTCATTCCAGACTCGATACGCAGTTGTGTCCGCGCCGGCCCATCCGATGCCCGAACGATTGATGCGTTCAAAAGAATGAAATGACTGCTGATCGATATCCGAGATTGCGAAGTGCGCCAGAAAGAGATCGCGGACCGCCCAGCGCGAGGGGTTGTCCGGTTCACGAACCACGCCGGTCCTGAAGAAGGTCAACTGATACCCAAACCTCCGGCCTTCTTTTGTCTCCAGGTTGCCAGTGTAGTACCACCACTCGATTCGATAGTCGGGATGCGATGCGTGATCGCGCGGAAAGGAGAACTGAAAACCTTCTGTGGCCTCCCGCCATCCCATTGCGGATTTCGGATTGCGGATTGCGGATTGGTCGATTGCGGATTGCGGACTGCGGATTGCGGATTGCTGGTTTAGATTGCTGTGGCCGACTCCAGCCAACGCCACAAGAACGCAGATAGAGATTCGCAAAAGAAGTTCGAAATGCGAAATGCGAAATGCGGATTTCGAATTGCGGATCGGGCGAATAGGGTTGGGAATTTCGCATTTCGCATTTCGCATTTCGCATTTCCCCTTACTCTTCTCTCGCGAACCGTACCGCGTCCACCTTCGCCGCGCGTGACGCGGGGTAGATCCCGCCCACGGCGGCCACTGCCAGGATCAGCAGCGTCGATCTAATCAAGAAGCCTACGGGCAGGCTAAACTGGATGGTCCAGCCGAATGACTGCACATTGATGACGTAGACCAGGACCAGCGATAGCATTACTCCAATCAGGACTCCGACGCCCTGACTCACGCCGCCGATCGTGATCGCTTCGATCAGGATCATCCGCCGAATCTGCCTCCTGGTCGCCCCCAGGAAACTGAGGATCGCGATCTCACGTCTCCGCTCGAGTATCAGCGTGATCAACGTCGAGATCACTCCCAGGCCTGCCACCAGGATCGCTATCAGCTCGAGCGCATAAGTGATCGCAAACGTGCTGTCGAATATCTTCATCACCTCGCGGCGCACTTCTGAGTTCGTTGTGAAGATCAACTGGTAACGGCTTCCGACCAGGCGTTCGAGCCTCTCTTTCACCTGGCTCGCATCGACCCCGGGGTTGAGGTAGATATTGAGGCTGCTTGGCCTCGATTGTGCCGCCGCAGACGCAGGCTCCCCGTCGCGCGGCAACGCTGAATCGAAAAGGCGTGAATAGGTCGTCCGATCCATCACCACCGTTCCTCGATTGCTTGAATAGTCGTAGTAGACTGCAATGACCGTGAACCTGTGTGACCCAGCCGGCGTTGGTAACTCGACCGTGTCGCCTGGCGCCTTTCGGAAACGCAATGAGAAGCTCTCCGACACCGCTACCGCGTCACGGCCGATTGCCTCGCGCAACCGATCCCTTGCATCGGAGGGAACTTTGAAGAGCAGTCTTCCATGCTCGAGGAGCACGCCGAAGTCGCCCGCGCCTAACGAGATGAGGTTGCCTTGATAGCTCACCTGCCGCGATGTGAAGGGATCTACGGCTGCCACCTGCGGGTCACCTCTTATTGAGGCGACTGCCTGCTCATCTATCTCGCCTTCAGCCAGCGCGCTGGTGCGAGTGACCGGCTTGGCGTAGATGTCCGCCTTCAGCGTCTGATCCAGCCAGTATGAGACCGTGAGCCGAAAGCTGCCGATCATTATCGAGATCGCCACCATCATCGCCAGGCTGACCGCAAGGGCAGCTACCGAGATTGAGACCCGTGGGATCGCTCCATTCAGATTCGCGCTCGCCAGCTTGCCCTCCGCTTCGACCGCGCGCGCTACACCTGCCGAAATCCGTCCCCCGATTCGACACGCGAGCCACAACGACGCGGGTACCAGGAACGCGCCGCCGAATGTGAGAGACAGCGCGGCGGCATACCCAAAGAGCGGAAGACCATTGACTGCATCCAGCCTGCTCAACGCATAACCGAGCCCGAACAATACCAACGCCAGCGCTGTCAGCTTGAGCGATGGTTTGAAGGCTCCAGCGAGTCGGTCAGCTCCGCGCATTGCCTCGATCGGTCTGACACGAGAGGCTTCCAGAGCCGGCAGCGAGGCGGCAATTGAGGCGAGAGGAAGCGCGACGGCGAATGCAAGCACTATTTCGGCCAGGCCTATCGACTGGGCACCAGCGGTTTGGGTTGCCGCCGAAGCGACATAGAAAGTCTCAACGGTCGTGGCCGTAAAACGAATGGCGGCATTCGCCATCAAACGCCCAAGTCCGAGTCCGATGCCGGCGCCTGCTAAGGCAAACAACAACGCCTCCCCCAGAAACAGGCTGACCACCATAGCTCGAGCCGCACCTACCGCTCGCAGGGCGCCTATCTCTTCGCGCCGGGTAATCACCGATATCGAAACCGTGTTGTAGATCAGAAAGAGTCCTACCAGAAGAGCGATGGACCCAAGTGCAGTCAAATTGAAGTGAAACGCCGCAATCATCTTCTCGACCTGCCCGTAGCCCTCTTGAGGCCGCGTCACTGCAAGCGAGGCCGGAAGGCGGCTCGCGATCTCGGCTTCGACAGCGTCGACTTCAGTGCCTGGCTTCAGCTTGACGTCTACCCGATCGAGCAGACCGAGTCGACTGAATGCCAACTGGGCAGCCGCGATGTCCATCAGCGCGAAGTTGCCATCGAGCGCGCGAGCCGGGCCCTCGTCTAACAACAGACCGCGCACCGTGAACTCGCGTCGCGCTCCTCCTGTGATCAGCGCGATCTGCCCGCCGATCGTCAGATTGTGACGCCGCGCGAACTTCTCGGTGAGCACAATGGCTTTCGAGTCGACCAGCAACTCGAGGAACTGTCGCGTATTGGGCGCCGCTTCGTTGTCGCCCAGGCGCAGCAACTGGTACCTGCGTAGGGCGCGGTCACGCAGGACATCGACACCAAGCACCTGGAGGAATTCACTGGGGCGAACGGGCGGCCCTCCATCCTTTAGAAGGGAACCCTCCGCACCCCTTCGGTTCTCGTCGGATGTCGGCCCGGAAGCCGGAGATGAGCGATCCCCGATACTTGCGGCTTCGGTCATCGCATAGCCCGTGATGACGGGGCTCATCCGGACATATTCGCCAAGCCAGTCCAGATCGCGAAGAATCGACTCGTCGAAACGTCCGGCGGCGCCGGTAATTTGAATCGACGTGTCTCCGGCGATGGACTCGCCGGCTGTCCGGAACGCCTCGAGCGAACTGGCGTTCGCCATCCGTATGGCGATCATCACGCCAACGCCGAGGCTTATACCGAGCACAGTGATGGCTGACCGCGCGCGGTCGCGCGCAATGGCGCGCAGTATGAACTGCCTAAAGAGTCTGAAGTAGGCCTTCATGCTGGATCACGCCGTCGACCAGGCCGTCACGCATGCGGATTGTGCGCGTTGCGAAGCGAGCGGCTTCGTCGGAGTGGGTCGCGAGGATAACCGTGATTCCGAGGTCGCGATTCAACTGAGCGAGCAACCTCATCACCTGCTCGCCATTCTCGCTGTCGAGATTGCCGGTTGGTTCGTCCGCCAGGAGGAGTTCAGGCCCTGCAATTATCGAACGCGCAACCGCAGCGCGTTGCATCTCGCCGCCCGACAACTCCGCTGGGAAGTGCGAGGATCGAGAGTCGAGGCCGACTTGCTCCAGCACGAGCCCGGCGCGCTTTTCAGCCTCGCGCCCTCGTGTGCCATCCAGCATCAGCGGCAGCGCGACATTCTCCGCGACGGTCAGGGTTGGCAACAGATTGAAGAATTGAAATACGAACCCGATCCTCTTGCGTCTGAGTTTTGAGAGAGCTTCTTCGCCGAGCGAATCCAGGGCGACGCCTCCGAGCCTCACGCTGCCGCGGGTCGGTCTGTCCATCCCCCCGATCAGGTGGAGCAGAGTCGACTTGCCGCACCCTGATGGGCCCATCAGCGCAACAAAGTCGCCGGGGTCGAGGTCGAAGCTCACACCCCGGACTGCGGCCACTCCGCGCTCGGCGCCGCCATAGATCTTTTCGACTTTGTCTACGTTCAGAATCACTTCCAGGTGCCAGGTGCCAGGTGCCAGGTGCCAGGTGTCAGGTGTCAGGTGCCAGGTGTCAGGTGCGAGGTGTCAGGGGCCAGGGGCCACGTGCCAGTAAAGGATGTCCTGCATGACAACAGACTTTAAAGGATGTCGCGAGAACTGACAACTTGACACCATCTGCCCGTGACACCTGGCACCTGACACCTGTGAGGTTTGCGCCTTCGATTCGATTGCATATAATCAGCCGCTCACGGGGAGAGCAAAATGAAGAAAAAACAGGGAAAGAGCAAAGGCGAGCGAAAGGCTCAGAGTGGCAGTGCGTCGAAGGTGGTGGATAGGATACGCAGTAACTCCCTGGCGATAAACGCAGACAGTTTTCCGGCAGAGTTGCTGGATGATGTCAGATGGGTTGTCGACCGAGGATTGGAGAAGAGAGTCTGGGAGCTTTTGGAAGAGGACCTGCCCGAAGAGAGTAGCCAGGGAATAGTGTTTGCCTTGCGATTGGCGGCCTCCCGCTTAACCCTTCTCGGATCCCGGGACTCGAAAGGTGAGGAGATCGAGGAACTGCAACCCATGGTTATCATCCCTTTCGCGATTCTTTTCAGCGCAACCTTTTTGGCGGGTGAGGCGGCCCAGTTCCCGATAGAATTGCCTGACTCGATCGGCCGCGCCGTTGAATCAGGACTGATGCACCAGGCTCTTGGGGCGCCCGACGATATCACAGTGTTTGTCGATCCTCGGCTCTATCAACCACAGCATCACGAATGGCTTCAGCCCTCCGCCACCCGTCGCTATCTGAAGTCGATTGCGGAGCACTTGCCATGGCCGGCAACTCCCGTCGCCCCCCTGAGTAGCGGCTACAAGCTACGGCTGCAACCGGGTCCGTTGCCGGACGCGGTGGACCTGTGTCAACGGCTCATCTGCGGCGCCATCATTACAGTGGTGGGCGAAGAAGGGCATTCACTGGCGGAGGCGAGCGAGCTTCTCTTCGGTGACCGGGAGGACGAGTCCGGCGTGAAGGAGGAGAAGTTCCGGGAACTCAACCGGCTGATCGAAGATGAGCTCGCGGTGCGCTGTCTCATGACAGAATCCACTGTCTTGACTAATCCGACGCCAATCGAGTTATGGGATGTGCCTCGATTCGTGTTTCAGGTACAAAGAACGGTCAGCCTTGGCGTTGCGATTGAGATGGCTCTGGAAGCGTTTCGGGAGACGGAGGCCTCTCACCGCGAGCTCAAGTCGTCTGTATACGTCTCTATGCATGGCTCTGAAGAGAATCTTAAGGAGTTCAGGTTCGCCGCCTACCTTGTTGATGAAAAAGGCACTGAGGAAGAAGAGCCTTTTTTTAGCTATGCCTGGGAAGTCGCATTTGAGCTGGAAGAGCCGGAGGACATAGATGATGCGATTGAAGACATTGCGGACCAGCTTAATGCATCGGTGACCATGGTGGAGGGGTTGTTGCCCGACGAAAGGTGCGAATACTGTGGGGCGAAGTTTTTCCGGGGACCAGGCGGCCATCTCTATCACGAGGACGTGGACGACTGCCCGCCGCTCTTTGAAAACTAAGACATTGGAACTTCACGGTCGCCGCGGCGTCTAATAGCAGTGTACAGACGCGCGGGTTAATCCTCCCCGGTTTGTGCAAACTACAGCAGACGAACCGTTCTCTTCCTCCAGCCTTCTCTGATCGGAGACATCATGAAGCTGCGCCTGTTTTCGAGAGTGGCGGTTCTGTGTTCAGCTATCCTCCACGTCGCCTGTTTCACTTCAACGAGTTCAGTCACACCCAGCATCCACAGCGAGCACGACAAAGACCTCGCCATCTGGTTCGCCCCCGGAATAACCGAGGTCTGCTTGCATCTCACTGGTGAGTCGGGCGCGGCGACAGTCCAATTCGAGTTGCTGGACAACACCGATAGAGTTGTCGCGGATGCCAAGCGGACTGCGCCGCTCCGAGCCGACACTCATCTCACCGCGAGACTCCCCGTCGATCCTTCCTCGCTTGACGATTCCTCGCGAGAGGCCCTCAAGTGGGAGCGGCTTCGCTACACGGTCACCGCTGATGGCAAGACAAGCATTAGAACAGTGAGCGTGGTCGACGCAATGCCTGACCTGTTCGCGCTTCGATTGACGGCCCCGGACCGGGTCGAGGCGGGCACGCAATATCGCGTGGCCGCTCACACAAGCAGCCCCTCGGGCGATGGCGACGCCTCGGGAGTCACTGTTCTTGCGGTCCTCAAGACTGACGACGCGATTCTGAGCCAGGCCGAATTGAAGACGGACGAGAATGGAACAGCGTCGTTTGCGCTGCCACTGAAGGCTGATTCGCCGGAGTTTGCCCGGCTCGTTCTGAATGCTTTCAAAGACGGGGCCTTTGAGACTCAGCTGATCAATGTGCGCATCGAGCCGATGCCCTCAATCTCCATCAGCACGGATAAGCCGCTCTACCAGCCGGGCCAGACCATTCATTGCCGCACTCTGCTGCTGGGTGAACAGTCGCATCGGGCGCTGGCGGAGGCCGAGCTCAAACTGACCCTGCGAAACAACAAGGGCGAAACCGTCGGCACGGCGACAGAGAGCACGGACCGCTTTGGTGTAGCCGCGCATGACTTCAAGTTAGCTGAGGAGGTGGATCTCGGAGATTATACCCTCGAGGTTAAGACCACGAGTAAACCGTCGGCGCACCAGAGCACCGGAATCGAGGTGAGCCGATATGAACTGCCGACGTTTTCGGTAGCTGCGGAGCCGGACAAGAGTTTCTACCTCGGAGGCGACGTCGCTCGCATTACGTTGCGGGCCAACTACCTCTTTGGCAAGCCGGTCGAAGACGGTCGCGTGAAGATTGTCGCGGACCACGCCACAGGTGCTCAGGAACGCAATTCGAATACCGCAGGCTTTTCAGGGGTCGTCTCAAATGGCCACGCGGAGATTCGGGTAGGACCACTTCGACCTCCACAGAAGACACAGTACCAGCAGCAGTTCGTAGACCGGACTTACTCGGCTTATGTTACCGACGCAACCAGCGGACGAACCGAACAGACCAGGTTCACTCTCCGAGTTTCGCGCGAGGCGCTGCACTTGTATATACGCATGGCCCAGGGCAACGCGATAGAGGAATTGCCGGTGGAGTTCTATGTGTCTGCGTACTATCCCGACGGGTCGCCGGCCCAGTGCGATATGACTATCGATCTCGATCACGGAAAGTACCGGTCCACCGTGCGCTCCAATCAGTATGGCCTGGCGAAGGTGACGACCGATTACATTGCGCCACTCAAGAAAGATGCTTTCTATAAAAAGGTTTCAATCAAAGCGCAGGCTCTCGATGGCCGCGGACAGACCGGCAAGACCGAACAAGAGGTCACTCTATTTGAATCACATCGGCCAAGAGTGGTGACTGACCGCAGCATCTACCGCACGGGCGAGGAGCCTCTGGTCACTATGTTGGTTCCTGGTCCCGATCGGCCGATGCGCCTCGAGGCAATCAAGGATGGGAAGGTGATTACGGCCGAAACTCTGAAGCTGGTAGACGGCCGGACAAGCACCACGCTTCAATGGAACTCGAGCTTCGAGGGGATGGTCACGCTGGCCGCTTACGAGATCGAGGGTCAGGCAATACGATGGGTTCACGGGAGGCCGATCATCGAGGATCGATGGTTCTCGTACGGCCACACGGCCTCGTCGACGACGAATATCCTCTTTCAGCCACTCACAAAACTGAAGGTCGATGTCCAGCTGGCGCGAGGGCCTTTGAAGCCCGGCGAACAGGCCGACGTGGAGTTTCACGTCACCGATGCTGCTGGAAAGCCCGTCGAAACCAGTCTGGGCGTTGCGGTCGTCGACAAGGCCGTCAGCGCCCTTAACGATGCCAACAAGAATGTCAGCTCCGATTATCTTTCGGACTATCTCCGAAGCCGATGGGGATACTCAGAGGAGGTCGCAGGCATGAACTTCAGCGATCTGCTGGCGCTCGACTTCAGCCGGCCGATCTCGGAAGACCTTTCGCTTGTTGGCGAGTTGCTCCTGCAGCGCCCAGGGGCGAATCTTCAGCGGGCTTCAGCGCGAGACTCCGAGCCGGGCGCATTCTATCAACCATTGTTCTCCGGCATGCGCGAGCGAGTGGCAAGGGAAGTAACGGCATACTTCGCAGGCCACCAGGCATATCCGGAGAAGACTGCCGATCTGCCTGTTCTTTCATCGTCGACGGGCGGCCAGGCAGATCTGCGGGACCCGTGGGGAGTTGCCTATCGCTTCAAGATGCAGGACTCGAAGGTCCCGCTGGCAAAGTGGAACGGCAAGGATTCAGCCCTTGGAGACTGGAAAGTCTGGCGGCCGGTCAATACCCCGACCCGCACCGTCGTCGCCACCAGCGCCGGGCGTGACCACTTGTTCGGTACGACAGATGACATCGAACAGCAAGTGATGAGCTTTCCTGCGAAGCCGCTGGCGGGCAGGGCGAGTGCGGCCATACACGCGTACGTCTGGGGCAGTGGGGCTCCAGGCGTTGGGGTTCGGGTGCGCGCTGTACATCTTGAGACGGGCGCGAGCTTTGAAACTGTGACGCAGACCGGTAGACGTTTCAAGCTCACCGGATTGCCGCCCGGGATGTACAGGGTCACGTTTGAATCGGGTGAATCGAACCGGCTCACGCTGGTTGACGTCATCGCCGCGCCGGGCACCCAAAATGAACTGAGGTTCGACTTAAGCCGAGAAGAAGAGCCGCCTGTTGTGGCGACGACGGGGCAAGCAGTTTCGTCGGATGTAAAAGTATTGTCTGGTCGAGCAGCCAGGAGAGCGCTCAGCGCCGCAGTCGTAACCTCGATCGGCGGAAGGCTTCATCAGGGTTATTTAGGTGAACCCCTGGAGTTAGCCAGGGCCGGTAGTCTCAGGGCGACGATCGATGCTGCCAGAGTTGTCACCCGCTCGGGCGGCGGGGGTGGCGGTGGAAGCGGAAGGCTTGAAGAACCACTGGAAACCCCACGGCTCAGGCAGCACTTCCCGGAAACACTGGTCTGGCAGCCACAGATCGTTACCGACGCAACCGGCACCGCCCGCCTCAACTTCCCGGTGGCAGACTCGATTACAACATGGCAACTCGCCGTCGTCGGCTCGAGCGTCGACGGAAGGCTGGGATCAGGCTCGACGGAGATTCGCGCCTTTCAGGACTTCATCGCTGAGCCACAATTGCCGCCCGCTCTGACGGAGGGCGACGAGATCAGCTTACCGGTTGTGTTGCGCAATTACTCCGATCAATCCCACGCAGTGAGAGTGACACTGGACCCGGCCGACTGGTTCAGCCTCGAGGGATCGAACGCAACCCAGGTTGAAGTCGCCCCCAATGTGGCTTCCAGAACCGATTTCAGGGTGCGAGCGCTAACGCCCGGAGATTTCAGCAGTCGTGTTACTGCGGCGGGGATGGCCGGCAGCGGAGCCGGCGACGCGATCGAGCGGCCGGTACAGGTTTCACGCTACGGACAAGAGATGATCACAGCGCGTGGCGACTTGCTCGACCGCGAAGCATCTTACGAATTCGAAATTCCGCCCGCTGCCATTCCCGGCTCGGCTCGTGCCGTTATTAAGCTCTATCCAAACGTGCTCGCCGGTGCATTGGCGGCGATCGAGGGGATGGCCCAGCGCCCCTGGGGCTGTCTGGAACAGACGCTGTCGTCGACTTATGAAAACGTGTTGGTGCTCCGTTATCTCAAGCAACATGGCCGGCCTTCAAAGTCCACCGTGGATTGGGAGAAGCTGGAGCGACAAGCTCGGCGTAACCTCGAAGATGGATACCAGCGCGTTCTCTCGTTCCCCGCATCGACCGGCGGTTTCTCATATTTCGGCGACGGAGAGGGAGACGTCGCGCTGACCGCATATGCGCTTCGCTTCTTCGCCGACGCGGGTAACTTCATCGAGGTCGACGATGCCAAAAGGAGCGCCGCCGCGCAATGGCTGTTACGGAAGCAAAGGCCGGACGGTAGCTGGACGATCCTCGGTCGTCACCGGGATGAGCGTCCGGGCTACGCGTTGACCGCTTACATAGCTGGGGCCCTGGCTGTGAGCGGTTCGCAGGCCGCGGGAGAGCTTCAACGCGCCTTCGACTACCTCGACCGCAGCAGCAAAGCGATGACGGATCCGTATAGTCTCGCGCTCTACGCGCTGGCTGCGCGCGCCGCTGGGAACCACGAGCGCGAGCGCTCCGTTGCACAGCAACTCATCAGTCTCGCGGTCCTGAATCGCGATGGCGCCCACTGGCAGTCACCGCATCGCACGCTCTTTTATGGATGGGGAGGCGGCGGTGAGATAGAAACCACGGCCCTCGTCCTACAAGCGCTCGCCGCCCAGGAGGGTAACGAGGAACCTATCAGACGATTAGTGAATCAGGGGTTGCTGTACCTGGCGCGCACTCGAGACTACCAGGGGTCCTGGCATTCAACTCAAGCGACGCTGCTATCGCTTCAGGCGTTGATGGCAGCAGCCGATAACTCGGAGTCTGGGGCCAGGGCAGCCGGAATAGACCTGGTCGTTAATGGGAAGCCGCTGAAGAGGATCGATGTCGGCAGCGGATCAGATGGCAGTGCCATAGAGATTGACCTAACGACGCAGTTACAGGCGGGAGCCAATCGCCTCGAGTTGCGTTCGGCGAGTTGGCGGCTTGGAGTCCAGCTTGTTTATCGATACTACGTTCGCTGGGATTTACAACAATCGAACGCGGCCGCGACTGACAATTTCTCCTTGAGTGTCAAGGCCGACAAGGAACACGCGGCAGTGGGTGAACCGGTGACTTATTCGGTGGGGTTCAAACGAAGCGATTGGGAAGAGAGCGGGATGTCGATTCTGGAGATCGGGTTGCCGCCGGGCGCTGATGTTGACCGCGCGACACTGCGGGCCTTGCTTGCGGGGCACAGGATCGACAAATACTCGATCACGCCAAACAGCATGATTTTCTATGTGTGGCCTCGCAACACTACCACGCGGTTTTCATTCACAATTCGCCCGAGGCTCGCAATGACTGCGCTGACATCACCCTCGCTAGCCTTTGACTACTACAATCCCGACCTGCGGCAGGCGCTGCAGCCATCTCGGCTCACTGTGGAATAGGAGTGGGAGAGTGGGGAATGGGAGAATGGGGAATGGGAGAATGGGAGAATGGGAGAATGGGAGAATGGGGGAATGGGAGACTCTCCCAGTCGCATTCTCCCACTCTCCCACTCTCCCATTCCCCCACTCCTCTCCTCACCGGAAGATGACTCCGCAGACGGACACAAACGAAGTCTCATGTTCATCGGCCGGACACCGATCGTATGACACCCGTTCGCCTTGCACGTCGCCCAGCATTCTCATTGCGAGATAGATTGGCGACACGCCGCAAACGTTGTTTCTATCCTCTACTCGCTTGATCGCTTCGAAGAAACCTCGCGCATCTCCTGCACACATCCGCTCGATCAGTTCGTCATCAGCCTCTTTCAGCCGGGCGTGCCCCGCCATCTCCACAGGCGCGCCGCCGAACGCCGGGCCGACGTGTGACAGATCCCCCGCTGCCACAATTAGAGTCCGCCGTCCGGCTGTCTCACGTTTGAGAACCTCGATCAGAAGGTTGTTTTCCCGATCGCTCTCAACGTCGGCATCGCTGCTGACGAAATTGCCGAATCCGCCGCAGAGAATGGGAACGATTTCGACCGGCCGGCTGTCACGCATGTAGTGGAGCCACACTGCTGCCAGTTCGATCGAATGTTCGCCACGATGATGAAGCTCGCCGGCAAAGACCTGTTCCTCGCCGATGGCTTCAGCAACCCGGTCCACCACCTCGCGCGCGGTCGGAAGCACGCCGAAAGGTGTTGCATAGTTCTGGCGGGTTAGAGTGACTGGCCTCTCTCCTCCGAAGTGATTTGTGCCCAGGAGCACGACCAGTTCCGCGGCTTTGACCATCTCTTCAGCGTGTTTCCACACGGCGGCATAGACCGGTCCGCCGCGGGCGTAATCGATGTGAGGACTCACCAGTCCGCAGCCATTGGATCGAGGCGGTTGAGGGATTGCGTCGATGTTTTCCGCGGCTTCGATGTAGCTTTCCAGAAGGCGTCGAAGCTCGTCGGGATCAGCAGGATAAGACTGGCCGGCGAGCGCCGGTGGCCGCGCCTCAGCCTCGCGGTAGTAGGACAGCGCTTGACCAAGGGCTTCGGTGAAGCGCTGATTCTCCAGCAGCAGCGCCTCATCCAGGGCCGACAAGAGCTCGCCGATTGTTCCCGGCTCGATCCCCAGTCCTGAGATCAATGCATGAGCTATGCTGAGATGGCGGGCGTCTTCGCGCCTTCCATCGCACAGCGCAAGCACGCTGGCGAGCTGGGGAGGAACCAGCAGAACTGCCTCGCTGAGTTGAAGCGGATCCCGCAACAGGAGCAAGGTACGGCCCTCGTGAACGATGGGCCGTATGTCGATGTTTCGGAGTTTGGGATATCGTATGCGAGTTGAGCTTGTCATTCGTCGGTCCGGGATCAGGAAGCGGCGCAACGACTAAATTACCAGAGTCCAAAGCCGCCCGCTAGGCGCTAAGACACCAAGGCGCGGAGCCGCATGAAGGAGGTGGATTAAAGGGACTCAAGGTGGCGGGAACATCCGTTCTCATTAACACCCCGCTTCAGTGGGATGCCTCGTGCGGGAACAGTGCTGGTGGAACCGTTTTAACGGGTTTCCGATCCGCCCAAGGTGAGCTCAATCTTACGTGCAGAATCTTGTCGCGGAAGGCGGTGGCTGCAACGGGAGGAAACCGCTAAAACGGTTCCGTCATCGCTCCGGAATTAACACCGCACTGAAGTGGGGTGTTAATGAGATGGGCGGCCCTCGTCGAGCCAGGTCGAGGGCAGGAGTCAAAGCAAATTCTCGCAGCGAGTCCTACTTTCAATTGCCCCCATGAAAGTACATCGGCGCGCTGGCCTCTGGCCCTGATCTCCTGCCACCCGACCCCTGGCCTCTGCCCTCAGCGATCCCTTCTTCCGGCTGTCCGAATCACCATCTCGGTGCCGCGCTCCATGACCAGGTCCTTGTTGCCTTCGACGTACACAGTTCCGACGCCGGCCGCGCCGCCAATTATCGCGCCCAGGATAGCGCCCTTCGCTCCGCCCGCGATACCTCCGATTATGGCGCCTGCGGTCGCCCCCACGCCTCCGCGAACTGCTGAGTCGTTAGTCCGGCTGCCGCTTTCAACCTGGCCCTCAGCGTCGACCTTCTTGACGCTCTCAGATTCGATCACCTTCACCAGGTCCGCCTTGAGCGGCCCGCTCCGGCCATCAGACAGGGTGATGCTATCGAACGTAAGAGAGAGTTCGGTCTTTCCGCTTACCCGGCCCGAACGGTTGAGAGCCGCGATGTGGCCAGTGACTGTGGCGCCTTCGTATGCAGCAGGCATGATGACCTCAGCAGAGAAGGAGTCGCCGACTCGGTTTTGTTTTGTGTCTATCGGCGTGGTGAGCCGAATGCGCAGTTCGGTGTCGGCGGCGATATCGGGTGGGCCGGTGTGCCTCGACCGAGTGGGCCGCTGTTGCTCTTGCTGCTGTTGTTGCTGTTGTTGATCGCGCTGCTCTCTCGCGCGTTGAGCGTCCGCCATCGCGGCAGCCTTTGCCAGCACCAGAGCGTTGGTCGGCAATGCCGGGTTGCGCGCCCTGCCGTAGTAGCCATCCGTATGACCAATCTCGAATCCGAGCTCGAAACCCTGACTGTACTCCTGGGAATTGCGATAGCGAGCATCGTAGGAGTTTTCGCGCTGTTGGTAACCTCCGGAGTTTTGCCAGTCGCGAGGCACCCCTCTATGCCAATCATTAAGACCTTGAGTAAAGCCGGAACCGTATCCTCTCTGATACCCCTGTCCGAAGATCGACCCGACGGCCGGTTTCAAGGGTGCGGGTTTGGCCGTCCTCCGCTGTTGCGAGTATGCCGCCATCGACATCCCAAAAATTAAAAGAACCGCCAGCGCTGCCGCCGACATTGAACGAATCCACTCTGTTCTTCTCTGTATCATCATTTGAATCTCCCTTACTGACCCTGCGTGGCTGATCTCGGTAAGGCTTTTGCCAGCCTTATTGCCTGCGATTACTGATCGCCTGAATCCAGGTCCCCTCGACGCGTCGCATGGAAAAGGTAACACCGTCATCTCACACACTTCCACTCGTCGGCGCCCCCGGGGCAGGCGTGGATCTCCAGCGAAGTGAGCAAACGAGGACAGCATATCTTGTTGGAAGGAGAAACGAGGGGAAAGAGTTGCTCACCGCAAGTTTAAAGACCGCAGAGGGAGGAGGACACGCGCCGTCCAGATTTTCTTTGCCGCCCGAAAGGGCCCGTCAAGGCGGAGCCTGTTTTGATGGTATTGGAACTTCGCAGGGCAAGTCTCTGCCCCTCTGCGATGAAGCGCCACCCGGGATCTGTCGGCAAGTCCTAAACAGTTGCCTTATGAATCATCCTCTTGAGCCGATGGATCTTTCGGCGGACTTCCTTCAGGCGGGTACTGTCGTGAACACCGACCGCCTCATCCCGCTTGTGCTTGAGTTCTTTGATCTGGGCCTTGATGGCGGCCTTATTCAAGCCGACGACTTCGTGGTGCTCGTGCTCGATATTGAGTGACTTCGAAAGCGCTCGCAGCAGCTCGTGCTTATGCATAACGCTGTAGCCCTTGAGTGCATCGTGGTCGCTGGCTTTGGCGATCTCACGAAGCTGGGCGACGGTCTTCTTCTTGAGTTCTTCCAGGGTGTAAGCCATGTGTATCGTTCCTCCCTTTATTCAATTAGTGGCGCATATTATTCAACTCGTTGGATGTTTTCAACGGGGAAGCGAGGCCGCTAAGGTCGTACAGGGCGTCAGCCGTTGACTAAAAGTGGGACTCAATTCGCGGCAAAGT
>DASYSA010000264.1:0-9618 GCA_036003885.1 Blastocatellia bacterium | reverse complement strand
GAGCCAGAGCGCGATCGGAGTAAGCGCCCGCGGCAAGTGGATCGAGGAGTTTGATGTGATCGAAGTTCGAGGCTTCGTCGTTGAATTCCCGGCTCGATCTCCAGCCCTGGCCGCTCCGTCGAAGATTTGCCTGGGGGAGGGAGAAAAGCGCTATTGCATGGGTCAAGTCGGCGATCGCGCCATCCATGTTTCCCTTTGCATAACGCTGGCGGCCGCGTTCGTAGAATTCCAGCGCGGCGCGACGGTCCTGGGCGTTGGCCGTTAATGTTAGAAAGAGGACGAGGAGAAGCAGCGAACAGACACGTCGAAGGTTGAGCATGATGGCCCTCCAGTATTGGGTATGTTCGTGGCAACGGCATCGGGTAGGAACTCTTCAGGCACACAGATAGCTAGTCCGCCAAACCTTCGGTCAAGTCCTCTGCCTTTCTGTTACGCAGGGAATGATCGCGTCGCAGCGGATCAATTGACTTACACTGCCAAAAGAGTTCAACCCTGACCGGTTGAACTGCCGATCGAGCCTGGATCAGTTGCGGCGGACAATCCAGTTCTCGCCGGCTCAGTGATTAGCGCGTGGTGAGACCAGTCAGCGCCTTGATAAAGGCGCCGGTCTAAATCCTCCTAATGGATGTACTGAGTTCAGACCGTAAAAGTTGAGAAGAAATTATCTGCTTAACAAAAAATTAACCGTCCTTGTTTCATTGGCACAATATAGAAACAAGAGACGCTGCCGATGACCAGGGCTCATAAGCGCTCATCTTCGGACTTCTTTATGCGTGCTGGCGAAGGCTTCGATGCGTCGTTGAGCGTGTAATCGAGTGGGACCTCAAACAGCGAACGATCGGGTTCGCCACGGTTCATGTTCGTCAGCCGATAGATCGTGTCGCCGGACCGCGGGTCGTGGTGCTTACTCATCATCAGCGTTTGCAACTCAGGCGAGTACCATCGCTCGTCGACGATCTCGATGGCCAATCGGTTACCGATCTCACCGGCCGGAATGGTGGTCGTCGAGCGCGTGCCCTCGGCCTCGATGCCCTCAATGATCTGTTTTCCGAGTGATTCGCTCTTCTTCGCGCCGATTGATATTTCAGGCTTCACTAGCCGCGCCATCTTCGCGCCCTCGGCTGGAGGCGCAATCTTCACCTGCCGGACCATCTTCGCGCCGTCCGGAGCTGAGTTCGCGTCGGGTGGCTTCGCAATCCTGACGGGCGGTGCATTTCCGCCAGTCTCGGTTGGGTCTTGTTTCGTCGCCACCTTTCTGCCCGCCTTTTCCAGCTTGTCGAGCGTCTTAGCCTTCTCGTTGTTGAGTGCGTCTCCAGGTTTGCCCTTGCCAGCGCCACCGGTCTTACGAGCAGTCCGCGTGCGCGGATCAAGGACATAGTTATAGCCGGCAATAGGATCGTTGATGAAGATCATTCGAGGCGGATCTCCAGCCGCCGGCCAGGTTTTCACACCCTCAAGGGTCTGTTCGCGCCGTGTGCGCCCTTCGCTATCCCGATACAGGGTGACTTCAGACTTCCGCGTAATCTGATTGCCGTCGCTGAGAGTCTGGGTCGTTTCAGTAACTGCGACCGCCGAATAGGCCGCTCCCTTCACCAGCTTATCGAACGCAAATCTCGCCTCCAGGAATTTGATAGTGGCGGCGCCCTCAATTGGGAAGTCCTGGTTGGCGGCTCCGGGGAATGGAGTGGATTCGAGGGGGATAGCATAATCCGGCTTCTTGGGCTCTCTCTTCTCCTGGGCGTGTGTTGGTAAGTGGATGCCGGCGGACAGGAGTGCAAGTAATCCTATGAAGGCGGTCACTCGAGATCTCTGTATCTTCATGGTTGTCTCTCTCTTATATCCTACGTTCAACCTGATCAGGTTACCGTCGTTAGACGAGCTCGATCGCCGACCTCAGCGCACGAACCGAATCGCCCGCGCCAGCCCGTCGTGGCCGAGCAGCACATCGGCTTTGACCGGGGTGTTTGCCATTTCAGCATCAACCGGCAGCCCCACTGCAATGAGTGCGGAGCCCGGTAATTCGACGCGAACCAACTGACTGCTATCCAATGAGCTGAGATCGTCTCCATCCAGCAGTGGTAGGAAATCAGTCGCAATCTCCCTCCCACCCTGCTCGTGGTGAAGAATTGCGTGGCGCCCCGCCTCTCTCCGTCGCGGACCAGGGGTAGCCCGCCTATTGTCATCTGCTCCGGTCACGATGCGCTCAGGCGGCGTAGTCGGAGCCGGAGACCCGGACGATAGCTCGCGCGCGGCATTGTTCTCGTTGAATGAGCGGCCATGCAGCCGGGAGACTACCACCGTCGAAACAAGGGCCAGGATTGCCGCCGCTGCCGCTGCCCACATCCAGCGGGTCAGGTCCCTACTTTGAGGCATTCGCAATACGTGCGAGCTGGATCCCGCGCGCTCCTGGAATGCGAGAAGCAGCGCGGCCTCAACGCGCATTGGCGCGCTTTCGCCGGCTATATCTTCAACTACGGCCTGTACACCGGCCAGTAAGGCTCTCTCTTCGGCGAGCCTGCCTGCGCACCGCGCGCAAGCCTCAGCATGAGCCAGGCTTTTCTCGCGGGTGATCCCTTCAAGCACCTTCTCGCGTGCCAGTGTGGTGATGATCATTTCGAAGTCTCGGCAATTCATGCGAAGCACCTCAGCGGAGAAGGTTCATGCAATGTCGAATCCGATTTTTTCACCGCGCGCAGCTTTTCAAGCAGCAAGGCGTGCCCGCGATGAAGACGTGAGCTCACTGTGCCGACAGGGCAGCCGAGCACCTTCGCCGCCTCGGCGTAACTCAATTCCTGGAAGTCACACAGGACGACTGCCTCGCGATAGCGCGCAGGCAAGGCTACTACCGCCTGGCGCACCAACCGGATCACTTCATTGCGAGTTAGATTTCCGAGGGGATCGTCTCGATCAATCAACTGTGCGACCGGTACCGCTCCGTCCTCTTCAGATTCGTCGATGAGAGGCACGTAAGAGCGATCCCGCTCGATACACCGGAGCACGTAATTGCGGGCGACTCCGTACAGAAAGGAAGAGAGCTGTCCTCGCGCCGGATCGTAACGGGGGGCCTCGCGGATTAGCATTAGAAACACCTCTTGCGTGACATCCTCGGCGATGCCGACGGAGCCGGACATTAAGAGTGCGAACCTATAAACCTGACCTTGATGCCGCCGGTAGAGCGCGGTGAATGCCTGATCGTCTCCGGCCATTGTGAGCCTCAGCAGGTCGGCATCCGTTTGAGTTATCGAGTTTGCCATCATCCACTCAGGGTGCTTGCTGGCGGCTACATTAGTAATTCGCCCGGCGAGGCCAAAAGCTTCCAAAATATTTCTCTGGGATCATTCGGAGCGTGATCGAGCCATGGGCATTCGCCTGTTCGCGTTACACGCGCGCAGTGATCGTTCGTTCCGCGGTTTTTTGGTGGACAATGACATAACAGTGGGTCAGCGAGATCCGTCCGCAGATTGTGCAGATGACACAGAACGAAGAACAATGAAGACCCAAGAATCGGACCGGCCCTTCCCTCCGTGACTTGAACAATTGACAGCAGTGTTCGTAGTGACCTGTAGTATCTGTGGAATCCGCGGCATCTGCGGATCGTTGTTCGTAGCATCTGCGGATCGTTGCCCGATGGCAGCAGCAAGCGGTATGCTCAGGTGACGAACTTGATCGTTACATAATGGATCGACGCGAGATCTTAGCCAATGCGGTCAGAGCCCTGCTCGCCAACAAACTGCGCACCGGCCTCGCCGTGCTCGGTATCGTCGTCGGCATCAGCGCGCTCGTCGCCATCGTTGCGCTGATCGAAGGTGCGAGCGCTTATATCACGGACAGGCTCGTCACCTTGCAACCCGACGTCTTTCAAGTCTCGCAACTTCCCGCAAACTTTCTCAACATCAACGACTTCATCAAGGCGTCGAAGTGGAAGCGGATCGAATACAACGACTACCTGGCCGTGCGCGACGACTGCCGCGAGTGCGCAACCGTCGGCGCGGAGTCGGACATCATGGGCCGCATCAGATTCCATGGCGCCGTGAGCGGCAGCGTGCAGATTCGCGGCCTGACCGCGACTATGTTTGAGATCGAGCGAGTGGATGTCGCAAACGGGCGCTTCTACAACGAGATCGAGGAGGGACAACACTCCGCGGTCTGCGTTGTTGGGGCCGATATCGTCGATGACTTCTTTCCGCACAGCGATCCGATCGGAGCGGAGTTGAACGTGCTGGGCAAACCATGCCGCGTTATTGGCACCGTAGCGAGGCGCGGCGCGCTGTTCGGACGATCGCAGGATCGTTTCATCATCATGCCGCTCACGACGGTGCTGCGGAGCTTCGGCACGCACCAGGCCGTGACGATCTACTGTCAGCATGCATCTGTGGCGCAGGCTCTGGCGATTGATGAAGTGCGCGGCCGAATGCGTGTGCAGCGCCAATTGCTGCCCAACCAGGAGGACACATTCTTCATCATCACTTCGGAATCGGCGCAGGCGATCTATCAAACCATAATTGGCAGCTTCTATGTGGTGGGAATTCTGATTTCAGCGGTGGCGCTCATGGTAGGCGGGCTGGGTGTCACTAACATTATGCTGGTCAACGTGCGCGAGCGGACGCGTGAGATCGGCTTGCGGAAAGCGGTCGGAGCCCGCCACCGCGATGTGCTGCTTCAGTTCCTTTCTGAGACCATCGCGCTCTGCCTGTTCGGCGGGATGGTCGGGACAACAATCGGGATGCTCATCGCGCGCCTGATCGCCTGGGTCACGCCGCTGCCCGCAAGTTCACGTCCGCTTGTAGCCATCGTCGGCTTCGCAGTCTCGTCGATTGTGGGCCTGATCGCGGGCATCTACCCGGCGTACCGGGCGGCGCGAATGTCGCCCATTGAAGCGTTGCGATATGAATAAGGTTCGGTTCCAACAACTCATCAACGCCAGACGCGCCGCCCATTTAAGCGAAGCACTCTCGCTCGCGCTCGACGCAATCAGGCAACACCGGTTTCAGTCCTCGCTGACGCTCGCAGGGATCATTATGGGAGTCGCGACTGTGATCGTGGTGGTCGCGCTGATTCAGGGCCTGGACGGCACGATAAAGCGCGCTCTGTCTCGGCTCAACCCGAGCAGCTTCATCGTTGGACGCATCGGTTTTTCGGACATGGGCAACCCCGATTTTCAGGCTCTGCTCAAGCGGCGCCCGCCACTCACGGTCGAAGACGCGCTGGACATTCGGGAGAAATGTCCCTCGGTGCGCGTCGTCAGCCCGTTCTACGCGAAGATGCCGTTTGAGCCGCTGCGCGTCTGGTATAGAGGCGAGGAGGCACAGGGGCCGATCATGCGCGGTGTCGAACACTTTTTCACGGACGCCACAGGCATCATGGTCGACCGCGGACGTTTCATAACCGACAGCGACTCGACCCATCGCCGCAACGTCGTTGTCCTCGGCCGCACGATTGCGGACGGACTGTTCGGCATAGAAGACCCTCTGGGCAAGATGATTCACATTGACGGCGAGGTCTTCGAGGTGATCGGGTTGATCGAGCAGCGCGAAATCTTCTTCGGGGCCCCGAGCGAAAACCAGTTTGTGCTGATCCCGTTCGGCACGTTCGACAAGATCTACTCGGAGCGTGAAAAAGAGTTTCTCCAATTCCTCTGCCTTGCGGGATCGCCCGAAGAGGTGGAGGGCGGGATCCAGGACGCGCGCGAGTTGCTGCGGCGTCGTCGCCATCTCGCCTCTGACGCGTCCGACAATTTCGCGGTCTTCGGTTCCAATCAAATGCTCGAGATCTGGACCCAGGCGTCAAGCGGCATCTCGCTGCTCCTGATCGGGGTCGCGTCTTTGGGGCTGCTCATCGGCGGGATCGGGGTGATGAACATTATGCTGGTGTCGGTCACCGAGCGCACTTCGGAGATCGGCTTACGAAAGGCTGTGGGGGCGAGGCGGCGAGACGTGCTGTGGCAGTTTCTGCTCGAAGCGATTACGTTGACGCTGATGGGCGGCGTCGCGGGGGTGGTGGTTGGCATAGGAGTGGCGTTGCTGATCCAGTTGGTACTGCCTTCGCTAAAGGCCAGCATCTCGGTTGGCGCGATCGCCGCCGGTTTGGCAGTCTCAATGAGCGTGGGCCTCTTCTTCGGGCTCTGGCCAGCGTACCGGGCGGCGCGCCTCAACCCGATTGAAGCCCTGCGTTACGAACGGTAGAGGGTGGGGGAGTGGGAGAATGGGAGAGTGGGAGAATGCGAGAGTGTGTGGGAGTGCGGGAGTGCTATCATCACCAAACGTGATACAAGAAAGACGAAAGGATACAAGATGAGTGACAAGCATCAGGACGTTGCGTTGATTTTGAAACTGTATGAGTTGCGGCGTGAGGAGGGACTGCGACGCGCGCGTAAATGGTACTTCACTGAGTTCAACCCACAGAGCGCCGAGGATGTTGTGAAGATCTTCACAAGCGGCCATGACGGGAGCGCCCACTTTCGAATGATAACCTCCTACTGGGAGATGGCCTCATCATTTGTGAACAATGGCGGAATAGACGAGAAGATGTTTCTCGACGCGAACGGCGAACACATAGGAGTGTTCTCGAAACTCGACCCATTTATCGAAGAGGTGCGCAAAGCGATAGGTTTGCCGGACTACCTGCGACATCTCGAGACTCTGGTCAGGAAGACGCCGGACTCGGCGGCTCGGCTCGAGCGACTACGGGGAGTCTTCTCACGGTGGTCGAAGGTCGCGCAGGAGTCCTCAGCGAGCTGAAGATCTGCTGATTCTCGTCCTCGCAGATATTCATGAGTTGGAGCGAGTTCTGGAATTGGAGTGACCTGCTCTTCGGCCAGCAGAGACGCATATTCAAGGCAAGCCATGATATCGCCTCGCTTGATTGAAGGAGAGTGCCTGAGTGCTGAGTCCGAGTGCGAAGTTGATAGTCCTGCTGCCATGTCCTCAGAATTTCTTGTTTGCTTCCGTGGCAGCAACTTGAAGCAATCTCGCCTGTTCTTTCCCCAGATCGATCTCACCAGGTGTATTTGATCGAAGTCTCAACTGCGCCGGTAAGCCTACGGGTGATTTCGCGAACAGCTTTTCATAGATGACCAACGCCGCCAGGTATGAACCTGTAACAGACGGATGAAACTTGTCCTCCGAATAGAGCTCGATACCGGCATCGCGCTTCCATGCTTCACGCCATGCCTGGCCAACCGGAAAGAGAATCGCCTTCACTTCATCCGCAGCCAATTTGTAGGACTCTACAACTCGATCGAAATCCTTAGAGCGCGCTTGAGACGGCCAGACCATGTACAGAGCGGGTCTTGCCCCGGATGCCCGAATCTCTTTTGCGAAGAGGCGTGTGTATTCGAGTAATAGTTTGCGACTCTCTTCCAACGCCGAAGGCCCTTGCTGCAAGACAACTACATCCCATTTCTCTCCAGTGATGGCTCGTTGGGCATCGCCACGATTCCAGTGGTCTTCAAGACTTAGGTCGGGAAAGGCAACAGACTTGTGAATGAAGCGCTCCTGGCCTGAAGCCTCTGCTAAAGCCCCGACGATAGCGGGCAGATCGTTGGCATAGGTGAGACTGTTGCCAATGAACAGGACTCGCAGCTCGCCTTTTGGTTCTCGCGCTTTCGGATTGCCCACGTGCGCAAGAAGACAAGCAATCAGCGCAAACGCGACAAGGCAGTATCTGAATCTCCGTGTGATCACCTGAACCCCGATCAGAATTTCGAATTTCGAATTTCGAATTTCGAATTTCGAATTTCGAATTTCTTTCATTCGTGTCGCATCGCCGCCATTGGATCAACCTTCGTTGCTTCGCGCGCGGGCAGGTAAGAAGCCAGCAACGCAACAACCACCAACAGCAACGCGATCGCCGCAAACGTCACCGGGTCAGTGGCGCGGATTTCAAACAACAAACCTGCCGTCAGGCTCGTCAGCACCCGCGAAAGCGCGAAGGCCCCAGCCAGCCCGATGGCTACGCCAACTAACGCTGGAGCTATTCCGCGCCTGATGATCGGTTTCAGCACGTCGCTGGATTGCGCTCCCAACGCCAGGCGAATCCCGATCTCCTGCGTCCGTTGCGTGACGGAGTAAGCGACTACGGCGTAGATGCCAACCACTGCGAGCGACCCTGCCAACAGCGCCATTACGCCAAGCAGATTGACTGCAAATCGGCGGCGAGCGAGTGACGCAGAGAGAATGTCTTCAACGGTCCCGGCCTGATGCGCCGGCTGTAATGGATCAACTGACAGCGCCGTCTGGCGCACTGTCGCAGCGAGGCTCATTGGATCAACGCTCGTCCGCGCCAACAGAATTGCTTCTCGTCCCACACCGGGCCAATAGATTGTGGGCTCGACCGGCACATCCAGGCCACGGTCTTTGATGTCCGCAACTACACCGATGATCTCGAGGTTGGCGCCCCAATCCATTTTCAGATGTTTACCAACCGGGCTTTGATCAGGAGCGAAGCGTCGCGCCATGGTCTCGTTCACGATGACCTGGTTGAGTGGATTGGCGGTTGTATCCCTTTCGCCAAAGAGCCTCCCGACGAGCAACGGAATGCGCAACATTTCGAAGAAACGATGATCCACACCTCTCAGTTGTGCGAGCCGTTCTTTCCCCGGTTCTGTGAGTTCGCCCTCGGGAGCGAAGCGCGCGACATTGAATGAAGATGAAAACGGCAAGCGATCTACAACGGAGACCTGCTCCACACCAGGCAATGCCTGCAGCCGTGGCATCAGTTGCTGATAAAAACTCGTGACCTGTTCGCCCTGTTGATACCGAGGCAGCGGCAGATCAATCTTCAGACTGAGCAGATGATCGGTGCGAAAACCCGGATCAACCTGCAGCAGTCTTTGGAAGCTCCTGACCAGCAATCCGGCGCCAATCATAACCATGACTGCCAGTGCGGTTTCGATCATCACCAGTGTGCCGCTGAGTTTGCGCCGTCCAATGCCTGCCGAACTCTTCGCGCCTTCTTTCAACGCCTGATTTAGATTGATGCGGGAAATCTGCAGCGCGGGCACCAAGCCGAACAGAATGCCCGTCAACAGCGTCGCGCCGAATGTAAAACACCAGGGTACGCCAGTCAATCCCAATCGTCTCCAGCCCCGGAATCTTCTCTGTCACAATGCCCAATAGAGACGAACGCAGCACAGGCAGACTCGCCCGCGCCAGCACGAGTCCCGCGACGCCGCCGAGCAGCGACAGCAACAGGCTTTCGGTAAGAAGCTGTCGCACCAAACGTCCGCGCCCGGCGCCCAACGCCGCACGCATTGCCAACTCGCGCTGCCGCTCGCCCGATTTTGCCAGCAGCAGATTGGAAACGTTTGCACAAGCAATGAGCAGAACAAGCGCGACAGCGGCGAAGACCAGCAATACGACAGATCTCAGATCGCCGACCAGTTGATGTCGCATTGGCATGAGGACAACGCTTAACGACTTGTTGCTGGCGGGATAGAGCTGCTGCAGCCCTTCAGCAATAGCCTTCATCTCGCGGCTCGCTTGTTCAATCGTCACACCCGGTTTGAGGCGCCCTATGACCCTGGAGATGTGGTGCGTCATTCGATTTGTAAAAGAATTAGCGTTCAGACGAGACAGCGGCAGCCAAACATCCATTTCGAGCGGGTACTGCTCCCCTAAC
>DASYSA010000263.1:0-6678 GCA_036003885.1 Blastocatellia bacterium | reverse complement strand
ACCGAAAGGGTCAAGTCCGGTTTGATGTGGCGGGGGCTGGAAACGGATTTACGGTGAGGCTAGTGAGGCACCGTCAAACGAAAGAGACGGTCAACAGATAGGCATCACCTACGAGATACCGCGCCAGTCCTCGACCCTACTATTTTTTGCACTCCCCACCTGTTCGCCAGCGATGTCTTTTAACAAGCAAATGAGCAAAGTCTAACACGTTTGCTAGGGATAGGGCTCCGGAACTCCGAGTCCCAAGAAACTCAACTCTAGACCGACTCCATTGATCTTAGAAATTTTGCAAGTTTAGCAATTAGGAACAGCATAGTTCCAAAGAAAGGTGAATCCATATGAGTCACGACAGTCGAAAAGTACGCTTTGGTCTTTGGTACGACTTCCGAAATCCGCCCCAATGGCGGCAGCCCTCCGACCGGCTCTATCGAGAGATTCTTGGTCAGATCGTTTGGGGCGAGAACAACGGATTTGACGACGTTTGGTTATCTGAGCACCACTTCATCGAAGACGGGTATCTCCCCTCAATTTTGCCCATAGCTGCTGCGATCGCCGCCCGCACCAAACGGATCCGCATCGCGTCCGGGGTGCTATTATTGCCGTTTCACAATCCCGTGCGCCTTGCCGAGGATATCGCCGTGGTTGATGTCATTTCGGGCGGACGTCTCGAACTCGGTGTCGGAGTTGGCTACAAAGTAGAAGAGTTCGAAGGCTTCGGTGTGCCTTTCAAGGAGCGCGGGTCGCGTACCAATGAAGCTCTCGGCATCGTTCGCCGTCTTCTCGCTGGAGAGACCGTCACCGTCAAGAACAAATTCTTCGACCTCAACAATGTCAAGATAACCCCGGAACCCATCCAGAGACCTCACCCACCTGTTTGGATAGGCGGCTTCACTCAGGCAGCGCTCCGCCGTGCCGTTCGCTATGGCGATGGTTTCACCGTACCGGACGCGAACCGAGACGTGTACGATCGCTATGTCGCCGAGCTAACCAAAGAGAACCGGCCCATCGATAACGTAAGGTTCGCAAGTGGTTTTCAGTGGCTGATCGTATCGAATGATCCCGAGACGACATTCAACGAAGCTGCCGACCATATAATTTACCAGGCCAATAACTATACGGCGTGGCTATCTAAGGCCGGCCTTATGCCCAATCCAGTGTATCTGCGCGATCGCGAGCAACTGCGACAAAGTCGTCCAGCCGGATACGGCGATAACGATGATTCGCGACTACATCAGCAACGTCCCGGTCACACACTACTATTCCTGGACATTGCCTCCTGGACTGCCACCGCGGTGGGCTCAATCTCATCTTGAGCTGTTCGCCTCGAAGGTGATCCCCGCATTTCGCTGAAGAAGAACTAAAGAGGGAAAATGAATGCCTAAGCTTGAAGGAAAAATTGGACTCATTACGGGTGGCAATAGCGGCATTGGTCTTGCGACGGCGAAGCAGTTTGTGAACGAGGGCGCGTACGTCTTTATAACAGGACGCCGTGATCCGGAGTTGGCTCGGGCGGTAAAGGAGATCGGGAGAAATGTATCTAGGAGAGTAGGAATTCCGGGATAATAGGATGTCACCCATGCGATGCATCGACGACGCGAAGGAGTTGGCCGCCAAGAAAAGTCTGGATTTCATTGAGGACGGGATGGTCGTCGGCCTGGGGACAGGGTCGACCGCAACTCGCTTCATCAAACTGCTGGGCGAGCGCGTGAAGCGCGGTCTGAAAATTCGCGCTATCCCTTCATCGAACGCGAGCAAGGAACTTGCCGAATCGCTTTCAATCCCAGTTATAGATTTTCAGCGGTGTCCGGAGATTGATGTGGCGATTGACGGAGCCGATGAGATTGCTCCCGGGCTGGCGCTGATCAAAGGTGGAGGAGGTGCTCTGCTGCACGAGAAAATTGTCGCCAACGCCTCAAAGAGATTCATCGTAATCGCCGACTCAAGTAAGGTCGTCACCCGCCTCGGAAAGGTTCCGCTGCCGGTTGAAGTAATTCCCATCGCATCTCCTCTCGTGGCTAGAAAACTAATGCAGATGGGTATCCGGTCAAGTATCAGGCGATTAAACACTGGCTCTGACTTCATCACCGAAGAAGGCAATCTGATTCTCGATTGCGACTGCGGCGAAATCCAGCCTGCGGTGGAGGCGGCGGCGGTCGACCTCGATAGGACCGTGGCGACAACCCTCAATGCCTTGGAAATCCAAGTGGCCGGTGGCTCCGAACCGGCCGTGCCGGAGCTTGAGCATGCGCTGAATGCTTTTGAGCGCTCCGTCGTGGGTATGAATGCGCTCGATGAGCCGGCTGCCGTTCACCTCGCCGAGCGACTGGCCCTCTACCGCACGCTCGTAGGCGCTGTCAAGAAAATCTCCCCGGGACCCATCAGTGCAGTGCAGGACGGATATGAAGCCCGGGTTTTGGCCACGGAGTAAGCTTCGATAACGGTGTCGAGGGTGATACATCATGACGAGCTGCGGCCGATGCGAAATCTCGCTCATGAACAATTTTGATAGGCGGCAAACTCGTTATGGTTCGATACACGCCCTCTCTTCGAATGGCTCGTCGCCGGCGTGCCCGGAGCGTCGTCAGTTGCGCATGTCGTGCAGCGGGACCCGCCGGGGCTTTGCCGACAATTCGGCAAATGCTGAAAACTCGGCAGCTAGTTCCGCGTTCAGCGTAAACTTTTCAGAAGCTTACGAGTGGTCCTTTCTTTGCGCCCTCTCGTTGCTGTCGAGCTTAGAAATCGCAGATGACATTAAAGATTGAAAGAGATTCGGATGGGCGAAAGAACATCATTCGCCTGGGCGGTGGATGCTTGGGAATCGCAGATGTTCTTTCTCGCCTCGCACGGCTATCGCTGCATCGTGCACGATCGTCGCGGTCATGGCCGGTCCACAACGACCAGCAGTTGTATGCGAGCATTAAAAGATGAACAACAAAACCAAAATACTGATCCTGGGTGGCGGCTTCGGCGGCGTTGAGTGCAAGAAAATAGGTACGTTGTTGATTAGCTGGAATAACTGCGCGCCTTGCCATCAGATAAATGAAGAGGAATGCAAAAGGAACCCGGGACCGCTTGATCCGCAGCTGTACCTATGAGGATCAAAGATCTAACGCCCGTATCGATATCGACATAACTGCTGGAACGGGGCCCAGCGGACAAAGCTTTTACATGGTTTCGCTTTTCGCGTGACCCCGTTAGCGTTTGGTACCCAAGAAGGAATCCAAGGAGGCACACCGATGTCTTATCAGCCGATCGAAAACTACGGAATCATAGGCAACATGCGCACCGTTGCGCTGGTGGGCATGAACGGTTCGATCGACTGGTATTGCTACCCCTACTTCGACTCGCCCAGCATCTTCGGGGCGATTCTCGATGACAACAAAGGAGGCCGGTTCCAGATTTGCCCCGTCGGCGATCAGGTGCGGCACAAACAGTTTTATTGGCCTTCCACGAACATCCTTGTGACGCGATTCCTGCTTCCAGATGGAATCGCCGAGCTGGAAGATTTCATGCCCGTAGGGCTTGCTGCCGATTCACCCTGGTATCACCATCTCTATCGCCGTATTCGCTGCGTCAGAGGTACAGCACGCATTTCGCTCATGTGCCGCCCCGGTTTTGACTATGGGCGTAAGGGTCACGAGACACTGGCAGAAGCCAACGGCGTGATCTTCAAATCAGGCAGCTTGACCATCGCCCTTAGTGGCGCTGTGCCACTAAAGCAGGACGGACAGGGAGGAGTGGCCGCCGAGTTCACACTCGAGGAGGGGAAGTCGCAGGTCTTCATTCTGAGGGCGCAGGGCACCGAAGGCAGTGTTCCTTACCCGCCCTCCGAAAGGGAAGGCGAAGAGCTGTTTCAGAACACAGTGAAATTCTGGCACAACTGGCTCTCTGGCTGCACTTACCACGGACGCTGGCGGGAGCAGGTGCAGAGATCGGCATTGATCCTGAAGCTTCTTACCTTCGATCCCACGGGGGCGATTATTGCCGCTCCCACCACCAGCTTGCCTGAAGTGATTGGAGGCACTCGGAACTGGGACTACCGTTACACCTGGTTGCGGGACGCGGCTTTCACGGTTTACGCGTTTCTTCGCATCGGCTTTAGAGACGAAGCTGCGGCGTTCATGAACTGGATTGAGAATTACGCATCCAAGCACATCGACCCGAAAGCGCCGATGCCGGTACTCTTCACGATCCAGGGCGACAGCCCGACTCCCGAGCAGACTTTGGAACACTGGGAAGGATACCGGAGGTCCGGCCCCGTGCGCATCGGTAATGCTGTCGCTTCGCAGTTCCAGCTCGATGTTTACGGCGAATTAATGGACTCGCTTTATCTCTACAACAAGTACGTGAGCCCTATCTCATACGATATGTGGGTAAAGATCCGCGCTCGGATGGAGTGGCTCTGCGAGAACGGCCCGCGCCCTGACGCAGGCATTTGGGAGATGCGCAATCGGCAAGAGCATTTCGTTTACTCGAAGGTCATGAATTGGGTTGCGCTGGATCGCGCCGTCCGGCTGGCGGACAAACGCGCGTTGCCGGCAGATCGCGCGAAGTGGATCCACGAGCGGGATCGCATCTACGAGGAAGTGATGAGCCGCGGCTGGAACGAGAAGCAGCGCGCCTTTACCCAATTCTACGGGAGCGAGGATCTGGATGCCTCGCTTCTGATCATGCCGCTGGTTTTTTTCATGGCTCCGAACGATCCGCGGATGCTCAGCACGATAGCTGCTATCCTTGAGAATCCACGCCGAGGCGGTCTGGTCAGCGATAGCCTCGTGTACCGCTACCCGCCGCAACCGCGGATTGACGGACTTCCGGGTGAGGAGGGCACCTTCAACATGTGCTCCTTCTGGCTCGTGGAGGCGCTGACGCGGGCGGGCCAGAGAATCCCGGAAAAGCTCGATCAAGCCAGGCTGCTATTCGAACGTATGCTGGGTTATGCCAATCATCTCGGACTCTACGCAGAGCAGACCGGGCCGCAAGGCGAGGCGCTGGGCAATTTTCCGCAGGCCTTCACACATCTTGCCTTGATTAGCGCCGCATTCAATCTGGATCGGATACTGGGCAGTCAGAATTAAATGGGGCTGAAGAAGAAACGCTCGATGAGCGGGCCAAAGCATGCCTCTGATGAAGGCTCGAAATGAAGAAGACCAAAGTAATCATTTTAGGCGGCGGTTTCGGCGGCGTGTACACGGCGCTTCGACTCGACAAGACGCTTGCTCGACGCGCCGACGTCGAAGTGACGTTGGTTAGCAGCGACAACTTTCTGCTGTTTACGCCCATGCTGCACGAAGTCGCGTCCGGCGACCTAAACCCGAGCGACATCGTGAACCCGATTCGCCGGATGCTCAAGCGGGTGCAGTTTGTCCAGGCCGACGTGCGGTCGATTGACCTGGCCGCGAAGCGGGTGCACTGCACTCGCAATCTGCGCCCGGTTCCGCTCGACCTCGACTATGATCACCTCGTGCTCGCCTTGGGTTCGGAGACTAACTTTTTCGGAATGCAAGGCGTGGCCGAGAACGCCGTGACCTTGAAGACTCTTGGCGACGCCGCGCTGCTCCGCGCCCGCGTACTTGCGATTCTGGAGATGGCGAGCCTTGAGCCCGACACCGCCGTCCGCAAGCAGATGCTGACGTTCGTCGTCGCCGGCGGCGGCTTCGCCGGTGTCGAGACCATCGGGGCTATAAACGACCTCGTTCACGAAGCGCTGCGCTACTACCCGCAGCTCGCGCCACAAGAGGTGCGTGTCGTTCTTGTTCACCCCGGCGAGTTTGTGCTGCCCGAACTTGGCGAAAAGCTCGGCCGCTACGCGCAGCAGAAGCTCGGCGACCGCGGCGTGGAGATTCGCCCCCGGACGAAAGTCACACGCTACGTCGACTCGCTCGTCGCAGTCTCATCCGGCGAAGCGATTCCCGCGGCCACGCTCATCTGGACCGCGGGTGTGACGCCCAACCCTGTGATCGCGCAGCTGCCGTGCAAGAAGGAGAAGGGGCGAGTAGTGGTCGACGAGTTCTTGGAGGTGCCGGGCTTCGCGGGCCTCTGGGCGATGGGCGATTGCGCCGCCGTGCCCGACGCCAAGACGGGCGGGCCGCAGCCGCCGACGGCGCAGCACGCACTGCGACAAGCCCGGCACGCAGCAAAGAATATCGAGGCGGTTCTCGCCGGTCATCAGAAGAAGCCCTTCCGCTTCTCCACCATTGGCCAGCTCGCGTCGATCGGCTACCGGCACGGAGTCGCGAACATCCTCGGCATGAACTTCTCCGGCTTTATCGCCTGGCTCCTATGGCGAAGCGTTTACCTGCTCAAGCTCCCGCGGCTGGCGAAGAAGACGCGCGTGGCGCTCTCATGGTTGCTGGAGATGATCTTCTCGAAGGACCTCGAGCAGATGCTGACCCTTCGGGACGTCGAGTTGATCTCACGCATCGCGACGTCACTGCGCGGTGACGTCGCCAAATGAAATGTACTAGCTGGCTGCTGAAAAAGACTCATATGCTTCGTTGCGCTCAATCGCCTCGCTCCAACGTACTGCCCAAGTACGCCTCCGCTCGTCGGTTTATCGCGCGCCTTGCAACTGAGACCTTTTTGATCGGTCTGATGACAGGCTTTTTCAACAGCGATATTGCATTCAACAGGCCAAGGAGGTTGGATTTGTGATTTCACCTACTCTGCTTTCTCTCC
>DASYSA010000262.1:0-8924 GCA_036003885.1 Blastocatellia bacterium | reverse complement strand
CGCGTGTGATGTGAAGCAATGCCGGGAAAACAGGTAATCATGGAAATGAGGGCTGATCGCGACTCAGTTGAAGAGGACCAGACCCTCTCGCACGATGAGGCGAAGAAGTCGAGACGAGTTGCGACCGCCGCCTTTATCGCTCTCACATGCGTGCTCCTGGCCAGTGTTTTCTATACTCCCTCAAAGGTGGACGCGAATGGCCAATACTTCACGGTCTGCGCCTTCAAGGCTGTGACAGGCCTTCCATGCCCCGGCTGCGGACTCACGCACTCATTCTGTTCGATAGGCAAAGGCGACTGGAGAGAGGCCCTCGCATTCAATGCAGTCGGACCGCCGCTCTTCGTGGTCTCTATTCTGGTCTGGCTGAGATTCCTGTTCGCGCTGGCAGGTGTGAAGCGCCCCGTCGAGTTCTTCGACCGGCGAGTTAATCACGTAAAAGTGGTTCGACTGTTCGCAATAGCTCTTGGCCTGTTTGGTATTGTCCGCATTGTCTATCTGGTGATCTGGTCGCCGGCGGGTGTTCAGGACTCTCCATTGATGCGTCTAATGCAGCGAATCCTTACGTGAAGAGTCAATCCTGGCTCGGATTAACTTATCAAGTTTGGGAAAGTTCTTATCCAGATACTCATTGCCTGCCTCAAAGATCCGGCCCTGTTTGCCTCCGCGCATTCCTCCCCCGGCATCCTCACCATAGCCGGCATATAGCTGATCCACGCTCTCCATTCCCGCAACTACCCTCCCGATTGGGGAAAATCCCTCGGCGTCCAATCGCGTGTTGTCGACCAGGTTGATATAGATCTGAGTTGTTCGAGTATCGGGTCCTGTCATGGCAAAGGCGACAAAACTGCGAAGATTGCTCTGCCTGACGGGATCATCGAGTATAGTCTGATTTCTCCAGAGCGACGCGATGACAGGATCGCCCGGGATTCCGAATTGAACAATGTAGCCGGCGCGCACCCGGAAAAAGCGGGAATCATCGAAGAAACCCTGGCTGGCCAGATTGTAGAATCGGTCCGCGCCACGAGGCGCCCACATCCGATGGACCTCAATGATGAAGGGTCCTTTGCCGGTTTCGAACCTCACCTTGAATACTTCGGGCGCTTGCCTGTTCCATAGCTTGTGTCTGGGATTCTTCAGGGCGGTTGCAGCATTCCGTTTCTGAAAACCCACGTCAGGTAATCGGGCGTGTTCGCCGGCTGGCATCCAGCCGAGCCAGGCCAGGATGAGCATAGACTGCAATGGTGTCCGCGCATTGATTGTTGCCTTGATCATCTTCATCGGTTTCGTTAGATCCGCGCGGGATTATTCAAGACAGCGCGCTTCTTGTCAAACCTCAACTCGCAGAGGAACGAGCCTTGCCCTGTACAGCGTTTCGCTTCGACGGAGTATCAAAGCGACACACCTTGCTTCTTGGCGGATGCGAAGCTCCTAATGCAGAGGGTGCGGAGCTGCAATCAATGATATAGTGCCAGATGGAGGTTTAGACTGATGGGTCAATTGAAGAGTCTGAGAGTAGGCGCGTTGCTTCTCGCAATGTGCGTTGCCCTGATGAGCGTGAGCGTTGAGGCCAGCGTCCAGCGCAATCGCGAGGCCGGAAAAGCGAAGGCCGCGAAGCGAATTGGCGTGGGAGCAGCAATCGGCGGCGCTGCCGGAGGTTTGATCGGGGGAAAGAAGGGCGCGCTTATCGGCGCGGGAGCCGGTGCCGGCGGCGGCGCGATTTACCATGTGCACAAGAAACGCAGCTACCGAAAACACCATCCGCGAGTACATAGAAGGTCCAGAATTCGCCGGTAGCCGGAACGATCACGGTCTGACATCAGAGAAGAATGGCCCCCACCTATCGCGCAATTATCGGCGCTGGGGTTAGGCTGTGGCCTTTCAACGTTCCGGACGAGCGTCCGAGGGGTTGTGATTGGACGTCTCGTGGCTGAGAGTCCCAGGCACCCCGCCTAGAGCTTGAGTTTGTGCTTTTCCAGAACTGCCGCGATCTTTGGCCCATCCTTGAGCACTGTCGCGTAGATCCATTTGTAGTAGTTGTGCGACGACTCTTCGATGACGTGGCGGGCTTTCTCTGGTCCAACCAACTCGATCATCCCCAGGTATTCCAGATAGCAGACCATCAGATGCAGGTAGGTCGAGTTCTTGTCTCGCGCTCCCTCCGGCGGACCGCCTGGAGCCTCAGGATAAATGGCTTCCAATTCCTTTATCGCCTTGTCGCGTTCTGCTGCGTGTTGTTCTTCGAACCAGTGGATCTGCTCATGTATGAAAGTAGAAAGGAGAGCGTCGTCGTTACCGAGGTGCCGAGTGTGGAGCGTGAGTACCGGATGGCTGTGTGGGATTTCAGCCTGATCAATGATCACCTTGGTCGTGAATATCCACTTTGCCAGGTTGTACTGCTTGAGGAGTCTCTCGAGTTGAGCTTTTGTTTGATTCTCGCGCTCACTGCCATTCTTGACGGAGATTTCAATACCCGTTACGCCCGGCAGCCCATTCAGCAGCAGAAGAATCACGAACTGAGGAGCTAACGCTTTCATAGCGACTTGCATGCGGCCTGGCGCCGCCATCGCGGCGCCAGGCCGGACCTTACCTCCAACCATGCTCAGTTTTCGCGTTGTTCGACTCTGCCACCCAGATGCTTCCCGAGGAACTCCTCCATAGCGTGGTAGAAATCGAAACGGTTCTCCTCATTGTGGAAGCCGTGGCCTTCATTGTTTTTCACCATGTAAGGCACGTCGATCCCTCTGGCCTTCAACCCGGCCACCATCTGATCGGACTCGTTCTTGTTCACACGCGGATCGTTGGCGCCCTGCGCGACCAGCAGTGGAGCTTTGATCTTGTCGACGTGGAAGACGGGCGAGGCCGAACGCAGCAGCGCGTCATCTTTCTCCGGATTCCCAACCATCTCGTAGAGCATCTCCAGGAAGGGCTTCCAGTAGGGCGGAATCGACTTCATGAATGTGAAGAGATTGGCAACGCCGACGTAGTCCACACCGCACGCGTATAACTCCGGTGTGAATGTCAGCCCCGCGAGCGTCGCGTAGCCTCCGTAGCTGCCGCCATAGATGCCGACGCGTTTCGGATCGGCAATGCCCTGTTTGATCAGCCACTGAACGCCATCGCTGATGTCGTTCTGCATTGTCTTCCCCCACTGCTTGAAGCTGGCTTCCCAGAATTTTCGGCCGTAGCCGGTTGAGCCGCGGAAATTCATCTGCAACACGGCGTAGCCGCGATTCGCCAAAAACTGGACCTCGGGGTTGAAGCCCCAGGAATCCCGTGCCCAGGGACCGCCGTGCGGATTGACCACGACCGGCAGACCTTTTTCCGCGCCCCCCTTTGGCAAGGTCAGGTAGCCGTGAATCGTCAGACCGTCGCGGCTCTGGTAGCGGATCGGCTTCATTTCTGCCATCTCGCCCTCTTTGATCCAGGGACTCACATCGGCGAGCTTTCTGAACGCCTTCGTCTTCAGGTCATAAAAATAATAGGCGCCCAGAGACCGGTCGCTGTAGGTGCGCACCAGGCACTTGTCTTCGTCCTTGTTCATGCCCGCGACGACCACCTCATAACCGGGCAGTCGCTTCTCAATGTCGCTCTGCAGGGCTTCCCGCTGCCTGTCGAAAAACTGGTAGTGATTCTTCTCGGTGCTGTACGAGACTCCCGTAATGACCTTGCGCTTTTTTGACGAAAGCAGATTCGAGACGTCAACCTCAGGATGCTCGTAGATCTTTTCAAGTTCCTTCTTGTTCTCGACGTCATATTTGACGATCGCGGTCTTGTCACGCCCGATATTGGTGGCCATGTAAACGTATTTATTGTCGAAAGTGAAGAACAGAGGGGAAGCTGTCTCCTTGAAGCTGGTCGTTAGAACTGGCGCAAACTTCTCCGCTTCGGTCTTGCGGTAGAGCAAAGTGCTGTTGACGCCGTCCGTCGTAGTGGCAAGTCGGATTTTGCCATCCCAATCGGTTTGCCACCCGGTTATGTTACCCGGGTTCTCGGCGACCACCTGCATATCGCCGGTGTTGACGTTCAGGCGGTAGACATCAAAAACCTGCGGCAGGCGCTTATTGAGTCCGACAAGGATCTCGGCATCGTTGTCTTCGAGACTGTCGACGATCTCCGCCCGAACTTTCTCAAACGGAGTGAGATCCTTCGGGTTCGATCCGTCGATGTTGACGGCGTTGACCCGATAGTTCTCATCGCCGCCCTTGTCCTGCACGAAGATTATTCGGTTGTTGCCCTTCCATCCGAAACCGGCGACGTTGCGTTCGGTCGCGCTCGTAACGCGAACCGGCGCTGCGTCGGAACCGGTCCTCTGCACAAAGACGTTCAGCCGTTTCTCCCAGGGCTGCATGAACGCCAGGTACTCGCCATTAGGCGAGAGCGCGAAGGCGGTCTTTTCAGGATTCCGAAAGAAATCCTTCATGGCAATGATCGATGCCGGCGCACCACTGGTAGCGGTTTTTCGCTGCCTTGCGTCAGCCGCAAACGGCACCGCCAACAGGATCAGCAGTAGCAGAGAGAGAGCTTTGTTCATTTGAAATCCTCCAAAACAACTTTGATGATCAATTGTCGTAACCATTGTGCGGCCCGCTGTGTTGACGATAAGAGCAATGGCATCCCCGATCCAGGCCAACGAAGAGGATTAGTCTAACATGAAGTACTTGCCGCTACACCTTAAGGGTCTTACGTGCCTTGATTCAGGCTTGTTCCGAGATCCTTGACCAGTAAACCATGTTGATTCGGTCGACCAGTCGCTCCATTCGTTGAGCGTTCGTTATTACCCGGTTCAGGAGGTCGTTGGCCTCAGCAGGCATTTGAGTCGAGAATTCCTCTCTCAGAACTGGTCGGTGGTTTCACCATAATTCTCAGTTGGGAGGTCCGATCGGGTCGTTGCAGACTCGGCAGTGAGACCGACGCTTCGCATTCAGAGATCCACACCCAGTGCATCGATAATACATTGCCCGAGTGAAGGCGCCTGTGACGATCGCGCTCAAGATGAGAATTCCGCCAAGCACGACTATGGTCAGCAGTATGTCGGTGAGCTTCTTCATCCTGAGCAATGATAGCAGCGCGACTGTGAATCGCCGAGAACGTTGATTCGAAGGGGCGGAATGTGTACCAGGCCCTCCCTTCGCGTTACATTGTGAATGATGATCAATTTAGCGGCAGGGATGATTCCTTGGTTCTGATACAAGAGGAAGTTGAACGATCTTCCCGTGCATCAGTCGCCCCGTCTCGCCGATGTCGTAGAAGTGAACGAACCCTTCCTCGAAATCAGTAATCAGGAAACAAGGATCGTGATCGTGATAGAGCGTTCCCGCGTTGATGATAGTCAGGTCATCGAAACGCCTAACCATTCTGTTGTGAGTATGGCCGTTCACCACAAATCGGTACTCGCCCTCAAGCAGGAGCCTGAGGAGCGGGAGGTTGGATTCGAGAAAGTAACCCTGATCATCGGGCCAGACCCCGGCCATATCGCTCTCACCAAGTCCGTGACAAAGCAGCAGTCTTCCGCGCATAGTGTCGAACACTCGGGTCGTTGGTAGTCCCGAAATGAAGGCTCGACTCAGTCGATCAACTTCAGATTGCATTGTCACTTCCGGCAGGTCCCTCATCTGGCCGGTGAGGAACCAGCGTTCGTGGTTGCCCCGAACCGTCGCGACACCAAAGTCTTGCAGTAACTGGCAGCACTCATTTACGTCCCCCTCGCCGTCGACAATATCACCCACGGCGAGGATGCGATCCACTCTGGCCTCTTTTAGGAAGGAAAGTGCCGTCTTGAGGGACTCGACTTCGCAGTGGATGTCGCCCACAATGCCGACCGTTCGAAGTGGTGCATCAATTGTCATACACAAAAAGAATTTCGAATTTCGAATTTCGAATTTCGAATTTCCTGTTCACTGTCTTCCTCGAATCTCCTTCGCCTTCTGATACTCTCGGTTGGCCTCGTCGCGAAGCCCCTGGCTGTACAGCGCGTGACCAAGCTTGGTGTGCAAGGTTTCGTCGTTCGGTTTCATCGCAATGGCTTTGCGGTAGGTATCAGCGGCCGGCGCCCACTTCTCTTTGCTAAAGTACTCATCCGCGAGGGCGCTCAAGACAGAAGTGTTTGAAGCATCGATCACCGCCGCACGCTCAAGCTCGCCGATCGCCTCCTTCTTCTGACTCCTGTACAGCATAGCGAGGTTATAGTGCGGAGGCGCCCAATTCGAGTTCAGGTCAATTGCGCGCTTGAATGCGCGCTCGGCTTGCCATTCGTTCAGGCTTCCCATATACGCGAGTCCGAGGGCATTTTCCACGGCCGGCAACCGCAGCGACTGCAGCTGGGTCAGCGCTTTCTCGGCCTCTTCGTAAAACTGAAGCCCGACCAGCGCCTGAGCCGCGCTCAGCTTTTCGAAACCGGCAGTCTCTGCATTCTCAGGCGCAAGCGCCCGCGCTCGCGCCAGCATCTGACCACCCCGGCGGAAGTCATCGACCTCTTCGGTTATGTTGTCGGCCCGCACATCTCCTACGACCAGAGTCCGACCCGACTTCATGAGCGCCGAGGCCAGCAGAGGCTTCAATCGAGATGCTTCAGAAGCCGACGCAGGGTCCTTGATGAGCTTTTGGTAGTAGTCCCATGCGCTGGCGTCCCGTGGCTCAATCAGAGCGCCCGACGAGATCGCCCTCTCTATCTGAAGTATGAGGGGTGATGGGGCCGGTTCCGCGTTGGCCACGGGGATCGAACCGGTTACGGTCCTGGTACCCGTTTTTGCTGGTTCCGCGGAAAGTGTGGGAACGGACGGAGGCGAAATGACGGGCTTGGGAGGAGCCGGCGGTGACTCAGTCTTCGATCCTGCTCCAATCGATCCCGTCGTCTCAGGCGGCGCGGCGTTCACCTCTTGAGGCTTTGACGGCGTAACCGGTCCTGAACCCTCGTTCTTCGGGCCTGGAGTCGTCGCCGAGGTTCGCGAGGAGATTGCCGGTTTGCTTCCCCGCGCCGATGCTCCGGATGCTTTCGATCCCCGCGACGTGGTCTTTCCTCGTGGACCTGTTTCTGCCGGGGGGCGGATAGCAGGTGCTGTTCCGGCGACCGTGGTGGATGGACCGCGAGTGCTCGAGGCGTCCTTCCCAATCGGGGATGACTTCTTTGCGGTCTCCCCATTCGGCTGTGCAGAGCTTACGCTTGCGCCGGCTGATTTGTTTGACTCTCCCGAAGGAGGTGCTGCCACTCGTGGAGCGTCAGTGTGAGTCGCTGTTTTTCCCGGAGTAGACTCAGGTCCGGGTGCCTTCTGATGATCGAGCGTGACTGGAGGTTGGGCCTTTTCTGGCCGGTCACGTTCCAATTCACTCGTCTTTGCGGTGGGTCGTTGCTCCGGCTGCGTGGGCGTTGACTTTCCTGCAGCTGTGGCGATAACGCTCGGCCTCGCCGTGCTTCGTGGAAGCGTGATCTGTGCCAAAGAGTTTGCAGCAAGCCACGGGTGCTGCTTGCTCGACGTATCCTCGGCAACGTGATTGGAGACAAAATCAAAGAACTCAGTTCCGGTTATGGAGCCATCCCCGTCGGCGTCTCCGGCGCCTGACAGACCCTCGACAGCGTACTTCGTAAAGACCCCAGCGCTCCAGCGTTGGCCTTCGCGAGAGAATTCACCAGGTCCCGACGCCAGCATTACCGAGACGCCAGGTCTCGAGGTGGCAAGCTCTGCGAAAGCCTCGGTAAAGAGTTTCGTCGTTGAAGCCCCATCGGAATCGGGATTGAAGAAATCGCGCCGAGCCGCATCAGCAAGGATCAACACCTGGCGTGCTCGTAGTCTGCGTCCCAGCGCGCGGCCGATCTCGCCGATCGATACCGCGGTCGCGTATGGATCCTTTGGATCTGAGTCGTATGCGAGCAGGTACGACTCCTTGAACTCGCTTTCAACCAGACCATGACCTGAGAAGAAGAGATAGACGGTGTCTGAAGTGGATGCCGCGCGGGCGAGCCAGGTGCCGACCGCTGCTCGGATGTTGGACGCAGTTGCATTCGGCCCGGTGAGTAGCCGCACGTTATCAGGGCTCGCCCCGGCTTTCTTAATCGTTTCGGCAAACATCGTCGCATCGCGGTCCGCGAATTGAAGCTGATAGCCGCCGGGTAGCCTGGGGTATTTGGAGATTCCGATTACCACGGCGAACGTCCGTTCGCCTGGAGTATTCTGAGCCGATGTCTGCGACTGAGCCATCCGAACCGCGAGAAACGCGGAGGCGATGGCGACAATCGAACAAATGAGGCGCCTCTTCGGCATAATCGTAAGAATGCACTAAAGGGCGCAACCGGCTACTATCGTAGCGGTGTGCGCCCTTTGTTCCCGGCTCGGCATGCTAGTACGCAGCCGCTTCGTTGCGAGCTTACTTGTAACTGGCCACGGCGGTCTCTTCGTTGTCGAAGGTCTCGAATACCGTGAGCAGCTTGGTGATCATGAGCAGATCTTGAATCTTCTTGGTCAGATTCAGGAGTTTCAACTGGCCGCCGCTGTTGTTGGTGGTTGTGTAAGAGCTGACGAGCTCACCTATTCCAGAGCTGTCCACGTATGAGACGTCTCCGAGGTTGAGCAGAATCTTTTTCTTGCCCTCATCGAGCAACTTTCGGACGGCCTCACGCAACTGCACGCTGCCTTCGCCGATGGTTATCTTTCCGGAAAGGTCCAGAATCGTTATGTCGCCGGATTGGCGTTCCTTAAGACTAAGCTGAGCCATCTTAACTTCTCCTTTTTCGTCCTCGGAATTCTTGTCACTTAGATGAGCATCTACTCTTGGTCATGCGCACAATAATTCCCCCTTCAGGGTGAGTCGAATACTCGACTTCATCCATGAAGGTGCGCATGTAGAAGATCCCACGTCCAGTAGGATTGAGCAGGTTCTCCGGGTCAAGCGGGTTCGGAAGAGCGTCCGGGTCGAATCCCTCGCCACGGTCT
>DASYSA010000261.1:0-10242 GCA_036003885.1 Blastocatellia bacterium | reverse complement strand
GCAAGGTCCAGGACACTGCGGTTGTTCAGAGGCATCTCTACGATCTGGCGCTCGGTGATAGTTTGACCCGAGGTGCCCGATTCCTTATTGAGCGGCAGCAGGTCCGCCCCTGAAACCGTGATTACGTTCTCGATGCCGCCGGGTTCAAGCGTGACATTCACAGTCGCCGTGGTCGCCGTGTCCACCTTCACGCCTTCCACCACAGCCCTCTTGAAGCCCGGCGCTTCCACAGTGATTCTGTATCCCACCGGCTCGAGCGAGGTGGCCGTGTACGATCCCGATTCGGAAGTCGTCAGCTTCGCTACCTGATTCGTTCCGATGTTGGTGATGGTGACCGTCGCCCCGTGGATAACCGCTCCGGAAGGGTCGACCACCGTTCCGCTGATGCCTCCCCTGTTGGTCTGCCCGATGACAGCAACAGCGCAGAACAATACAATCGTGAGCATCCTGATCTTGCGCATACACCTCTCTCCTTTCTTCTCTTTGAACTTCAAGAAGCCGATGTCGTGAACCCTGATCTGTGAGCTTGTTTTAGAGTACTGAGTGTGCATGCCTCCCAAAGGCTTGCGGGAGATACCGAAGTGCGACAAGTTATTGTGTCGTGTAACCGCCGTCTACCAGCAAGTGAGCGCCCGTGATAAAGGATGCCTCACTCGAAGCAAGGAACAGAATGGCCGAGGCGACTTCGCGCGGCTCGCCCACACGGCCGAGAAGATTCTTCGATCCCTCGAGTGCAGTGAATTCTTCAAGCGTCTGGCCGGCGCGCTCCATGTGATTACGGGAGGCCTGAGTGAGAATAGTGCCCGGACAAACACAGTTGACGCGAATCCCGAACGCTGCCAGGTCCATCGCCATATTGCGTGTCATCTGCACCAGGGCTCCTTTCGTGGCGCTGTACGTGATGAATGAGGGCTGCGCGACAAAGCTGGAGATCGAGCCGAGATTGACAATCGCGCCGCCTCCGGCTTGCTTCATAGCCTCGGCGGCAAAGCGGCTCATCAAGGCGGTTCCGATGACGTTCACCCCCAGCGCCTTTTCCCAATCGGCGACCGTGGCTTCGAGTCCTTTCAGCACGAAGGCGGCGGCGTTGTTAACCAGAATGTCGAGCCTGCCGAAGGCTTTGACGGCCGTCTCACAAACCGCTTGAGCGTGACTCTCAAGTGACACGTCAGTCAGCCACGCTATAGCCTGACCGCCCTGATCTCTAATTGTGGCTGCGGTCGCTGCGCCGGCCGCTTCATCGATGTCGGCGACCACCACTTTCGCGCCTTCTTCTGCAAACAGGATTGCCGTCGCCTGTCCGATGCCCGCGCCCCCGCCGGTCACGATGGCAACTTCGCCCTTCAAACGATCACCCATCTTCGCTCACACCCCCAGAAGGGAAATTCGAAATGCGGAATGCGAAATGCGAAATTAGGATTTCATTTTGCATTTCGCATTTCGCATTTCGAATTTCCTTTTTCAATCCAGATGAAAGACCTCATCTAACGAAACTGACACGGGACTGTCATCTGCGTTTGTCAGCATCAAGTCTTTCATGTGCGACCACCAGCGGCAACACACCTCGGTGTTTGCGATGTCGTTCCACGACTGCTCGGATTCGATCTCCACATAAGCAAACAATCTTTCACTTTCGCGATCCAGAAAGATCGAGTAATTATGAACGCCGTGCTGCTTCAGGAGATCTTGCAACTCGGGCCAGATCGGGTTGTGCCGCTTTTCGTACTCATCCTGAAGCCCCGGCTTTAGCGTCATTAGGAATGCTTTTCGTATCATCGCAGTAAGCAGGATTTAGGATCTCTAGGATTTAGGATGATTTCGCTTTGGGAGCCGGAATTCCGGACTGCCTTTGACGTTGCGATCGATGGCTAGATCCTAAATCCTAATTCCTCATTAAGCGATTTTGCCGCCGGGATGCCGTTTGAGCACATCGGGTTCGTAAAGCGGGACGAAGATCTCCGCCTCGCGCTTGATGCGGCCGCTTGTCACGTGGAACTCCTCGAGACTCTCCTGAATGCCGAGCGGCTCCATCTCTTCAATGTTCTTGTACTTGAACACGCAGTCGGAGACGGCGACTTTGCCTTTCGCCGTCTCGATCACGTAGACCATCGAAGAACGATGATGAACGCCTGCCCAAAAGCATCTCAGACCGGGCAAGATTTCGTCCTCGTCTTCCAGCAATCGGACCTTTTCCTGCCCTTCAAACATCAGGTAGTGGAGCGTTTCATCCGACAGGCGAAGCTTGCGTGGAACGTGCATCGGGAACTTCTCAGCGTGAAAGTCTTCAATCCAGCCGCGCTTCGAAATACAAATCTGCGCGTTCTTAAAAAGCTGGATGTTGCCTGTAGCATAAATCTGAATTGGAGTGATCAGCACGTAATCCACGTCTTCAGGCTTGATTCCAATCGACGCAAGCGCATTCACCGGGCGTTCATTCTCCTCGCGCGCCAGCTTTCCTCGCTCGCCGAAGCCGCTGCTCCATCGCGCGTTCATTTCGGCTAGATCGGGTTGCGGACCGGTATTGATGATCGCCGTCTTGCCATTCCCGCGAATCACGACCATCCAGAAATACAACTGCACCCAATCATTCCAGTGGCTCATCCAATAAACTTCCGGCCCGGCCACCTCACATTGGCCCATCTTCAAGACCTGAACCTGGTAGCTCATCTTCTCTCCAGAAGGAATTTAGGATCTAGGATTTAGGATCTAGCAGGAAGATTTGAGTTTGGCGGTGATACTCCAGGATTCAGGATTCGTCGCCGTCGTTTGAATACCTAAATCCTAAATCCTAAATCCTAGATCCTAGATCCTAAATCCTCCCTCAGTACGTTGCTCGTCCGCCTGTCATATCGAACGTAAACCCGGTTGTGAAGCTCGCCCCCGGCGACACTATGAAGGCCGCCATATTCGCAACCTCTTCCAGCGTGCCGCAACGCTTCATGGGAATCTTGTCGGTCATGTATTTCACCTGCTCTGTCGGCATCGCCTCCACCATCGCCGTACGAATCACTGCCGGCGCCAGCGCATTGATAGTGATGCCCGTGTCAGCGTATTCCTTGCCCTGAACCTTGGTCATTCCGATCACCGCAGCTTTGGACGCCGAGTAAGCCAGCATTCCCGCGTTCCCTTCCTTCCCGGCAATCGAAGCGATATGCAGGATGCGCCCATAGTCTCGCTTCAGCATCCACGGCAACACCGCTCGCGCCGTAAAGAACGATCCCTTGAAGTTCACGTCGAATACAAAGTTGAGGTCATCGCTTTCGACCTCGTGGCTCTTGATGTTGGTCTTGCCCGTGACCCCGGCACTGTTGACGAGGATGTCGATTCTGCCAAACTGACCGCCGATCCTCTCGATCACCCCGTTGACCTGCGTCTCATTGGTCACATCAAGAGAGAACGCCGAAGCGTTCACGCCGACTTCTTTGGCTGCTGATTGCACTGCTCCTTCGTTAAGATCGAGCATCGCGACTCGCGCTCCCGCCTGATGGAGTCTTGTTGCTATCGCGAATCCCAGACCGGAAGCCGCTCCAGTGATAACCGCCGCCTGACCTTTGAACTCATCGCTCATTTACTGATGGCTCCTTCCAAAAGTTCGCGGTGAGATCGCGCATACGGCCTGACGAGTTCAAGCTGGTCATTCAACTCGACGCCCCAGCCCGGTGTCTCCGGCAAATCCAGGTAGCCGTCTACGGGTAGAGGCTCGTTCTTGAATAACTCGCCGAAGATCGGCGAGATCTTGTCCGCCTGCGGACTCATGACCAGAAACTCGGCAATCGGACAATTCGTGAACGCATACTGAAGGTGATATGAGAAGACGCTCGAGCCATGCGGAATCACCGGTATGTCATAGGCCGCAGCCATCGCGACTATGCGCCGAGCTTCAGTCAACCCACCGACCCAGTTGATATCCGGCTGCAGGATGTCGGAGCACTTGCGCGCAATCAACTCGCGGAACCCGTAGCGCGTGTACTCATGTTCGCCCGTGGTCACGAGACAGAGATGACCGACCGCGGCTTTCAGCGCCGAGTACCCATCGTAGTCGTCCGGCGGCAGACACTCCTCAATCCAGTGAAGATTGTACGGAGCGAGAGCCTTGGCCAATTCAATCGCGTAAGGAAGCGTCAACGCCATATAGCAATCAAGGCGAAGCGGAAAGTCAGGACCGACCTGTTCTCTCGCCTCAGCCATTACGGCAACATTCTTCTTCAGGCCCTCGATGCCGTCCCCGGGACCGAAGCGGCATGGAATCTTCGCGCCCTGAAACCCGAACTCTTTGGCGATATCGGGTCGCGAAGTGGTGGCATAGATCGGCAGCCGAGCTTTGGTCTTTCCGCCGATGAGCGCATAGATTGGTTCGTCTCTCAACTTCCCCAGGCAATCCCAGATCGCCAGGTCGACCGCGCTGATGGCGTGAATCGCCAGTCCCTTCCGGCCGTAGGGCATCGTGGCGCGCCACATCTGATCCCAGATCAGTTCGACGTCCCGCGGATCCTGCCCTTCGACAAAGCGGCTGAGATGCTGTTCGATGATATAGCACGCCGGCTCGCCACCAATGCTGCATCCGACGCCAACCGTGCCGTCGTCGAGCTCTACCTCGACTACGACCGTACCGAGAGCGTTGATGCCCCAGCTGGTCCGCTTGGCTTTGTACTCGTCATACACCGACATCGGATTGGCAATCGGCAAATCGTTGATCCAATGAGCGCCGTGTTGATTGTGATAGTCGGCGCCCATCTCGTTGGCCGCAATAATGTAGCCGCGCACTTCGCGAATGATTGCTTTTCTCATGCTCCCCCCAGGGCGAGGTGACCCCCTCTAGGATCTAGGATTCAGGATTCTCGAGTCTGAGACCTTACCTTGGCCTTCCGATCCAATCCAAAGTCCAAAACCCAAATTCGAACGTTCAAATCCTAGAGAGCCTAATCCTAAATCCTAGATGCAAGATCCTAAATCCTAGACCCTAAATCCTCTAGAAATTGAAGCGATCAATATTGGCCTTGTTGAAGATGAATGGGGCCCCGAGCCTCACTTCATCGTCATCAATTTCGATCTTTCCCAGGCGTCCGGCGCGCATCTCGTGGTCGCCGCGTTTGAGCCCCCCACTGATCAACGCGTGTGAAGCATAGACCGTCAGATAACCCAGATCAACTGTGTTCCACAACACTATGCTCTCGATCACCCCTTCGTGCACGTAGGGCTTGCACAGGTTAGGCAACGAGAGTCCGGTGACCTTAACGTCCGAGCGACCCGACTGCTTGACGGCTTCGGCAGCGCCCGGAACTGCGGGGGCCGCAATGGCCATAATCAGTCTCACGTGCGGATAGACTTTCAAGACGGTCTGCGTCTCGGCGAAGGCGCGATCGCGGTCGCCATCGCTCGGTTGAATCGCCACCAGCTTCATCTCGGGATACTTCTCCGCGAGTCGCGCCTTGATATGCTTGATCCACTCGTTCTGATTCGCCGCGCTCAGCGAAGCCGTGATGATGGCAAACTCGCCTTTGCTGTTGAGAATTCTGGCCGCTTCATCTGTCAGCGTGAAGCCGATCCCCTGCGGGGTCGCCTGATTGATCAGGAAATCGCGAGCGTCCCTCTCCGCGTCTGCATCCCAGGTAACAACGCGGATCCCTTTCTGGCGCGCTTTGCGCAGCACGGTAGAGATGCCCGCCTGATTCTCGACGCTCACCGCTATCGCATCGACGCCTCTGGTGATCCAGGCTTCGACGACCTCATTCTGTTTCGCGGGGTCGAGATCGGTCGGGCCATCCCACAGCAACTCCACCCCCAATTCCTGGGCGGCTTCATCGGCGCCCTGACGGCAACTGATGAAGTAGGGATCGCCTTTCGCCTTCGGCATCATCGCAACAACAGGCTTGTGCCCGTTAGTCGTCGAGGCGGCCGATGACTCTTTGAGAGGCGCGTTGTTTCCTGGGCCCTGTCGCAGCGATCGGATCAGCGCCCAGTTACTGCCCGCCACAATCAGCGCGGCCGCAAGAATCACCGCACTCAAAACGGCCACTTGCGAATTCTTCACTCTAAATTCCTCTGCGTTAGCGACCGGCCGGACAATCGAGCGAGTCGAGAAGCGGTCTACACAGATCGTACCAATCAAAAGTACGCCGGTGAGAATGCCTGCCAGTTCCGCGGGCTGCGCACTCAACCTCAATCCGTTTTGCAGAACCACGATGGCGAACAGACCCAGCACTGTTCCCAGAACCGTGCCGCGGCCTCCGAAGATCGATGTGCCGCCAAGCACCACCGCGGTGATCGCCATCAACTCGTAGCCGGTGCCCGCGTCCGATTTCGCCTGTCCGAGATGCGCCGCGTAAACGACAGCGGCCAGACTCGAAGCAAGTCCGGCCATCACATAAACGAGGCTGAGACGCCTCTCCACTGGTATCCCCGCATATCTCGCGCCTTGAGGGGAGAACCCGATGGCGTAGAGGCCCCGTCCGACAACCGTACGGTGCAACAATAGACCGTAGCCGGTGATGGCCGCCAGCAGCACAAACAACTGCGGAGGAATCCCGCCGCCGAGGTAGCCCTGTCCGAGAAAAAGAAACTCCTGCGGGAATCCCGAGTAGTTCTCAATGCCCCGAGTCAGCCCCTCCGCAATGCCTCGAAACAAAGAGAAGGTTCCCAGCGTGACGATCAGCGGAGGCAGGCTCAACCGCGCAATCAAAAGCGCGTTCAATGCGCCGCCCGCTATGCCGACGAGCAGTGTCAGACTCAGGGCAACGGGCAGCGGAAAATGCGCGTCGCGCCACAAACTCCCGAAGACGACCGCCGCCAGCCCCATCATCGAGCCGACCGAAAGATCGATGCCCCCGGTTATGATGACCGGCGTGAGCGCGAGCGCAAGCAAGCCGACCTCTACGCTCAACCGGGTTACCTCGAACGCATTCGCCGAAGTGAGAAAATTGCCGCCCCCCAGGCTGAAGATTACGCATTCAAACAACAATACGATGATCAGCGCCCACTCGTGATTCGGAAACACCCTTTCGGACCACGACTGGATCGATTGCGGATTACGCTGTGTGGATTGCGGATTCGCTGGATTCATTTACCTCTTTCAGTACGCAAATCCCCAATCCGCAATCTGTCGAAGCCGCCCATCGCGATGTCTGAAACCAAAGCCGCCAGGATCACTGCTCCTTGAATCGCTTTCTCCCAAAATGGGTTGATCCCCAGGAAGGTCAGCGCAGTGCCGATCGTCCCCAGCAGCGCGACGCCAATGAGCGTGCCGACCAGCGAGCCGCGCCCGCCCGTGATGGCCGTGCCGCCGACGACCACTGCGGCGATCGCTTTCAACTCGAGGCCGACTCCGGCATTGCTGGGCACTTCCGCAAAGCGGAGCGCGTTCAACATTGCGGCAAGTCCGACCAGCGCCCCCATCAAAACAAAGACGCCGAAGACCACACGCGCTGGGTTAATGCCTGCGAGCCGAGCGGCTTCTGCGTCCGATCCGACTGCATAGATGTTACGTCCCCCCGTGATGTTGCTGAGCAACCAGGCGAACGCTATCAACACGAGAAGTGAAATGGCAAGGATCAACAACTGCCCCGCGGCCTGTCTCAGACCAAGCCATTGAAAGCTAGCGGGCAGGTTCTGTACCCACGCCCCCTGTGTCAGCCACCGAAGCCCATCGCGCCAAGCCGCCAGGGTCGCCAGCGTAACAACGATCGCAGGAATTCTGAACCGCGCCACGAGTACGCCATTGACCGCCCCAAGCAAGCCGCCGATTACGATCGCGAGGAGAGCGACCAGTAGCATCGGCACTCCGATCTGCGCGAGCCAGCCGGCCGCAACGCTGCAGACGGCAAACTGAGAACCGACCGAGATGTCGATATGTCCGGTCAAGATCACCATCGTCATGCCGACCGCGACAATCAGGACGGACGCATTATTCATCGCCAGGTCGCGCCAGTTTGCGGCGCTGAAAAACGCCGGCGCAATGACGCCGACCACGAGCAGCAACGCCGCATAAGCCGCGGCAGCCGAGACTTCGCGTTTGTAACGGCTCAGAACAAAGTAGGCGTGTTTCGTGGCAGTCGAGTCCATACTTCAGGCGGTTCATTGATGCTTAATGGTACTACAAACATTCAACCATTCCGTGGTTGTCGATCCTAGATCCCGGATCTAGATCCCATATCCTAAATCCTAGATCCTTCTACGCATGCCCCAAAGCCAGAGCCAGAACCTTCTGCTGCGTTGCTTCCGCGCGATCCAGAATACCAACGATCGTCCCACAGTGCATCACGGCGATGCGGTCGCTCATACCCAGGATCTCCGGCAGCTCAGACGAGATCATCAGAATCGCGAGACCTTGCCCGGCGAGTTCGCCCATCAATGCGTGAATCTCGGCCTTCGAGCCAACATCGATCCCCTGAGTCGGCTCGTCCAGAATCAGAACAGCCGGCTTGGTTGCAAGCCAGCGGCTCAACGCGACTTTCTGCTGGTTGCCCCCGGAGAGCGTTGAGACGGGAGCAAACAGTGAAGGTGTCTTGATCCCAAGCCGCTCGGTATAACTCGCAGCGATCTCGCGCTCCTGTTGGAAATCCATAAAGCCGAAGTGCGCCAGTCGCCGAAGCGCGGCCAGCGTCGTATTCGCGCTCACGGCCATCTCCGGGATGACGCCATGCCTCCGACGGTCTTCCGGAACATAAGCGATGCCCAACTCCGTGGCTTGCGAGGGAGTGTTGATGCTGACCGGCTCGCCGCGCAGGAGGATGGTCCCCCCGTCCGCTCCCGTCAACCCGAATAGCGTCTTCGCCAGTTCCGTTCGGCCCGCGCCTACAAGCCCCGCCAGTCCCAGAATCTCTCCCGCGCGCACCGAGAACGTCACGTCGCGCACACCTGCCCGGCGACAACCGATCCCGCGGACCTCCAAAACCGTCTCGCCCAACTCGACAGACTCTTTCGGGAAGACCGCCGACAACTCGCGCCCGACCATCATTCGGATCAACTCGGAACGATCGACCCTGGACATCTCACGCGTATCGATGGTCCGGCCATCGCGCAGCACAGTCACTCGGTCGGCAATCACCGGCAGCTCATCCAGCCGATGAGAGATGTAGATGATGCCTGCGCCCGCTCCGCGCAGTTCTCGAATCACGCGAAAGAGGTTCTGCGTCTCTTCTTCGGAGAGCGACGCCGTCGGCTCATCCATAATCAGAACTCGGGCATCAGCGCCCAACGCGCGCGCGATCTCGACGAGTTGCTGTTCGGGCATCGTGAGATCCGCCGCGTAAGCCTCGGTAGAAATCCTCGCTCCAACACGCAGCAACAACTCGGCGGCCTGACTGCGGCGGCGCTTCCAGTCAATGCGGCGCCAGCCGCGCTCTTGCTCCAGACCGAGCGCGATATTCTCCGCAACCGATAGTTCCGGAAACAGAGCGGGCTGTTGATAGATTGCGGCGATGCCGAGCGCCTTTGCCCGAAGCGGTGAATTGTGCTTGATTTCCTCGCCCCGGAGCCTGATCTCTCCGCTGTTGGCCTCCACGGCTCCCGCGATAATTCTGACCAGCGTTGATTTGCCTGCTCCGTTCTCGCCCACCAGGGCGTGAACTTCGCCCGCACGCAGATCAAAGGAGGCATCCTCGAGCGCCTGCACTCCAGCGAAGGACTTGTTGACATTGCGAGCGGTTAGAAGCGCGGCGTCAGGCATTCGTAGACTCTCTTCTGCGCCATACAAACACGGGACGGCTACTGAGCTCGCGCGTCAGCCGGCGGCGCCGAGAGTCGCAAGCCGGATTGATTTCTCTCGGGGAACAGTCTGGCCAACATTTCATCCTTCCATCGAGTCATGGACTCTTTAACCATCTGGCGCAGTTCGGCGGCTTCACACGAGGAGAGCGACTCCACGAATTGGACGTGATCGGCGGCGCTATCGGTGTAATTCTCGCGATCGCGATCGTTTCTCATCAGGAAGAAGGCGAATAGCGGTACGACCAATCTTTCGAGCGTGTCCACAAGGTAAGGATTGCCTGACATCTCCCAGAGTTTTCGATGAAAGGCGATATCATTCTCGTAAAACAGGTCGAGTCTCATCTCGCCCGCGCACTGTGACATGCCCTGAGCCAGCACGTGCAGCTCGGCAATCTCCTCAGGAGTCGCGTTCATTTTCGCCCATCCGATGGCTACCGATTCGAGTTCAACCCGGAGGGAGAAGATATGCTCGATGTCGTCGGGTCCGAGCTCCGTCACGACGGTGCCTTTGTAGGGAAACTTCTGGACGAAGCCCTG
>DASYSA010000260.1:0-7475 GCA_036003885.1 Blastocatellia bacterium | reverse complement strand
CGCTGAATCTGATTGGTGCCCTCGACAATCTGCCCGATCTTGGCTTCGCGAAACATCGCCTGCACCGGATAGTCCTCACTGGTGCCATAACCGCCGAAGATCTGAACCGCATCCGTAGTCACCTTCATTGCCGTGTCGGTCGCCAACAGCTTGGCCATCGAAGCGATGGAATTGAACGGAAGGCCGTGGTCGCGCAGATACGCAGCCTTTCTGGTCACACAGCGCGCCGCCTCGATACCCGCCGCCATATCCGCGAGCATGAACTGGATGCCTTGAAAGTCGCCTATCGCCTGACCGAATGCCTTTCGCTCGTTCGCATACTTGAGCGCCGCATCGAAGGCGGCTTGCGATAACCCAACCGAGGTCGAAGCAACCGTAATGCGACCCGAATCGAGAGCCGTCATCGCGACCTTGAAGCCCTCGCCCTCGCGCCCCACCAGGTTCTCGCGAGGCACCTCGCAGTCTTCAAAGAAGACTTCGCGAGTGTGATGGGGCAGCCCCATAGGCCGCTCGCGCTTCCCGAATGAGAGCCCGGTCGTTCCCTTCTCCACGATGAAGGAGCTCACACCTTTCGCGCCCTTGCCCTTCTGGGTCACCGCCATAACGATGTAGACATCGGCTTCGCCGCCGTGAGTGATCCAGATCTTCTGGCCGCGCAGGATGTACGTGTCGCCCCGAAGCTCGGCGCGAGTGTTGATGTTGGCGGCGTCCGATCCCGCGTGCGGCTCCGTCAAGGCGAAGGCCCCGAGCAATTCCGCGCGAGCCATCGGAGGCAAGTATTTTCGCTTCTGCGCTTCGGTCCCGAATTGATTGAGGATCAGTTGGGGCAATCCATGAACAGACAGAACGCTGCTTAATGAGCTGCGGTTGCGGGAGAGTTCCTCGAGCACAATGGAGTATGTCGAGTAGTCGAGTCCACCCCCGCCATACTCCGTCGGGAAGGGTATGGCTGCAAGTCCCAGCTCGCCCAATTTGCGGAAGAGGGGCCATGCGAACTCTTCGTGGCCATGCTTTTCAAAGTAGGGATTGACATCGCCGAGCACGAACTCCTCGACGAGCCGACGCAGTTGTTCCTGTTCTTCAGTCAGTGTGTAGTCCATTGGTGCCTCCAGAACACGCTCTTAAGCCGGCGCCGCCACATTATGGTTAATAAACAACACCGGCATTGCACAGGTTCTCTATCTCCTCATCCGATAGTTCAATCTGCCGAAGGAGCTGCCGGGTGTCCTGGCCGAGAGTCGGCGAGCCTCTCACGGCTCTGGGCGGGGTGAGACTCATCTTATAGGCGAATCCCAAATGATTCATCGTTCCAGACATTGAGTCGGCGAACTCTCGGACCATCTCTCGTGCGCGGCCCTGTGGGTGGTCGAACGCTTCGGCCATCGAGAGCACCGGTTCGCAGCAGCAGTCCGCATCGCGCATCAACTCGACCCATTCGGCCTGACTCTTCGACTTGAATATGGCAGCGACTTCTTCGAACAACTGCTTCCGAAGGTCCCCGTCGTCAAACTGTCGAGCGACCAGTTCATCCCGGCCGACCCTCCGGCAGAAGTTCTCCCAGAATTTCGGCTCAAGCGCACCCAGCGTCATGAACCTGCCGTCACTCGTCTCGTAGATACTATAGAAAGGATAGGCGCCCGTCAGCAGATACTTATCTCCCACTCCGAGCGCCCTTCCGGCAAAGTGCTGCGACGCGGGAATCGGCAACATGGCCATCATCACATCAAACATGGAAACGTCGACGAATTGCCCAAGCCCCGTTCGCTCGCGCGCATGCAGAGCAGCGAGTATGGCGAACCCGGCAATCATCCCCCCAGCAAGGTCGGCTACCTGCACTCCGGGAATGACCGGCTTGCCGCGCTCGTCAGTCGTAAGCCCGAGCACACCGCTCAAAGCAAGGTAGTTCAGGTCGTGCCCGCTCCGGTCTCGGTGGGGACCGTCCTGACCGAAGCCCGTGAGCGAGCAGTAGACAATTCGTGGATTAACCTTGGATACGGCCTCGTAGCCTATGCCCAGCCTGTCCACAACGCCCGGCCGAAACTGGTCCAACACGACATCAGCAGTAGCAGCCAGTTTCAAGAAGATGCCGCGGCCATCGGACTTCTTGAGATCAACAGCCAGAGACCTCTTGTTGCGATTGATTTGCCGGAAGGCTGAGCTCTGATCGCCGATCATCGGCTTGCTCCATCGCGTTGGATCGCCGACAGTGGGCTCTTCGACCTTTATCACTTCCGCGCCCAGGTCTGCGAGCATCATCGAGCAGTAGGGACCCGGAAGCATGCGCGAAAGGTCTAACACGCGAATGCCTTCTAATGCCTGTGGCATTTTGTCATTTGTCATTTGTCACTAGTCCGTGGTCCGTTGCCCGTCGTCCGTTGTCGATTGTCCGAGCGACTGACAACGGACCACGGACAACGGACCAATAGAGGATCGTCGCATCCTACACCGCGTCTTTCGGCCTGGCAACTCGCCCTTTCCTCAACGAACGACTCTGGTCTCCGAAGACGATCTCATCTCATAAGAGACGCCTCGCCAGACGATTCGCCGCGTCACTGCCGACCCAACGAAGTTGCACAGAAACAGGACTGAAACCAGCGGCCATAGAAGACAGAACATCCACCAAAGCCCCTTCAGTTCGCCGGCAATGCCTGACAGCACCTCGGCTGCGGACACAATCCTCAGCCAGCCTTTGATCGAGCCGAGAATGTAGATAACCCCAAGCATCGCAAGAAGGCCCGTCGCCGAATCTCCTCTAAACGCTCGACTCATCGCAATAGCGAACCCGCCGAAGAACCCGGCACAGAACAAGAGGTGCGACGCGAAACCGGTCCACCACACAGCCGGCCTGTAGACCCGCGTGATCGTCACCTGCCGCGTCGTGAACTCGAGCAAAGATGCAAGCGATGCTCGCTCGGGCGATGCCACAAGGCATCGCGGCTGGAAGGTCACGCGTAAGCCGGCTCGCTGGACCGCCCGGGTCAACGAGTAATCATCGCTGACCGCACCCTTCCAGAGATCCTCCACGCCGATTCGGTCGAAGGTCTCGCGCATTATGCCGGTTGAGCCGCCCCAGGCAAAGTTGCGTCCGTGGTCGCCAAGAGTCGTGGCCACTGAGCCGTTCCAGGCGGAAAGCATCGACGACCAGAAGCCGCCCTGCCGAGCGAAATACCAGCGATACCCGGTCGCCGCTCCCACTCGTGTCTGGTCGAGCGGCGACACCAGAGCGCGCAGCCAGGCAGGCGTCACCCGGGCATCGAGATCCACGAAGATCAATGCCTCGGTTAGCAGACCCACGTGCTTGAGCGCGGCGAGCAGGTTGTTCACCTTTTCGCTGCGCTCGTCGCTAAGTCCTGCGACGACTACCTCGGCCGGCCGCTCGGGATGGTCCGCGATTACCTGGTCGAGTAGCGGTCGAGAGGGGTCATCGGCCGAGGCAATTGCGAAGATAATGTCATAGTCCGGATAGTCGAGATTGAACAGCGCACGGACATTAGCCTCCAGATCGCAGTCGAGGCCCTTGCAGGGTGCTATGATCGTCGCTTTAGGCGTGAAATCGCCGGCGGCCTCGCGAAGGGCGCGCCGGACGAAGGCTCGAAACTGCAGGCCCTCGATCAGAGAGAATGCTCCCTGGGCGATGAGCAGCGCGATCAGCACATAGGAGGCGTACAGCATCTCTCAGTAGAGATACTGACGACATGTGTCCCGTGTCAAAGGGAAAAGGGGAAATGCGAGATGCGAAATGCGAAATTCGAAGTTTCCGCATTTCGCATTTCGCATTTCGCATTTCGCATTTACCTTGGCATACTCCCCAACGCGCGTCATGGTTCAAACCTTTTCATTTACAGTTGAGGCGACCGACCCGCACTCACGTGCTCGCGCGGGGATCGTGTCAACTCCACACGGTTCGTTCGACACGCCTGTGTTCATGCCGGTTGGGACGCAGGGCAGTGTCAAGGCACTCACGCAGAGCATCCTTGAAGAAGCCGGCGCCGGCATCATTCTGGGAAACACCTATCATCTGTTTTTGAGGCCCGGGCACCTAACCATTAACCAACTTGGCGGCTTGCACTCGTTCATCGCATGGGAGCGGGCGCTCTTGACCGACAGCGGCGGCTACCAGGTCTTCAGCCTTGGCGACCTCAGAAAAGTCAGCGAAGAAGGCGTGGAGTTTCAATCTCACCTTGACGGTTCCCGCCACGTTCTTACGCCGGAGAGATCGATGGAGATTCAGGCGGCGCTCGGCTCGGACATTGTTATGGTGTTCGACGAATGCACGCCCTATCCTGCCACTCGAGATGAAGCCCTGCGATCTCTGGAACTGACAGAGCGATGGGCGCGCAGATCGAAGGCGCATCTGGCGAAGCTGCATTCGGATCCTGCCCTGGCAGCATCTGCCGGAATTCAGATCGTAAACGACACCCAGGCGCTCTTTGGAATCAATCAGGGCAGCATGTTTGTCGATCTGCGTGAGCGCAGCCTCGAGGGTCTGATCGAAACGGGATTCGATGGATATGCGATCGGGGGTCTGTCGGTGGGAGAAGAGAAGCGCGCGATGTTCGAGGTGGTTTCGCACATCGCACCCCGGATGCCGGACGACCGCCCCCGTTACTTGATGGGAGTGGGCACACCCGAGGACATCGTTGAAGCCGTCGCGCTTGGAGTCGACATGTTCGACTGCGTTATGCCGACGCGCAACGCCCGCAACGGTCAGCTCTTCACCGGGCGAGGCCGCTTGAACATCACGAATGCCAGATACAAGGATGATGCGAGACCGATTGATGAGGAATGCGAGTGCGCCGTTTGTAGACGCTACTCGAGGGCTTACCTTAGACATTTGAGCACGAGCGGAGAGATACTGGGCGCGGTCCTGAGATCGCAGCACAACGTCGCCTTCTACCTTGACACGATGAGACGGATGAGGCAAGCTATCCAGCTTGGCACTTTTAATGAGTTTCATAAATCTTTTCTAAGAGACCTCGCACGCGGACAGGACTGAGCTTCTAAAAGGATTCGGACCGTAGCCCCCGCGGGCGGAACCTCCCACTGGAAGTGCCAGAGAGTGACAATCAATGAACATGCTAATAGCCTTAGGCGCTCCTCTCTTTTTTCTCCAAGGCGGCGGGTCGGGGGCCGTAACGTTCCTTCCTCTGATACTCATCTTTGGAATCTTCTACTTTCTGATCATTCGGCCGCAGCAAAAGAAACAACGTCTTGCGCAGAAAGAGCGCGAGGAGATGCTGACTGCGCTCAAGTCGGGCGATAAGGTCGTAACTAGCGGAGGCCTCTACGGAACGATAGTCGCCGTGAAAGACACTACTGTTCAGCTCAGAATCGCACAGTCGGTATCGGTCGAAGTGCTGCGTACTGCGATCGCCGGGCCCCAGGGATCCGAGATCAAGGAAGTTGAAGTAGCGAAGTAACCGGCAGACAGAGAAAGGCGCCCGTTATGGGAAAGAAGATTCGAACGAGAATGATACTGATTTCGGCGGTCAGCCTGGTCGGTCTCTATATCGTGTTCATGCCGCACCACCGCTGGCCTACCGTGAACGATATATCGAGTCTGTCGCAGATAAAAGAGAACCTGGCGACTAACATTCACCTCGGTCTCGATCTGCGAGGCGGGTCTCACCTGGTGATGCAGGTTCAGACCGGCGACGCAATCACAAGTATCACAAGGAAGAACGTCGAGTCGGCCAAGGCCAAGCTTCAGGAGAAGAACTGGCCATTCACCGAGGTGCGTGAAGGCGAACGGAACACAGATTCATCAGGGGGGCCCTACATTGACGAGGTGATAGTCAGCGTTCCCGACTCGACCAGAAACTCAGACATTATCAGCGAGCTTGAGACCGACTTCAACAACCACACACCCGAGGGAAAGGGATGGCAGGCGGCCGACCACGGCACCAACATCGTATTCAAGCTGTCTCAGGATGTTCAGAACAAGGAGCGGGAACGGGCCACGGAGCTCGCTCTGCAGATCATCGACAATCGAGTCAATGCGTTCGGCGTCGCGGAGCCGTTGATTCAACGTCACGGCGGCGAAGGAAGTTATCAAATATTGATCGAGATGCCCGGTGTGGACGAGCCCGAGCGAGTGAAGAATACGCTCAATGCCGACTCCAATCTCGAGATACGGCTTCAGGCCAAAGGCACCAGCACATACAACACCAAAGAAGAGGCAGAGACCGCCGCCAGGGCACTGCCGGGGGGCGCAGACCAGTATGAGATCTTCCCTTATACCGAGCGCGCAAACGAGGGAGGCACGGGGCGTGATGGCTGGGCGATTCTAGAGAAGAGCGTAGTGGTGACCGGCCTCGAAATGCGTGATTCGAGGGCAATGTCGTCGAGCGTCGGGGCCCAGAGTTACGAAATATCCTTCTCCCTCACGCCCGGCGGGGCTGCGCGATTCGGCGACGTAACCGGAAAGCACGTCGGCGACTATCTTGCCGTCGTGCTCAACAACAAGGTCAAATCCATCGCCAGGATCGAGAGTCAGATCACCAATCAGGGCCGGATCACCGGCGGGTTTTCGAAGAAGTCGGCAGAGGACCTCGCGCTGACGTTGAGGTCGGGCGCCCTGCCGGCAAAGGTCATCTACCTCGAGGAACAGACCGTCGGTCCCTCTCTCGGCGCGGACTCGATCCGCCAGGGCGTGACCGCATCGGTTGCCGGACTGCTCGCCGTCGTGGCTTTCATGCTCTTCTACTACCGGGTGTCGGGCGTAAATGCAGTGCTTGCCCTGGTCCTCAATCTCGTATTGCTCCTGGCAGCCCTGGCGATGTTCGGTGCGACGCTTACGCTACCTGGAATAGCGGGAGTGATTCTGACTATCGGTATGGCAGTGGATTCAAACGTTCTGATCTTTGAGCGTATTCGGGAAGAGATGCGCAACGGAAAGGTTGTGGCCTCAGCGGTCGATGTCGGCTTCGGCAAAGCGTTTCTCACCATTATAGACACTCACGTCACTACCATTGTATCGGCGATCTTCCTGTTCGTGTTCGGCACGGGACCGATACGGGGATTCGCGGTTACTTTAGTAGTCGGATTGCTGGCCAACCTGTTCACTGCGGTTTTCGTTTCAAGAACTATCTTCATGTGGCACCTGAACCGCAGCGCGCGAGTCGAGACGCTCAGTATATGAAGGAATGATGCGTGAATCGCGGATCACGCATCACTCCTCACGGATCACGCATTTATGGTTGAACTATTCAGAAATCCCAAAATAGATTGGATAGGCGCAAAGAAGTACTTCATCGGCGTAACGATCTTCCTGCTGATCGTTGGAGCCATTTCGGTTCAGGTTTTTGGATTCTCGCTCGGCGTTGACTTCGCAGGAGGGACGCTGTTGACCGTTCGCTTCAAAGAACCTCCTTCGACCGAGAGGATTCGCTCCGTGCTCGGCTCCGCGGGAATCGATACCACCAAGGTGATCCTCCAACCGGTGACCAACAATCCTAACGAAATGCTGATTCGCT
>DASYSA010000259.1:0-21436 GCA_036003885.1 Blastocatellia bacterium | reverse complement strand
GAAGATGGTCGGCCGGACGCTCGAGCGCTTCGGCGCGTTGGATATCCTGATCGCGAACGCAGGTATCTGGAAGGAAGCCGCCATAGAATCAATGACCGAGCGTGACTGGGACGAAACGATCGACATCAATCTCAAGTCGATATACGCCTCATGCCGTGAAGCCGCGCGCGCGATGTTGGCCCGTCGTCGAGGCACGATTATCCTCATCTCTTCTACCGCGGGCCAACGCGGCGAGCCCTTCTATTCTCACTATGCCGCGACTAAAGGCGCTATCATTGCGATGACCAAGTCGCTCGCAGCAGAACTTGGCCCGCGTGGAATCACTGTCAACTGTGTAGCGCCCGGATGGGTGGCGACCGATATGACTGTGGCGGCTTTGAACGATCCCAGGGAACGGCGAAAGATTCGAGAATTGATACCACTGGGTCGCGTTGCAACGCCCGCCGAGATCGCCGGTCCAATTCTATTTCTGGCGTCCGATCTCGCGAGCCATATCACGGGAGAGGTGCTGAATGTAAATGGCGGCTCGGTGCTCTGCGGGTGAAGAAGGCCCACTCTAATGAAACCTGGACTCGAAGTACTTCTGGGATCCAACGCGGCCTCGCTGGCCGGCGCTCGCGTTGGATTGATCGTTAACCCTGCTTCGATCGACTCGCATTTCGAGCACGCAGCCGACCTGTTTTACAACCACCCTCGGATTAACCTCACTGCGCTCTTCGGTCCACAGCACGGCATTCGCGGCGAGACGCAGGACAACATGATCGAATGGCAGTCGTTCCGCGATCCGAAGACTGGATTGCCTGCTTACTCGCTCTATGGCGAATTGCGCAAACCTTCAGCCGAAATGCTCGCAGACATCGACGCAATGGTGTTCGACGTACAGGACGTCGGCACGCGAGTGTATACCTTCATCTACACGATGGCGCTCGCAATGGAAGCCGCACGCGAACAAAGAAAACGCTTCGTCGTGCTCGACCGCCCGAATCCGATTGGCGGAATCGAGGTGGAGGGTAACCTCCATGAGCCCGCGTTTGCTTCCTTCGTGGGCATGTACCCGATTCCCATGCGTCACGGCATGACCGTTGGAGAGCTTGCGCTGATGTTCAATGGAGAGTTTGGTATCGGATGTGAACTCGAAGTAATCGCGATGGAAGGCTGGCGGCGCGAGAACTGGTACGATGAGACCGGTTTGCCCTGGGTGATGCCTTCGCCAAATATTCCTACAGTCGATACCGCTGTCGTTTATCCGGGAAGCGTGATGATCGAAGGCACTGAAGTATCAGAAGGCCGTGGCACCACGCGGCCGTTTGAAATCCTGGGCGCACCGTATATCGAGCCGACGCGACTCATCGACGAGCTGAAGAGAGACAACCTCCGAGGCGTGAACTTCCGCCCGCTGCACTTTCTGCCGACGTTTCACAAATTCGCGGGCCGGATGTGCGGCGGCATTCAGATCCACGTCACAAACCGCCAGACGTTCAGCCCCGTCATAACCGGCGTTGCAATCATCAGCGCGATACGCAGGCTCTACCCTGGCGAGTTTGCCTGGAAGCCGCCGCCGTACGAATACGTCCACGACAGGTTGCCCTTTGATGTGATCACTGGAACGTCGCGGCTGCGCGAGCAGATCGATGCAGGCGTGTCCGTTGCCCAAATCGAAGAGAGCTGGAGCCAATCAATCACAGACTTCCGCGAACGCCGCAAGAACTACCTCCTGTATGAGTAGAGAGGAAATGCGAAATTCGAATTGCGAATTGCGAAATTAGCGAGTAGTCACAATTCGAATTCGCATTTCCCTTTTTCGCCGCCGCCACTATACTTAGTTCACCTTCTGCGCAGAGGTCCCATCCAATGGTAGGCCTGATTGAAGAGAACTGTTTGTTTGGAGGGCGACCGAGCTCCTGGCGCTTGCAGGAGTTGCGTCGGTGTGGCGCGTAGGGCGTAGACGCCGCCGTGATATTGCGGCGAGTCTGACGGAAATAGAAAGTGAAGGGATTCATGAAGCACAATCGTTTGGTCCTTTGGAGCCTGCTAATTCTGGCGTTATCAATCGGAGCAAGCCCTAGCCCCTCCAAATCGGCCACTGGAGCACAACGCAAGGCGCCACCCGCCGATCAACAGTGGGCTTTGCTTGTCGGCGTGAGCGACTACCCCGGCCAGATTCAGAAGCTGCAATTCCCGCGAAATGACGCGATCGCCATTAAGGATTTGCTCATATCAGCGGCGGGGTTCCGCGAAGACCACATCCGGCTTTTGACCGATAGCGGAGCTGGAGAACTGAAGGCAACGAAACAGAACATTCTTACCGCCATCGATCAGTACCTGGGCCCGCGCGTGCAAGCAGGCCATCAAGTCATAGTATTTCTGGGAGGCCACGGAATCGTTCGCGGCCTTGGAACACAAGCCCACAGTTACTTTTTGCCTGCTGATGTGGACGCTCAATCAAAAGAGTCACTCGAGCGAACCGGTCTCGATCTGGAAGAGCTTTCAGCAAAGCTCGGTGCGTTGAAGGCATCACAGTTCACCATCTTCGTGGACGCGTGTCGCGAGGACCCCTTTCCTGGCCGCGGCATTAAGGGAAATACGATGACCGACGTGATGGCCCGGGGACTTGTGGTTAAGCGCAGCCAATCAGAGACCATAGCTTCGACAGCCTCCGACGCACCGACGCAGGTCATCTTCTACTCATGCCAGGTCGGCGAGCGCGCCTACGAAGATCCAAACCTCAAGCACGGGGTCTTCACGTACTACATTCTTCGCGGCATTCGAGAATTGGCAGGCCCGCCCGAAGGTGTGGTGGACGCCGGACAACTGGCGGCCTATCTCCGAGACAATGTGCGCCGGTGGGGAGAGGAATTCAAACAGCAAGCAAAGTTTCCTGTAGAACAGACGCCGATGATGGTAGCTTCCCAGGTAAAAGGACCAATGGCTATCGTGCGGATCACTCCCGCCGCAGGCAAACCGGCGAGCCCGCTGAACACTGGGACGCTGCTGCTGCTCACCTCGCCGGAAGGGGCGGCGTTGAAGATTAACGGCGAGTCTCAGGGACAAGGCCCGCTCACGAAGGAACTTCCTCCCGGGCAATACACCGTGCGCGCTGAGATGGCAGACTTTCAGCCGGTCGAACTGAAGATAGACCTGCTCGCCGGTTATCAGCAGGAGTTCACTCTGACCCTCAGTCCGCCAAAGGGCAATGCCAACTACGACAAGGGTCTTCGATTCGAATCTCAGGGGCTCTGGCCGCAGGCCATTGTGGCCTATGAAATGGCGCTTCAGGAGGACCCGACTTCGGTGGCAAGCTATCAGCGGCTTGGCAACGCTTACACTCATGGTGGGCGCTACCGTGACTCGGTGGACCTCCTGTCCCAGGCCGTGCAACGACTCCCCAATAACGCCGGCGTGCTCGCCCGCTATTCGCGCTCATTGAGCGCCTGGGCGCAGATAGATGAAAAGCAAGATGTGTCGGTCAACCCGAGGCCCGACAAGGCTATCAAGCAGAAGGACGCGCGCAAAGAGGCGGTGCGCGCCGCGGAGACTGCCGCCCAGAAAGCCGCGTCTCTCGAGGATGCACAGCTCGCTCTCGGATATGCCTATGTTCTGGAGGAAGCCGACCGAGCAAAAGCGCTGTCGTCATTCGTCCGCGCGTCTACTATAGCCCCTGAAGACGCAGAAGCGTACTTCGGCGTCGGCTACACCTACAGGCTCTTGAAACAATATGAGCAGGCCGTGCCTCAACTGAAAAAGGCCCTCGAGCTGAGACCGGGCTACTACGAAGCGCATCGCGAGCTGGCCTATTGCTATCACTCTTCGGGCGATTCGGACTCGGCCGTCGCAGAGTATCATCAGGCGGAGGGCTATCGCGGCGAGACCAGCGACAGCGGAGAGATGGCCGGCAATCAACTCGCCCTCTCCGCCCTGTACACGGAAAAGGGGCAGCAGGTTGGCGGCTCTGAGGGTGAGCAGTACAAAAAAGCCGGTGCCGGATATGGGCTGGAAGCCCGAGAGATGGACCCCACTTTGAAACTGGCATTAAAGACTCTTGCTAATGCGGGCCTGACCAGTCGCATGGAAAACTATTTGCCGGCGGACGTGCGAAGAGTGCTGAATGATATTCCGAGTAACCTTCCCGGGAAGATCAAGATACCCTTCAAGCGGCCTTAGCGAAGGTGGTCAGTTGCCAGCGGTGACTCATTTCCGCTACGGAAGCGTTCCCTTGGCAGCCATCCACGAGTGAAGCTCAACCACCAGAATCCCCGCCTTCACAAACGGGTCGGCATCGGCCAGAGCTTTCGCTTCCTCTATAGAACCGACCTGAAAAACAAAAACGCCGCTCAGATTTCCGCCGTCCAGACAGGGCCCCGCCGCCCCTAGTTTACCCGAGCCGAGCATCTTAAAGATGTTCGCAAGGTGATCAGCCTGCAGCTGTATTGATTCGGGCGTTGACTCGGTCGTCGCCTTCGGCCCGCGATGCGCCAGGCCTAACTGATAAGTGGTCATCTCGAAATTCGTTTGTGGGTTCGCCTTCACTGCGGCCGCATTCCTGGCCCCGATCCCCTTTTGAGACATCCACGGATGTACCTCGACCGCAAGACGCCCCGCCTTAACGGCGGGATCCCCTTCGGCAAGCGCCTTCGCCTCCTCGAGCGAAGGCACCCCAAAAATGAATATGCCCCGCAGCGGGCCGCCATCTGTGATCGGACCCGCAGCAACCAGTTTTCCATCACCCGCCATCTTCTGGATGTGCTTCATATGCTCTGCCTGAATGCGTTCGGTGTCAGGGGTTTGCTCGGGTGTCCACTTCGGCCCGCGCGACAGCAGCGTCAGATAGTACATGACCATCTCCGGCCGGGCCGGAGCTTTCTCCTGTCCAATCCCAATTGAAGGACCCAGCATCAGGAATACAATCAATGAGACCAGGCTCTTCAAGGTGTAGCCTTGCCGCTTTGTCATTCTCTCTCCTCCTTGTTCAATGGAAAACTCCTCGCCATTCTTCTATTAAACATTAATTGGCTCTTCTTTAGCGTTCGGGTCATTGACGCTAAAACGCCTACTCTACTTGGCCTCTTCAGGGACGGTCAAACCACCAGGACAGCGCTCACAAGAAGGGCGGGGCCACCATTAGAACTGAGTGTTTGAGTCCGGCCGTATCCACGACTATAATCACCGCACCAGGCGATTTGTTTATGGAAACGATTGAAGAGCTTCTTACTCGTGCCGAACAAAATCACGGGCATATGTGCGCCGGGCAAGTGCTGGGGGTAAGAATGGCCTTGCTGGGCTGTCGCATGATCGGCATCGAAGATCCGCGCGGCGCTGATAAGAAGAGCATCCTGGTCTTCGTCGAGATAGATCGCTGTGCTGCAGACGCAATCAACACGGTAACGGGATGCAGACTGGGCAAGCGCACGTTGAAGTACTACGACTACGGCAAGCTCGCGGCGACGTTTCTCAACACGAAGACAGCCGAGGCCATCAGGGTCGTCGCCCTCGATTCGTCGCGTGAAGCCGCCGACCGCTGCTTTGCGGAGATCGAGAATAAGTACCAGCGGCAGCTTCAGGCATACAAGTCCCTTTCCGACGAGGAACTCTTCAAAATTGAACGTGTCGCAGTGCAGGTCCCCGAACAGGATCAGCCGGGGCGGCCAGTTTCAAGGGTATTCTGCGAAGAATGCCTGGAAGGAATCAACGACCGGCGCGAAGTGCTTCGAGAGGGACGCACGCTGTGCCGCGCTTGTGCAGGCGATGCATACTTTTCGAGGTTGTGACCAGGCCGCTCAGAGATCGTACTCCGAAACGCCGCCTAACTTCATCAGGTGTTTTAACAGCTCGATTTTGAGAGGTTTGTCGGCATCAACCGGCACTGACATGCGGGCGTTGCCACCACACTTGTCATAGATGTGGTGACTACCTTGAACGAGAAGCAGTAGCCAGCCATGCCTCTCGAGCGCCTTCGCGAGTACTTTGCCCGATACCGATCTCATAGAGCGATTTCCAGTATCCGGTCGTGCCCGGTCACTCGGTTCACCGGAATGTCCGCGGACAAACAGCCTTCGACGGCTTCAGCGAGATTCTTGAGCAGTTCTTCGACGTTCTCCGCTTGCGTGGCGCAACCCGGAATGGACGGAACTTCGGCCCAATAGCCGCCCTCTTCTGCTTCGTGAACAATGACTCTTAGCTTCATCTGCCTCCCCCACTCGCGAGCCCCCGGATACTCTCATCTTCGAGGCAACTTGTGCCGAGCACTCACACCACCTGCACCTCGCGCTGCTCAAATAGATGATCCAGCCAGAATGACGTGAGCTTCTCGGCCGCCGAGTTCTGTCGCAATCTTTGACCCAGGAAATGAAAGTCCACGTTATCCAGCTTCTGATCCTGATTGAAACAACTGAAGACCAGCGACTCGCGGCCCGTCTCCGGATCCACCTGCCGCTGCAGGCACTGCGAGCACACCTCCTTGAGCATGCACTGCATCGGGGAATTGATCGACCCAATGGCTACTCGTTCGTGCAGCACGTCTTTTAGCACAGCCTTGCGCGCCTGCCGCACTGCGTCCATCATCCGATCTGAACCGATCGCGACCAAACGATCAACATCCTGGAGCCGAATCGTAACCTCTCCAAGCTCGCCCCGCGCATAGCGGTCCATAGCCTGCACGATGTTCCCAATGGTTGTGCGGTCCTGCGCGCGATGGGTTGAAATGGCTGGACCTTCGTCGACACTCCACACGACCGTGTCGCAACCCTCTTCAATAGCCCGGCGCTTGAACAGATCGCTCGGTCGTTTGTAGCCGGCAAAATAGATCACCCGATTCCCTGCCGCTTTCATTGCCTGGGCAATCGAGAAGAGTACTGCATTTCCGAGCCCCCCGCCTGCCAGCAATACCGTCTCGCCCTCCGGTATCTCGGTCGGCGTACCGGTTGGGCCCATCAGGACGATCTCTTCACCAGGCTCCAGCGTCGAGCACAATCGCGATGATCCCCCCATCTCGAGCACGATCAGCGAGATCAACCCGCGCGCAGGATCAGTCCAGGCCCCCGTCAACGCCAGACCCTCCATTGTCAGCCTGATTCCTTCAACCACCTCCGCCGTACCTTCGTAGTTCTGCAGGCGATAGAACTGTCCGGGTCTGAAGTTCCGCGCAGCCATCGGCGCCCGCGCAATTACCTCGACTATGCGATCGGCCAGTCGAATCGCGTCCACGACGACCGCCCGCATTCCGTCTTCGAGCACTTCGGCAAAGCGTACCCAGGCATTCTCCCGCTCGGCCTGTTCCTCGAGGTACTGGGATGCGATCTCGATCTCAAACAGTTTCACAATCTCTTGATACCCGTGCAGCGCCGACGCCATGGCTTTGACTACGTTGCCCGCGAAGACCGGATGCGCGTCGCCATAAAAACTGATGTAGCGCCCGTCCTTCTCGTATGAAGTGAAGAAGCCGGTCTCGCCAGGCTTAACCGGCTCGAGATGCGTGGACCCGTCGGCGCCCTCGACTACGCGGTGCATTGCAAAACACGACGCCTTCTCATCGATTGCAAACGTACCGGCGTGTTCCTTCTCATAGACGACGTTTGGATTGGTGCCCGCGGCCACCATAACCGCGCGGGCCGGGAAGATAACCTTCTCCCCCGTGTCCTTCCACTTGCCGTCTACCAGCGACATGCGTGTACATTCCAAAGCATTCACGTGGTCGTCTCCATCCAGCAGGCTGGCCACTGGGCTCATGCATTCTGCAACCCCGATGCCTTCTTCAAGCGACTTGATCACCTCTTCGTGATTGAGACGATACGCGGGAGAATCCTGCAGCCGCTTGCGGTAGACGATGGTGACGCCGCCCCATGAGCGCACAAGTCGCGCGAAGTCAGGCTCGCGACCGGCCGCCTTCGCCGCAGCGCGTTCAGCGTGCACCATGCGGCCGTGGTCCAGCCATGTTCGAACGGTCCTGGTCTCCTCTTCGTCGAGCCGCGCCCATACCGCATCTTCGCCGATGCGTCTCTTCAAGCGTTCGTAACGCTCGAGCACTTTCTCGACCTGAGTCACATAGTACGCCTGCAGCTCGGTGGCGGTGTCGATCGCAGTCAGCCCCCCGCCGATGACAACCGCCGGCAGTTCGACCTGCAGATTGGTCAGCGAGTTCTTTCGATAAGCGCCCTGGCCTTGAAGCGCCATCAGGAAGTCGGAAGCCATTCGCACGCCCCGCGCCAGGTTGTTCTGCATCGACACGATTGTGGGCCGCCCGGCGCCCGCGGCTATGGCGATGTGGTCGAATCCAAGGCTCCACGCATCCTCGATGCCCAGAGTTCCACCGAAGCGCACGCCGTCCAGCAGGCGGAATTTCTTGCGGCGCATCAGGATCACATAGTTGATGTCGAGAAAGTTCTTGTCCCAGCGCACTGTGATCCCGTATTCGGCCACTCCGCCGAACCCGAGCGTGGGCCGCTCGGAAAGCGGGCCGACAATGTCTTCCACGTCGCGGATCGGCCGCGGCACGCGGCGCTTCGACCCGCGAAGCGGAATTGCCAGCGGCTCGACCTTCAGCCCTTCGATGCCGACCACGCCGAAGCCTTCGTTCAGCAGATGCTGCGCAAGCGTGTAGCCGGCAGGCCCCATGCCCACTACCAGCACGTTCTTGCCGTTGTAACGGAGCGGATATGGACGCCTCGCATTGATCGGGTTCCACCGGGTGAGCAATGACACTATTTCGAAACCGTACGGCAGCCGGAGCACTTCGGTGAGGATCCCGGTTTCGATCTGCGGGATGTTCACCGGATCCTGTTTCTGGAAGATGCAACTCTTCATACAGTCGTTGCAGATGCGATGGCCAGTACCCGCTACCATCGGGTTGTCGATCATGATCACCGCCAGCGCTCCTATCGGATGGCCGTCTCGGTAGAGCTCGATCATCTCTGAGATCTTTTCCTCCAGTGGGCAGCCCTCGAGCAGGATTCCAAGCGGGTTCCGATCGATCGCGCCGTCCTTCTTAAGAAGCCCGGTCGAGCACGAGTCCTTGCCGCGCTCATGACAGGTGAGACAGTAGTGACTCTCGCGCAGGTTCTCACGCGGCGAGTAGCGTAAGTCGGTCAGGTTGAATCCGTCGCGATGCCTTCGAGTCTCGGGCGGGCCCATGAAGTACTCGGGAAGATCGGCACGGGGGCGAATACGAGGAACCAGTTCGTTGTAGTCGGTCTTGTGCGGCATGTGGAAGGAGGTGATGTGCCTCCGCCGTCCCTCGAGAGCGGGATGAAATGCGAGGGCAAGGGCCCAGGCTTCGACCTTTGCAAGCTTTGCTTCGGCATCGGCTCGAGCTGCGTCTTCGGCGCCCTGGCCGCTCGGCTTTTCTATCATTTCCTGGAGAGAGGTGCACACGACAGCTAGCTCGCGCTCGGGATCTGAGACGAGGGAGGAATATGGCATGAGTGAATCGACGACTTCGCGATAGGCAAACTCAAGCTCGACCGCATCCATCTTCGCCATATCGTCCATCGAAGGCTTCTTCTTGAATAGCTGGCGCTCCACGAAATTACGCTTCCACCTGAAGACGACCTGGTCGTCGCGAACTCGTTGGCAGAGGGCTTGGTGCTCAGCCTCGATATGGAACAGGCGAGCGATGAATGTCCCGACGTAGGGCGCGACCTTGATCAATAACTCGGACTCTTGGAGCTTCGGACGATCCTTGCCGCTCGAGTCTCTATATTTCTTGAAGTCTTCCGCGAGTTGAGGGGCCGCCGTGCGAAGTTCATCCAAAAAGACGCGGTCGAGCGCTTCGACCCTGCGCACCCGATTCAGGTCGGCGTACTTAAACCCGGGGACGCCGAGTTGAAGGTTCCATGCCCGCGCTTCCGCCCTCGGATTTTCAGGCAAGTGTTGTAATGCCATCTATTTTCCTCGTCATCGGTTCGACAGTGGGGGTAAGTAATTTAATAGCAGGTGGGTTGTGATTTGTCACTTGTCATTTGTCATTTGGCCGTTGTCCATGGTCCGTTGTCCGTTGTCCGTTGTGGGTTGTTCGTTGTCTCTGGTTAGTTGTCTGTGGCTAGTTATCTCAGTCTGGTCGGCGGTCAGTTGCTGAGACTGTTAGCGAAATCCGAGCGGAGTGCTGATCTTGCAGGATGCACAACTGACAACGGACAACGGACCAATGACAAATGACTAAAGCGGTCTATGCGTCAGGCGTCGCGCCTTGTCTCCGCTATACGACGTAACGGTCTGGCCTTCACCCACCAGCTTGTACTTGTAAGTCACCAGGCCCTCGAGCCCGACCGGTCCACGCGGATGGAGCTTACCGGTGCTTATGCCTACCTCGGCCCCAAAACCATAACGATAGCCGTCGGCGAACCTGGTCGACGCATTCAAGTACACACCCGCCGAATCGACCTCAGCGAAGAACCTGTCGAATGCAGCTGCGTCTTCAGTTATCATCGCGTCGGTGTGGCGTGACCCATATGTGTTTATGTGCGAGATGGCCTCATCTATGGAGTCGACAACCTTAATCGAAAGAATCAAGTCGCAGTACTCCGTGCTCCAGTCTTCTTCAGTGGCAGTCACAATACCATCAATGCCGAATTGCTCAATCGCCCGTCGATCAAGTCTCACTTCGACGCCCAGTTTCTGAAGTCTGCGTATCACATCCGGCAAAAAGACCGCCGCGACATCACGATGCACGAGGAGCGTCTCGACCGCATTGCAGACAGCCGGGTATTGCACCTTCGCATCGATGGCTATTGCGAGAGCCTTCGCGAGATCGGCAGCTCGGTCCACGTAGATATGACAGATGCCTTCCGCGTGTCCGAGCACCGGGATCGCGGTGTTCTCCTGAACGAAGCGCACCAGGGCATTCGAGCCGCGCGGAATGATCAGATCGACAAACCCTTCGGCCGAGAGCATCGATCTTACGTCTTCACGGCTCTCGAGCAAGACCATTGCTTCAGGCGGCAGGCCCGCGCTCGCGGCGGCCGATTGAATGACCTCGAACAACGCTCGGTTAGAATGCTCGGCTTCCCTGCCCCCTTTTAGCAACACGCCGTTTCCGCTCTTGAGGCAAAGCGATGCAATCTGCGTGAGCGCGTCCGGTCGAGATTCGAATACAACTCCGACGACGCCTATCGGGCAAGTGACCCGATACAGCCGAAGCCCTTCGTCGAGCTCGACCGCATAAGTCACCTTGCCGATCGGATCTTCAAGCGCGGCTACCTGCTCGAAGCCCGCGATAATATCGGCGAGCTTCGCCTCGTCCAGCTTGAGACGCCGGTAGAGTGAGTCGGCCATCTGCCCGCCTTCAACGAAAGGCCGCGCGGTATCGAGGTCTTTCCGGTTGGCCGCGAGGATCTCGCCTGCCTTCTCTCGAAGCGACCGCGCGATTGTAATAAGCGCAAGATCCTTCTCTTTTGTTGTCGTGCGCGCCAGCACAGCCGAAGCGGCCTTCGCCTTCCTCGCGGCTTCGATGACTGCTGTTGAACTCGTCGATGGCGCAGTGGTCTGCATAATCCGTCCCCATCTGCGTACGCAGGCTTCCAGCCTGCTTGCCTGAGAGTTGTGATCCTGGCCGAGTACCTGCAGGCTGGAAGCCTGCGTACCCAGGCGTACCTATCAAAGAAACGCTATGTTGTCGCGAGTAATCAACGCGTCGTAGTTTCGATTCTCGATCAGCTCGTCGATTCTGTCCGACCTCAAGCCTGCTATCTTGCGGGCTTCGTCGCTCGAGTAGTTCACCATGCCGCGCGCGAATTCGCGCTCCTGCTGATCGAGTATGCTCACTACATCGCCGCGGTCGAAGGTCCCTCTCACTTCGAGCAAGCCTGCGGCGAGGAGGCTCGCTTTGCGCTCGGCGAGGGCTCTCTGTGCACCTTCGTTTACGACCAGAGCCGCCTTGACGCTGGTAGCAAACGCGATCCAGCGGCGTTTAACGGGCAGACCCGACTGAGGCAGGAACAATGTGCCAAGATTCTCGCCCGCGAAGAGACGCCCGATGACCCCTTCGGTTTTGCCTCCCGCGATGATGGTTGCGCATCCCGAGTGAACGGCCACCCGCGCGGCCTCGAGTTTGGTCCTTATCCCGCCTCGCCCTTTGCGAGACTGTTGCGTGGCAGCCACTGCGCGCGCAAGCTCCTCGATCTCGCCCCTGATCTCCTCGACTATTGGAATGAGCTGGGCCTCGCTCGATTGACTCGGGTCGGCCGTGTAGAGACCTTCGACATCGGTCAGCATCACCAGCAGGTCGGCTTCGATCTTGCTCGCCACCAGTGCCGAGAGCTTGTCGTTGTCGCCGAAGTTGACCTTGACGTGCGAGGGCGCGTCGATCGATTCGAGTTCGGCAGCGGAGACCGGATCATTCTCGTTGATGATGGGCAGCACGCCAAGTTCGAGCAGCTTCATCGTGGTGCCGCGCAGATTGAGGTAGCGCTGGCGATTGGAGAAGTCCTCCTCGGTCAGCAGCAACTGGGCGGTAAGTATGCCGAAGCGCTCGAAGGCATCCGAGTACAGCGACATCAAGCGCGACTGCCCGACCGCGGCGCAAGCCTGTTTTAGCGGCAGCAACTGCGGCCGCGCGGCTACTCCGAGACGTTCCGCGCCCAGACCAACCGCGCCGGATGAGACAAGCAGCACCTCGAGGCCTTTTCGTTTGAGGTCTGCAATGGCCTCAATGAACGAGTAGAAGCGGCTGAGCGCGATGCTCCCGTCTTCGCGCATGAGTATCGCAGTGCCGAGCTTGATCACCACGCGGCGAGCTTCGGCTGTTATTCGGCTGCGTTCGTCTGGTCCTTGCACGTTCAACTCACTCGGAATTTCGAATTGCGAATTGCGAATTTCTTCAATTCGAAATTCGAATTTCGACATTCGAATTTCCCTATCCCTGGTTCACGAGCGGCATCACCTCTTCAGCAAACCGCTCCATCTCTTCGATCATCGGACTCATCTGCATCAAGAATATCTCGACTCCGGCGTGTCGAAACTCGATGATCCGCTCCGCGATCTGTTCGGGCGTTCCCGTGAGCCCGCTTCTCAGCCCCCGATTCGACACGCTGTAGTCGCGCAACGTCAGTTCGCGTTCGAGCTGACTCTGAGTCGTGAAATCCTTGAAGCCAAAGTATCCCGCCGAATCCTTGACCTCGCAAATGCGATCTATCTCGCGCTTCACTTCTGCCTCGCTGTTTCGGCAGATCGCATAGGCCGCAATGCCATAAACCATAGGCTTCAGCCCGAGATCCCGCCGGCGACGTTCCATCTCCTCAACCCGCGGCCGGACATTTTCGGGAGGATCGCCGTGCATCAGGTAACCGTCACAGTAACGCGTGATCATCTGCTTGGCATCTTCCGATTCACCGCCCGCGTAGAGCGACGGCCAGGGTTTGCTGACGGGTTTTGGTTCAAGGTGGGCCTTCTCGACCTTGTAGTATCTGCCCTCGAAGCTGAACTCCTCTTCAGTCCACATTCCCTGCATCACCTGGATAAACTCGCGTGTGCGTTCATAACGCTCGCCATGGGCCACCCACGTGCCGCCATACTCGCGCATCTCCTGTTCCCACCACGCCGAGACCACGTTCAGGCTGAAGCGGCCTGAGGCGATGTGATCGATGTTGGCTGCCATCTTCGCGGTTATGGCCGGCAGCCGAAAGCCCGGACGTATCGCATTCATCAACTCCAGCTTGTCGGTTACCGATGCCAGGGCGGCGGCGGTCGTCCAGCATTCAAGCACTGGAGCGGTCGCGCCTTTGATGTCATTCAGGTTCAGCTCTGCCAGGAGCGCGATGTCGTACCCGACCTGTTCGGCTCGCTGTGCAAGCCGTTTGTTATAGGAGAAAGTGGCTTCCATCTGTTCATCTTCGACGTTGCGGAGCCAGCCGCCGAAGATCGGCATCCAGAAACCATATCGGACTCTATTCACCTCAACCTCCTCGGTCCTGATGCGTACGTCAACAGGCACAGTAGTATTGGCTCGCCTCAAACAGACTCTCAATCATCCTGACAAAAGGATCGGGATCGTCGGTTGCCAGAACGGCCGAAACGATGTTGCTGTCCGCTCCCCCAGCACCAACGCCGCCGGCGATCAAATCCAGCCAGTCCTGTCGCGTCAACGTCGCATCGGGGGCCCCTCCTCGCTTGGTGCGAAGGGCGATGTAATCTTTCAAATAGACCCATCGCAAGCCATCCTGTTGCCGGCCCACCGCCGTCACATCGCCATAGATCTGGTCGGCATAAGCGAGCCACGGCAGATCGATGCCGGCGCGGATTGGAAGCCCGATCCACTTCCACACGCGGGTGTTGATATCCAGCAGCCTGAAATCCTTGTCGCGGTCATCGTAGATGAATTCGACCTCGCTGATACCGTGATAGCCGAACTGATTCAGGACCTCGAGTCCGCGTTCGGCTATCTCCTCGACCCATCGTGAATCGACAAGACACGCCGTACCGAAGTCGGGCGGATACTGTTCGAGCTTTCTGCCCACGAAAACGCCTTTAGCCTGACCATCCCGTCCGATATAGCTGCACAACGAGTAGAAACTGTCTATGGAGCTGCCGACGATCTCCTGGGCCAGCAGCGGATGGCGGGCGGCGCGCTCGCACATCTCCAGAAACTCTTTGCGACTTTCGACACGAAAGACCTTCTCTCCGAATTCATTAGTGAATTCCCGTTGAAGCGCGGGTTTCACGATGCATGGAAACTCTATTTCCGATGCGATCCGATCGGGCGACTGTTCGCCGACGTAGAAAGTCCTTGGAATCGGAATCCCCCGCTCCTCACACTTCTTGTAAAGGAGATTCTTGTCCAGTATTCGCTCGACCGTATCAAGATCTGAAAATGGCAGCTTGAAGAACTCCTCGAGCTGCTTTCGATGGCGCGCGACGGCAAAGACCCATTCATCGAGGCAGGGAAAGAGCACCGCTTTCTTGTCGAGGGCCGCTCCAATCTCCAGCAACAGGTCGATGAACCCGCGTTCGTCGTCCAGCGGGTAAGGGCACCGGCCTGCCACAGTGGTATAGCGCGAATGCAGACCGTAGCCATTCGGGTCGCGGTCGAGCGCGATGACCGGAACTCCACGTCCTCCAAGAGAGCGAACCACAGCCAGTCCGGTAATGTGACAATTGAAGACGAGGGCTGCCGGCTTCTCGCTGCCGTTAGCTTTGCCGCGCACTGTTGCTATCAACTCTCTTCGATCGTCAATCATTCGGGTCGCTTTCTCAATAGCGCAAGTCGCCTGCGCGACGCACCTCATCGTGTCTGCGCCACGTCAGTCAAAGTCGCTCAGCGTTTATTGTGTACAGGAAAGTAGAGAGGCGCACAAGACGGTACGGCCCATTTTACGTCGCATGTCACTCGGCCTTACGAACCAGGGTGATGGAGCAGCACGTCTCACACTCGACCAATCTCTCAGTAATGTCTGCCTCGAAGAAGATCGTGCAGGTGTCCTCTCCGCACTTGCCGCAGGTCCAGCGTACGGCCGGCAACTCGCCGTGTATCAACTTGATGACTTCTCCCTCGGCTTCAAAATCGGACTGGTCACTTGTCACTTGTTACCTAAGTGGGATCGAGTCCCTGGTCACAATGTCCATGTACGACTCGCAGCCCCCCGTATCGCACAGCTTGATCAGGTCTGAGATCCGTTGAAGGAGCTGGGTGCTGAAATGGTCTCCTTCGGCCTGGGGATGTTTGACGGCGTAGTAGTTGAAGTAACTCCTAATCATCAGACTCTGATTGTCGATGGGCAGCGTCTTGACGTTCTCAATGAACTTATCGAAGGTCCCCTGGCGCTGCAGATAGAACTCCACATTCGACACATAGAACGCCGACACACGTTCCTTGATCTCGGCGACGTACTTCCCGATCGCCTTCATCGCCTGCGGACCCGACAGATCGCCGACCACTGGAATAATGAGGTCCTGGTCCTCCAGTCTTTTCAGGAACTGGAACTCATCTTCTGAGTTGAGATAGTTGTTGAGCTGCCCTGACAGATCATGCTCGAGCAGCAGGTCGCGATACGTTGGGTAGATCGAGCGCGGGGGCCGGTGGTGACTCGAGTAGCGAATGTCGAGGCCGGCGCTGTAGAACGCCCTCTGAATCCGGCCTATGGTCTCGAGATCAGAGCTGGAGAGTGGGATCCCGAACTTCTGCAGTTCGCCATGAAAATCCTTCACGGTCCTTTCAAAGAGTTTCGGGTCCGAAGGGGTGTTGTCGATGTAATCGACCAGGTCCTTCAGGCCTCGCTGCTCCCAGCCTTTGGTTTTCGGAAAGGGTTTGCCGAAATAGAGACAGAGGTATTCGATGCGATTGCGGGAGCGGGCGAACAACTCTTTGAACAGCAGGTGCTGAAGAAGGTTGTCGCGGCGAATGTCTATCATGATGGCCATGCGGGGGCGGATCTTGACGATGTAGTTGAAGCTTTGATCCGGCCCGACTCCAATGTAGACTCCGCCGCTAACGCCGATCTCGCGCAATTTGTCGATGACGTGCAGGTAGGAAGTCTCATTTGAGATCAGGTTGTCGGAATCGAAATAGCCGCCCGGTTCTGAAAGCCGCGCGCTCAGCGCCGCAAACTGTTTGTGATCCTTCGATGCATGCGCGAGACGACTCGCGGACGAGCCGACCAGGAGTGAGAACAGAAACACCCCGGTTATGAGCTGCCGTACAACTCCCGCTTTCTTACTCATGTGTGTGATCATACCTCTGAATAGCGTTTAGCGTTTTACGTTTTACGTTTTACGTTTTACGTTTTACGTTTTACGTTTTACGTTTTACGTTTTACGTTTTACGTTTTACGTTTTACGTTTTACGTTTTACGTTTTGAGTTTACGTTTTACGGTCCAGTGTCAAACGTAAAACGTGAAACGTAAAACGAGAAACGTTTTTTACGGTTTGGCGTCCGGCGAACGAACCGACAACCGGCGATAGTAGTCCTCTATCATCTTGCGATATCGATCAGGAGCATCGCCATCGCTCAAAGCGCCCGGGCCGTTGTTGCCGAGCTTGGCTTGAAGCCTTCGCGCCAGTTCGAGCTCCAGCTGTCGCAGCGGGTCGATGACTTCGTTCTTCAACAGAGCCAGCTGGTTCGGATCGTTGAATACGTTGTTATCGATCTTGCGCAACTGTTCGATGGCGCGATCGAGATTGCGCAGCAGTTCGCTGTTCTTTGGGAGCCGCCGTCGAAGCTCTTCTGCTTCGCTCAATCGCTGGCGGATCTCGCTTTCGAGCTGGCGATCGCCACCTCCCATTGGTCCTCCGCCCTGCCTGGCGTCATCGACATCACCGGTAGGGCGACCGCCGTTGTTCGCCTGCTGTCCGCGGCCAGGCTGCCGACCGCCTTGTTGTTGTCCGCCAGATTGCTGTCCGCCAGATTGCTGGCCCTGTTGTCCTTGCTGACCTTGTTGTCCATTCTGGCCCTGTTGCCCTTGCTGACCCTGCTTTCCATTCTGGCCCTGTTGTCCCTGCTGCTGACCCTGCTTTCCATTCTGGCCCTGTTGTCCTTGCTGTTGGCCCTGCTTTCCATTCTGGCCCTGTTGTCCTTGCTGCTGGCCCTGCTTTCCATTCTGGCCCTGTTGTCCCTGCTGCTGGCTCTGCTGTCCGTTCTGGCCCTCTTTCCCCTGCTGGCTTTGCTGCTGCTGGCCCTGGTCTTGTCCATTCTGCGATTCCAGCCGCCGGCGCAGCGAATCGAGATTGTCAGCTAGCTCGCGAGCGCGATTATGAGCGTCTTCGAGGTTGTCGCCCTGCTGGCTTTTCTGAGCGCTGCCCTCCGCGGCTTGAATGTTCTTCAAGACATCTTCTATGTTGCCCCGAATGATTCGCTCGCGTTCGCGGGCCTGTTCGAACCAGCCGTTTTCAATCAACTGGTTGTTCTGGCGAATACGGTCCGGTATTCGGTTATTGCGTATGGCGCCCGCGGCCGATTGCAGCTTATCTCTCGCTTGCTGCCTGTCCTGGCCGAGCCCTCGCGCCGTCTGGTCTATATCCTTCTCGAGCCCGCCCAGCTGATCCGCCAGTGCCTGCTTGCGTTCGCCAAGCTGCTGCTTCTTCTCCTGCGTAGCGCCGCCGCTTTGCGACTCGCGCGCCATCTCGTCGACCTTGTGCGAAATGTCGTCCTGGCGCTTGAGTGCGTCTTCGGCTTGCTGCCGCAGTTTTTGCAAGCTCTGTTGATTGCCTGACTTTCCTGCCTGGTCCATCATGCGCCGCGCCTGCTCCAAACGTTGGAGCGCGCGTTGCGCCTGGGCGCTCGCCTGAGCAGAATTCGATTGTGAAGACGACGACCCGGCGGACTGCGCCTTCTGCATTTCGTCCGCAGCTTGTTGAAGCTGCCGCGCTGTCTCTTCCAGCTTTGGATCTTTGCGGTCGCGTGAAAGCCGTTCCAGTTCGCGGGCCATCTGCCGGGCTTCGTCGATCATCTCCTGCTGTTTCCGCTGGGACTGGCCGCCCCCGCCACCGCCGCCCTGCTGCTGGCTGCGCATGCGCTGCTCGACCTCTTGTTGCTGCCTGCGCGCGAGTTCCTGAAGGCGCCTGGCGATCTCATCCTGCTGCTGGTCCTGCGCCGACTGCTGCTGCCGCTGGATGGTCTCATACTGATTCTTCATCTTGTCGAGTTGAAGCTCGAAAAGATCTGCCAGGTCCTGCGCGTTCTGACTGCCGCCGCCGCCGCCTTGCCCGCCTCCCTGGGCAACTTGAATATCACGGAAGATCGCTTCGGCACGCAACAGTTGTTGAAGCGCGCGCTGCTCTGGCGACAGCGCTTCTTTTGTCTTCCGCGTCTTCAATTCACCGACCGCTGCGACCATCTCCTTCGAAGCCAGAGTCAGGCATTCGACGAGTTGCCCGAACTGGGGCTGGGAACCGAGTTGTTCGCCGAGTCGCCTCCGGATTCGTTCAGCCAGCCCGTCAGTATCAGCTTTGAGCTTCTCCTGACTCAACGTGACCGCATCAAAGTTCTCTTCTTTCTCCGGCGGCGTGTATTGCGCCTGATCGCGCTGTACTCGGAACGTCGCTGCAATGATTTCGCGCTGTCGTCGCGTCAGGGCGCTCGAATCCTGGTCTCCACCGCCCCCGCCTCCGCCTTGTTGCTGTGCCTGGCGGAAATTCCGGTCGAATGGCCGCACTTCCATGAAGTAGATGTCGCTTGTTGACTCGTGCCCGCCTTCGGCGCCGTTGTCGCGAGCCTTGGCGTAATATGAGATGAAGTCGCCCGGCTTCAGCGAGTACTCTTCGAGAAAGAATGTATGCGCCCCGGAAAGAGTCTTGGCCGTATCGCTCTTGAGATCCTGCAACTGAACGCGCTTCTCCTCGCCGCCGTTCACCGAATAGTAGAGTTCGATGGATGTGACGCCGAAGTCGTCCTCGGCTCGAGCCTGGGTGAAGACCTCCTGAAGACTGGTGACCTTCGTGTCGCGGCCCGGCTTGTCCATCAACACGGTCGGAGGATGATCTTCCAGCATTGTAATGTCGTACTCGTTCGACCCGTTGTAGCTCTCTCCCCCTTCGCTGGTGATCTCGACTCGATAGCTGCCGTTCTTCTTGACGCTGAACTGGCCGGTGAACTCGTTGTCGGCTCCGGCGGCCATATCGATCTTCGTCCCGTCGTTCATTACGATGCGCGCCGATTTCGCTCCGGCAGTCAAGTGTGCGATCACCGACACCGTCGTGCCTTTGAGGGCTGCTACCTCGCCGCCATTCTCAATCTTCTTGTTTGGCAGGTGTGTGTATGCCGGAAAGTCCAAAAGCAGGTCGAGTTGTTTCACGAAAGGAAGGTCAGCGACCTCCATCGTGAACTCGGGCGAGCGAATGCCGGCGGACTCGACGTAATAAGTGATCGAGTCCTGGATGTTGAAGATCAGGAACTGGAATTCGCTAGCGGCCTTTGCCGGTTCCATCGGATTGCCGGTCCATCTGTCCGAGTCCAGGCGCCGAACGAAGACCTGGGCAACGCCCGAGTCGAAGCCTTGAAGCCCGGCCTTTATCTTTTGATCGGACCCCCTCGGCACGCGCGCGGTGCCCGGGCTCACATTGATGAATGTCGCATTCGCCGAAACAACTGCGTCGCCGGTCGGCGAATAAAGCGCTGCGATGCCGCCCGAGATGGGCGAAGGACTGATAAAGATCACCAACAACACCAGCAGGAGCACCCCGGAGGCAGTCCCATAGGCATAGGCATAACGCGGATCGACGATTTGGCGCACGTCCACATGCGATGAGCGAGCGCCGACGTCTTCGACGAGTCGATCCACGATGGCAGGAGACGCGTCGCGAGTGTCCTGGGCAAACTCGACGGCTGTAATGAGCCGATCTTCAAGCCGGCACTTCTCTTCTATCAGCAGCGCGATTCGACCATCGGTTGCCTTCACGCGAAGCGACCTGCCGATGAACAGCAATCCGGCACCAAGGGTCGCCACGATAGGCAAGATGCGAAGAAGGAGGAGTGCCGTCGTCTTCCCGCTCAGATAGTTCGCGGCCACCGCCGCGATGATGAGCGACCCCAGCGCGGTGCCGATTGTGATTGCGGTTGCTCGCAATACCGCGCGGGTCCTGAGCTGGATCCTAACGTGAGAGATCAGTTCCTTATAGCTTCTGTGCCGAGGATTCATTGCTGCGTTCCTCCTGGTCCAGTGTCCACTGAATTAGATTGAGTATAGTGCGTAATCAGTCTTCGCACCACAATCTCGAGCAGGTTTGTATAGCGGCCCATACAAGACCTACCTGGCCAGCCTTGCAATTCGGATGCGACGAGCCAGCACGGCCTCAACCAAAAACAACCCGAGCGATGCGATCAGCAGAGGCAGCCAGACCCGCTGCCTGGCCTCGATATCCTTCGGACTCAGCCTCTCCTGGGGAACTACGGGTTGGGTGTTCGCCCCGAGATCCGGCGACACAGCCGCGACGAAGTCGTCGATGTTGAGCTTCGACAAGTCTGACTCTTTCCCATCCAGGTTGACGGCGACCTGCTCAGTTCGGTCCCGATAGCGCAGGTGATAGAACCCGATCTCGCTCGCTCCAACCGACAGTTCACCCGCCGGAGTCCGCTGATCCTCGACTCGTCCGCCTGCCGGAGTCTGAACCGCGGGCAGTGAGCCGTCGGGGTCCGCGGGGGCAGTGAATACCTGCCCGATCGTGTACCAGGATGAGGTGGTCCGCCCGCCAAGATACTCGAGCATCTGGCGGACCAGGGGCAGGAACATCGGAGTCAGCGGCAGATCGCTCCAGGCTGTGTCGAACGTTGTGCTAATGAGCAACACTTTACCACTGCCCGCCGTTCCTTCGACGATGATCGCGCTCCCGTCGTCGAGCGCCGCAACCACCGAAGCCTTCTCGCCTGGAATCGTACGATGGTAGGCGTAGACTCGCGTCGAGGTGAGACGCCCGCTTCGAGCAAACAGACTGAAGACCGGGTGATCGGTCTTCACCTGACTCATCAGCGCGTATCCGCCTCGAGTCTGGACGGTCTCTCCCAGTTCGGCCGGAGAGACGCCG
>DASYSA010000258.1:0-6782 GCA_036003885.1 Blastocatellia bacterium | reverse complement strand
CGTCAACACGGTGAAGGACCGGGTTGCCGCGTCACGCCTCAAGAAAGAGACAGAGGTGCGAACCGCCGAGCTACGTCGTTCAGCAGCGGTTCGATTGCGGAAGCATGTCGAAGACGCGCCTGCCTCGAGCGCCATTGCAGTGGGGCAGACCTCCCGTGTAGATTCGGGACCGTCTCGGGTCGTTGAAGGCAGCCATGAAGATTCAGAGCAGGCCGACAGGGCCTTTGCCGACACGATTGCTGAAATAAGGGAACGAGATCGTGTGCTGATCAGGACTCTCAACCGGGAGGGAATTGTCGAATCGATCAACGACAACTCATTCACGGTGCTGGTCGGCTCCTTGCGTTTCAGAGCCAGACGTGAGGAGTTGGAACTGGTACAGGCGGCCGCGCCACTTGCCTCGAAACGCGCTGCGGCACTGCCAAGTGGAGTCAGCGCCGCAGTCAGTATCGATGAGAACTTCAATTCTGAGATCAACGTGATCGGCTCGACGGTCGATGAAGCGACGGACAGAGTCGACAAGTTTCTCGACGCGGCATACATGGCTGGAGTCGAGAGCGTGCGCATTGTGCATGGTCACGGGAAGGGAGCGCTTCGCCGCGCCGTCGCCGATCTGCTGGCCGGGCATCCTCACATTCACAGCTTCCAGGCAGCGCCGGCCAATCAGGGTGGGGCGGGAGCGACGATTGCCGTGCTGAGAAAGTAGGCGTTTAGCGTTTAACGTTTAGCGTTTTACGTTTTGGGTTGGTCGTTTCCAGTAAACAAAATGATAGCCGTAAAAACGTAAAACCTAAAACGTAAGACTTAAAACGTAAAAGGATCTTGCGCGATTCGGGCTTTACTGCTAAAAATTCTCTAGCTCCCGACACGCGGATGCTCCTCAGAACAAACGAGCCAGATTGGACAGGGTGATGCGCATTCCGCAGGCCTTCACAGAAGAGGTGAGAAGTCAGGCCGACATCGTTCGGCTGGTATCTGACTATGTGAGTCTCAAGAAGACCGGGAAGAATTACACCGCTTGCTGCCCCTTTCATTCTGAAAAGACCCCATCGTTCAGTGTCAACCCGGGAAAAGGTCTCTACAACTGTTTCGGATGCGGCGCGGGGGGGGACATCTTCACATTCGTTATGCAGATCGAAGGCTGCGCTTTTCCTGAGGCGTTGCGCATCGTCGCTCAGAAGAGCGGCGTGGCGATGCCGGTCGTCGAGGAGAGTGAAGACCACAAGAGAGTGGAGCGCGACCGCGAGACGGTCCTGAAGCTGAACCAGTGGGCGGCAGAGTTCTTCGAAGCCCAGTTGATGGCTGCCGGACCTGAGTCTGAATCCGCGCGTGACTATGTGGCCTCGCGCGGTATCACCGAGCAGGCGCGCCGGCTCTTTCGGATCGGCTATGCGCCCAACCGATGGGATGGCTTGATCGACTATTTGAAGGAGAGAGGCGCGTCGACTGATGAAGTCGAGCGCAGCGGACTTGCGGGGCTCAAAGAGTCAGGAGGACTGTACGACAGGTTTCGGGGACGGGTGATCTTTCCCATCGCCGATCCGCAAGGGCGCATCATCGCATTCGGCGGACGTGTGATGGGCGAAGGCGAACCGAAGTACCTCAACTCACCCGAAACAGCTTTGTATACCAAGGGTCGCAACCTGTTCGGGCTTGGGTTTGCCAAGGACGAGATTCGCAAGCTGGGGTTCGCGATTCTGGTTGAAGGCTATCTTGACTGCATCATTCCGTATCAGGAAGGCGTCCATAATATCGTGGGCAGCCTTGGCACTGCGCTCACCGAGAGCCAGGTTAGACTATTGCGCCGTTACATGGAGAAGCCGCAAATTGTAGTCAACTTCGATCCGGACTCTGCCGGCCAGGCCGCGACGATGCGATCCATAGAGATGCTGTTAACGGAAGGGTTCAAAGTCAACATCCTGCGGATGCCGACGGCTGAGGACCCGGATGAGTTCGTCCGCAATCACGGCGTGGCTGCGTTCAGAGCACTCTTCAAGAAGACTCAGCCCTACATCGACTACATTATTGACGTTTCCATCGGCGCCCACGACACCTCGCGGCCCTCGGGCAAGGTAGAAGCCATCAACGCGATCCTGCCCCATCTGGCTCGTATGAGAGACAAGGTGGCGCGGGCAGACTACGCCGAGCAGATCGCAGACAGGTTGAAAGTCGACAGCAGAGTCATTCGGGAAGAGATAAAGCGGGTTGCGACCACAAGACAGCCGGCGATGGACGCAAAGCGGCTGCGCGCCGCCCAGGAAATGACGAAAGGCGAACACCAGTTGCTCGAGTTGTTGCTTGCAAGCGCTGAAGTGCGCCGCGCTATCGTGCCGAACTTGAGAGACGATGACTACGGAGAACTGGCGACCGCCTCGATCTTCACTGCGATCGCGACCATCGAGCGGGAAGGCCTGGAGCCGGACTTTCAGACTCTGAGCGAGCGAGTAGAAGCCGAGTCGGAACGCGGGCTCCTCCCAAGGCTGCTGATGAGCGATCTGGCCTGGGCGCGGGGCCAGGACTTCGACAACTTATTCAAGGAGGCGACTGAGGCGCTGGCGTCTCTCAGACGAAAGCAGTTGGAGAGACAGCTCGACGCGATTCAAATCGAGGTTGCCGAGGCCGTACGCGAGCAAGATGCCGATCGCCTTTTGAGGTTGTATCAACAGAAGATCGAGATTCAGAACCGCAGGCTCGCGCTCGCCGCCACTTAAGAACGGCTGGGTGAGCTTGTTTGAAGTTTGATTTACGAACTACGGGTACCTCAGGGACTGCTCCCATGAGCGCAACGAGATTTCCTTCATAACGTATCTTGACAGATCTAGTTAATGAGGGTACGAATTCCAATAGCTCGCAGGGACTATTGAAGAAGCCCCACAGGAGAGCACGACATTGTCTGAGATAAACACGAAGTATCATGATGAGGTTGAAAAGCTCCTAGAGGTAGGGAAGGAGAAAGAGTATCTAACCTACGACGACATCAACCGACTTCTTCCGGCTGACATGAATTCGGCGGATGAGATCGAGGCGATATTCGACGTCATCGGGGCGGAAGGCATCTCGATATCCGATTCGGATGAGAAGTTCATTGAGACGGCTGCCGGGGTCATCGGGGATTCTGACGATAAGGTGGACGATGTTCTCGACGAGGAGCTCGACCTCGATCTCACGCCCGGCACTCTCGACAAGACCAACGATCCGGTAAGACTCTACTTGCGCGAGATGGCCGTCGTCCCACTGCTGACGCGCGATGGCGAGGTATCGATCGCGCGACGGATAGAACGGGGACGCCGCCGAGCGATCAAGGCAATCTCGCGCTGCCCGGTATGCCTTGAAGACCTCATTCAGATAGGTGAGCGGTTGCGTCGCGGCGAACTGCATATTCGCGAAGTCGTTACGTTCAGCGAGCAGGACGGCATAACCGAGGAACGCATCGAAGAGTATCTGAATTCCACCCTCGACGCGATCGCCGAACTGAAGAAGAACTACGTGAAGACGCTCAAGCTCTACGACCGGCTGCGAGAGGAGCCGAGGAAATCTCCCAAGCTTCCTCGCATACGTCGGAAGCTCGCGCTCGCGAGAGTCGAGCTCAGCATGCAGGCCAGAGCGCTCGATCTGGCCGTGCACCAGCACGACAGGCTTACCGCAATCATTGAAGACTGCGTGGGTCAGGCGCGGCAGGCGAAGACCGCCATTGATAAGGCGCGCCGCTCGGTCGACAAAAAGAAGTGGAATGAAGACGAGCGCGAGTTGAAGCGCAATCTGCGGGACGCCGAACGGCGGTTGGCAGACCTGGAAGAGTGCTGGCACGTTCCGGCCCTCGAATTGGAGCGGTCGCTTTCGGCGATCAGCAGCGGCGAAGATGAAGCCAACCGCGCGAAGAGAGAGCTGATCGAAGCGAACCTTCGGCTTGTCGTCTCGATTGCGAAGAAGTACACCAACCGCGGTCTGCAGTTCCTGGATCTGATTCAGGAAGGGAACATCGGATTGATGAAGGCGGTCGACAAGTTTGAGTGGCGCCGCGGCTATAAGTTCTCAACCTATGCGACGTGGTGGATTCGGCAGGCGATAACCCGCGCCATCGCGGACCAGGCCCGCACAATTCGAATTCCGGTTCACATGATCGAGACAATCAACAAGCTCATTCGGACCTCGCGCTCTCTGGTACAGGAGCTGGGCCGCGAGCCGAGCTCGGAAGAGATCGCCAAGAAGATGGACATTCCGGTGTCCAAAGTTCGAAAGGTGCTCAAGATTGCGCAGGAGCCGATCTCGCTCGAGACTCCCATCGGCGAGGAAGAGGATTCGCACCTTGGCGATTTCATCGAGGACAAGACGATCCTGAATCCGGCTGATGCGGTCATCACGTCGAACCTGCGCGAGATAACCGAAGAGGTTCTCAAATCGCTCACGCCGCGCGAGGAGAAAGTGATAAAGATGCGATTCGGGCTTGGTCCCAACGGCAGCGAGCACACGCTCGAGGAAGTGGGCCAGCACTTCGCAGTCACCCGCGAGCGCATTCGACAGATCGAAGCCAAAGCGCTTCGCAAACTTCGGCACCCCTCGCGCTCACGGAAGCTAAAAGCGTTTCTCGAATCAGCCCGCCCCTGAAAGAAAAAGTTTTACGTTCCGCGTTTATCGTTTCGCGTTCCGCGCCGTCATTGCTCTCTGTATAGCCCTTACGCCCAATCCCCAGTGTTGAGCGCCTATTTGTCGCCTCTCGTTTAACGTTCTAACGCCTAGCGTGTGAAACGTAAAACGTAAAACATAAAACGTAAAACGTAAAACGAGAGTGGTCAGTCGATCGGGCGGAGTGGGCCGTCAGTGCGTCCCAGTGTCTTTGGTTCAACCGGCTCGTCTTCAGCGGGGGTTGGCCGATTCGTCTGCTGAGGAGGGGGCGGTTGAGCAGGTGAGACGGGGCGCTGAGACTGCTGATCATCACTCGGCGGGCTGACGCCCAGACTCTCCTTATAGCGAGCCAGTAGCTCGTCCGCCGCTTTGTGCGCGCGTTCGGCCTCAAACTCGCGCTCGGCATCTGCAAGACGAGAATCAACACTCGGAAGGCCGGAAAGGCCAAGTCTCCCGCGCATCTCGTCAATTGTGCCCGAGGGGTCGGTGTGATCGAAAGGAGTCTGAATGCCGGCGAGGTTCTCGCGCATTGCAGTCAGATGGGTCTCGTTGGCAAGCTCTTCCCCGACTCGACGCCGCTCTTCACGCAGGCTTCTCGCGCGTTCAGCGGAGGAGTTAGCCTCGGCGATCTGCTGCTTCAGCAGATCTCGCTGCTTGGACAGCGAGATCAGTGCATCCCCCGCCGTCGTAGCGGAAGCAGCATCTCCCCGCTCCCGGGTGATTCTCTCGCGCTCGGCGACACCGAGCATCTTTAGTTCGACTTCAGCAAGCTCCTTCTCAAGAAGCTTGATTGAGCCGCGCGCCTGCACCTCCAGCTCATTGAGCCGGGCTATCTCGGCGCGCGTAATCTGTCGAACTTGCTTGTCCGGGCTAGTCGACCGTTCGATCAGTTCTTCCAGATAAGAGTTGATCACCCGTTTCGTGCGTTCCCACATCACACCGACCCCCTTTTGCCAGGCCGTGTCTTCTCGACATTCTTACTGCGGCGGCTTCTTGCTCGAGTCCGAGGAGACCGGCGGGTCCTGCAGGATGGGCTTTGGCGAAGACCCCGGCGTTTCAATAACGGGTAGTGTCAGAGGCTTTGTGAACTTGATTCGAAAGATGGCCCCAGGCTGCAGGCGAACCTCCTTCCCCTTCGTGAGCAGGAGCCCGGCGAGCAATCCTCCCCCGATTGCGCCTGCTCCGGCCGCATAGACTCCGGGGCCGGCTCCGGCAGCAGCACCACCAAGAATCACGGCTCCAGCGCCGGCAGCTCCGATCTGTCCGCCGCGTTGGACATTTTCGGCGGCCTTCCCGCCGTTGCGGTCGCCCTTTACTTTGCCTTCGTCATCCGCCTTGAGCTTCTCGTTCGCGGTCCAATCGTCGATCGCCGTGAGCATGACCGCCGCCGGCTCCTCGCCCCAGGGCATCGCGAATCGCTCGAAGATGATTCCCATCTGCGCGCCCTTCATTCCGCGCTTTGCCGGCGCCACCGACGTGACCCTCCCACGGAACTCTGTTCCGCGTGGCATCACCAGTTGGCCGTTGACGTATATGGGTTCGTAGAGGACGGCCGTGATTGGATCGCCTACCTCGCTAAGCTTGGAGCTGAGTTGAGACTGGAGTACGATCTTTGCCTTTGTCTCGGGTTCGATGGTGGCCTGCTGGGCCGCTTGCGGTAGAGCCTGCACAGCAAACAGTGCCATGATGGCGGACGATAAGATGACGTTGATGTTTCTTTTCATCTCGAAACCTCCGATTGACCTGAGAGCACGGTGAACATTGATATTAGTTCAGGGACCCGTGAGGGTCAAGTTGCGGTAACTCGATGCTTTATCACGCCGCAGCGTTGCCTGCTCCACCCCCGTGCGATAGGCGCGCTACAGAGATAAGGCAGTGCGTCGTTTCGGTCCGGTGAAGATTTCCGATTGGCCGCAGGCGCCAGGCTCTATCGGGTTGAAACGAAATCTGAGCGCATCGGCTTTGAATCAGCCCCGCGCAGGGCGCATTCTATGAAGGCTCATTAACCCGCTGCATACAGGCTGTCAACTGACGATTCACTTCGTCTCCACTGGAATAATTGTTCGCCATACCGCCAACCACTTATCCTTGTCGCGAACGAACACCCACACGTCCCTTCCTCCTTCATTGAAGGTCTCGTTTTTCGTGTCATACTCGAC
>DASYSA010000257.1:0-23180 GCA_036003885.1 Blastocatellia bacterium | reverse complement strand
GGCGCCGCCCACCTGGGTTCGCGATCTGGTGAACTGGGCCGCTAAGAAGTTGAGCTGGCAGCGGCCCGATCAATTCTGGACCGACTACGTCATATGGCCGGTAATCCAGATTCTGATCGTGCTCTTCATCGTTCTCACGCTAGTCGCCTATCTGGTCTACCTTGAGCGCAAGGTATCGGCCTTCATGCAGGCTCGTCTGGGTCCTATGCGAGTCGGACCCTGGGGACTGCTTCAGCCAGCCGCGGATGGACTCAAGCTGCTGTTGAAGGAAGACATTATTCCGATCAAAGCCGACCGCGCTGTCTTTATGATCGCCCCGATCATCTCGGTGGTCGCAAGTCTTGTGGTGCTCTCCGTCGTTCCGTGGGGCGCCGCGTGGGCGACGATTTCCAATATCAACATAGGACTCCTTTTTGTGCTGAGCGTCTCCTCGGTCAGCGTGCTTGGGCTGGTGCTGGCGGGCTGGTCGTCGAACTCGAAGTACGCCCTGCTTGGGGCGTTGCGTTCGTCCGCGCAAATGGTGAGCTATGAAGTCGGAATGGGTCTTTCGATCATCGGGGCTTTGATGTTCGCAAAGACATTGTCGATGTCAGGAATCGTCGAGGCGCAACGAGCCGATGGCATCTGGTACGTCTTCGTCCAGCCGCTCGGCTTCATGATCTATCTGATCAGCGCGTTGGGAGAAACCAACCGGGCGCCCTTCGATCTGCCTGAAGCGGAGTCTGAACTGGTGGCGGGTTATCATACCGAGTATTCCGGCTTCCGCTGGGCGCTCTTCTTCATGGCCGAATATACCGCGATGATCGTCACCTCAGCAGTCGCGGTAACTCTCTTTCTTGGCGGGTGGTACTTCCCCTGGCTCGACTCGATAAAGAACCAGACTGTGTTTGTGCTGGCGAGCGTTGTGGTATTCGCGGCGAAGGTGTTCGGGTTGATCTATGCCTACATGTGGTTCCGCTGGACGTGGCCGCGATATAGATATGACCAGTTGATGGAGTTGGGGTGGAAGTGGATGATACCGGCTGGACTCGCCAACATAGTGTTGACCGGCATCTGGTACGTGATCGCCCTGCCGAAGGGCAAGGGTGGACTATTTAACAATCTGATGACGACGACCACGGAACTCTCGCGGTTGGTTCCGACCACAGCCGGCAAAGCCTACTTTATCGTCACAGGCTTCGCGATAACGATACCTATCGTGTGGTCCCTTCTCGCGGCGATCAATAGACGCTCTCGTGACTTTAATCTACACGAGCAGAGGCAGCTGCAGATTCAGCTCCGGCGCGAGCGTTTGGATAAGCGGCCCGAGCCGCAGCCCGCGGAGTAGAGTGGGATGCTATACTGATAATCGATAATCGATTCCGGATTCTCCAGGTGAATACATGTCAGCAGCAAAACAGAAGCGAACCCTCGGCCAGATGATAAAGCGACTCTTCTTGTTAGATCTGATCAAGGGACTCGCATTGACGTTCAATTACAACAGGCGCGCTTTGTTTGAAGCTCGCGACGGCGGTAATCCGCTTCAGGCTATCTACACCGAGCAGTACCCCCTCGAGGCGGCCCGCGTTTCTGAAAGGTTCCGAGGGGCGCCGCGTTTGAACCTTGATCCCGAGACCGGCGGAACGCTTTGCATCGCTTGCGACCTGTGCGCACTGGCCTGCCCGGTCGACTGCATCGATGTAGGTTCCATACGCCGCGAAGTGCGGGACGGAGAAAAGGTAAACAAGAAGAAGGTGCTCACGACATTCATCTTTGACACGTCGCGCTGTATGTTCTGCAACCTTTGCGTAGAAGCCTGCCCAACGGACTGCCTCGAGTTGACGCAGAGTTTCGAGCTTGCTGTGTATCACCGATCCGGATTTCGCTGGGACCGCGAGATGCTCGAGAAGGGCATCAATTACGTCCGTTACAAGAAGTAGTCTGGTCATTAGTCATTGGTCACTTGCCCCCGTGAAATGGTGCAAGTGACAAGTAACCAATGACAAAGGACAAAGTAATGCAACTACACGGCTGGGAAGCGGTGCTCTTCTATGTGCTGGCCTTCATGACTCTCATAATGGGAGTGTTCGTGGTGACTGCCCGGCTTGCCGTGCACTCCGCTCTCTTCCTGATTGCCGCGTTGGTCAACGTAGCGCTGCTGTTCATTCTATTGCGTGCAGAATTTGTGGCGGGCGTACAGATACTGGTCTATGTCGGCGGCGTGATGGTGTTGTTCCTGTTTGTGATCATGCTCGTGCAAACACGGGCAGAAGAGGAAGCGCGAGTGAAACTATACACGGGCCAGACCTGGCCGGCGGTCGTGCTTGCGCTCTTTCTGGCCGTCTCCTTTTATTTCGCGATGAGCCCTGCGCAGCAGGCGTTTCGGCCGTCAGATACTTCTCAGGCACAGTCTGCGGATAAGGGCGAGGCCAGCGCTTCCGGCTCGGGATTCATATCAAAGGATACGCAGAACGTCGGCGAGGGCCTCTACCGGCAGGCGGCTCTGCCGTTCGAGATTGCGTCGCTGTTGCTGTTGGTAGCCCTCGTCGGCGCGGTGTTGCTGGCGCGTGGGAGCAAACAGGAAAAGCTGTACGACTGACTGCCTGGAGTTTGGACAGGACGACTGAAGATCATGCACCAATTCGGTTTCCTCGCAGAACATATCAATGACTCGGGAGGGCTCTCGCTTGTCGCTCCGCAAAATCGTTAATATCGGAATACCCATTCTCATTCTCGCCGTATTGGGGTTTGTCATCCGGCGGGGACTGGCCGCCGACCCGCTCTTCTTTAATCGCTTCGAGCCTACCCTGGTAAATTTCATGATGCTCAGCTTCCTGCTGTTTGTCGTGGGTGTGGCAGGAGTGTTATCGCGACGGAATATCATCATTATTTTCATGTCAATCGAGCTCATACTGAACGCGGTCAATATCAATCTGATAGCCTTCTCTCGTTATCTCCAGATCAATCAGTCTGCCCTGGAGGCCAAACCCGGGCTCCTGGTGAACCCGATATCCGGGCCGGTCTTCACGATCTTCATCATTGTGGTTGCAGCAGCCGAAGCCGCGGTCGGCCTGGGCATCGTCATCTCGATGTTCCGCAATCGCGAGACGGTTGCCGTAGACGAGATAGATCTCTTGAAGTGGTAGAAGGGAGTGATGCGTGATTCGTGATGCGTGAATCTTCTACAGGAGCACGACGGTTTGCGATTCACGGATCACGCATCACGCATCGCGCATCACGCATCGCATCACGAGTAACGCATTACCCGATTGTGAAGAGAACTTATGCTTAAACTCGTCTGGCTCATCCCGCTCTTTCCGCTGCTTGGGTTCCTCTTCAACTTTTTACTCGGACGCAAGCTCCGGCTCAGCGAGCGCACTGTCTCGATCATCGGTTGCGGGGTGATACTGGTCTCTCTGGTATTGACGATTGGAGCGTTCTACGAGTACGGATGGCATTACGCAGAGAAAAATGAAAACAAGCCTTTCGTCACCAGTCTCGATCCGGATACGGGGCAGCCGGCCGGATTCCCACAGTCGTTCGTTTGGCTTCCAGGAGGCGCCGCCCACAACTCGGTTGGACAGAAGGCCGGCGGGCTTTCGACATTCAATATCGAGTGGAGCTACCAGATCGACCAGCTCTCGCTGGTGATGATGTTCATCGTCACCTTCGTCGGCTTCTGGATACATGTGTTCGCCACCGGGTACATGCACGGCGATACCGGGTACTATCGATTCTTCTCCTACCTCAATCTATTCATGTTCATGATGTTGTTGCTGGTGATGGGATCGAACTTCATGATCATGTTCATCGGCTGGGAGGGGGTCGGCCTCTGCTCGTACCTGCTGATCGGCTATTACTTTGACAGGCGCGAAGCCGGAGATGCGGCCAAGAAAGCCTTCGTCGTCAATCGAATCGGCGACTTCGGATTTGCACTGGCGATCATGGGAGTGTTCGCGACGTTCGGGACTCTGCAGTTCAGCCAACTGCCGGCAATGGCCGAAGCATATGGGCAGGAGCAGCTCTGGACCTTTGGACTGATGTCGTGGCTGGCGCTCGGCCTGTTTATCGGAGCAACCGGCAAGAGCGCGCAGATCCCTTTGTACATCTGGTTGCCCGACGCGATGGCCGGACCGACGCCGGTGTCGGCGCTGATCCACGCCGCCACGATGGTTACCGCGGGTGTGTTCATGCTGACCCGCACCAACTTCATCTTTCAGCGGTCCGTCACGATGATGTTTGTAGTCGCCCTGGTTGGGTGCCTCACCGCATTCGTGGCGGCAACGATAGGAATCACTCAGACCGATATCAAGAAGGTCCTCGCCTATTCCACCGTATCGCAGCTCGGCTATATGTTCATGGGTGCGGGTGTCGGCGCATTCATCGGAGCGATCTTTCACGTCTTCACGCATGCGTTCTTCAAGGCTCTGCTCTTCCTGGGTGCCGGCTCGGTAATTCACGGCATGCACCACGAACAGGAGATGCCTCGAATGGGCGGCCTGGCTAAGTACTTGCCCGTCACCTACAAGACCATGTTGATGGGATGGCTTGCCATTTGCGGCATCATTCCGTTCGCGGGCTTCTTTTCCAAGGACGAAATTCTGTGGAAGACCTTTTCTACCGGCTTATTCAACGGAAAAGTCTTTTGGTTCGTTGGGTTCGTCACCGCTGGAATGACCGCATTCTACATGACGCGATTGATGGCGTTGACATTCTGGGGCAAGGAGCGCTTCAAGGAGGCTCCCGCACATGACGTGCACGCGACGCCAGACGAGAGCCACACGCGGCATCACGGTCCGGTCGAACCGCACGAATCGCCAGGGAAGATGACACTGCCGCTTGTGGTACTTGCGGCTTGCTCTGTAGTTGCCGGACTCGTTGGCATTCCCCACGCTCTCTCCGGCGGCGCGAACATCAATATCTTTGAGCGCTGGCTCGAGCCTGTCATCGTCGACGTAAACAAGACTCATGCCGGGGGCGAACACGCTGTGGCGGCCGGCGAGCACGCAACGGCGACTGCCTCTGAGGCTGCGGCCCACGGCGAGGCCGCGCATGCCTCGACCGGTGCGTCTGAGTATTTACTGATGCTCCTTTCGCTCGCCATTGCGGCAGGCGGAATATTCCTCGGGCGACTGGTGTACCTCAAGCGGACCGAACTCGCCGACATCTGGGCTGCGAAACTGCGCCCGCTGTATACCCTCAGCTTGAACAAGTGGTATTGGGACTACCTGCTCGATGTAAAGGCCGTTGAAGCCGGCAAGGCTGCAAACAACGCTCTCTGGCAGGTCGACAAAGAGGTAGTGGACGGCGGAGTCAATGGAGCGGGATGGTTCACAAGATTCTGGGCGCGAGCCTCGGGCCTGTGGGACAAATGGGTGATCGACCTGGCGGTGAACGCAACAGCCAAGATCACCTATTGGAGTTCGTTCATCTTTCGCGCGGTGCAGACAGGTTTGTGGCAGAACTACGCGCTTCTGTTTGCGATAGGGCTTTTCCTGATCCTGTTGCTGTTCATCTATCCGGCAATCCTGACGACGATAAAAGGCTTTCGCCGCTAAGAGAAGCATCGAGCTGCCACCGCCCGGGCAGCATCTGGTTGAGACCGACTAGGAGACTCTGGCTATATGAAATTATTCGGGATCGGCATTCTATCGTGGGTGACGTGGCTTCCCGCGCTTGGGGCGATTGTGTTGTTGTTCTTCAATCGCATCAAGAATGACAACATCCGCTGGTTCGCGAATGTCTGGATCGTGATCTGCTTCCTGGCGTCAGTGCCCCTGATGACGGGGCTTGGCGGGAGCCACGGATACGATAAAGTGCTTGGCGGACTCCAGTTTATCGAAAACCACGAGTGGATCCCGCTGATCGGGGCTCGTTATCAACTTGGCATCGACGGTCTCTCGCTTGTGCTGGTGATGCTGACGACACTGCTCGGGGTAGTGTCGGTGATCTGCTCCTGGTCATACATTCGCGAGAGAGGACGCGAGAAGGAGTACTACATCATGCTGCTGTTGCTTCAGAGCGGCATGATCGGAGCATTCGTATCGGCCGATCTCTTTCTGTTCTTCCTTTTCTGGGAAGTAATGCTTGTGCCGATGTACTTCCTGATCGGGATTTGGGGAGGCAAGAACCGGCTCTACTCGGCGATCAAGTTCTTTCTCTACACGCTCGTCGGCTCGGTCGTGATGTTGCTGGCGGTGCTGAAGCTCTTCTTTATCTTTCCGGAGGTCGTCCAGACTCAGGGTACTTCGCAGCGAGCCGCGGTTGAGGCAACAGCCAAACAGCTTTCCACCAACCAGGCCGGCCAGGTCAATAATCCGATGTACAACATGGCGCTCGACGCCATGAAGCGGGTTGATGACAGGAGTGGATCTACGGTTCAGCGCGGTTCTTTCAACATACTCGCGCTGACCGCGATGGGCCCTCACATCAAAGAGGTCCTTGGTACCTCCCTGGTTATTTGGTTATTCGCGGGGTTTGCGTTGTCCTTTGCCATCAAGGTGCCCATGTTCCCGTTTCACACATGGCTGCCGGACGCACACTACGATGCGCCCACGGCCGGTTCGGTGATACTGGCGGGCGTGCTGCTGAAGATGGGAACCTATGGCTTCATGCGCTTCTCGCTTCCGATGTTTCCCGACGCGGCGACCCATCCGCGGGTTCGCCAGGTGATGGTCGTGCTTGCGATCATCGGCATCCTTTACGGTGCGCTTGTGGCGATGGCGCAGAAGGATGTCAAGAAGCTGATCGCTTATTCCTCCGTTTCACACCTGGGTTTCGTGATGCTGGGACTGTTCGCCCTCAACCCCAACGGGATCAATGGCGCGGTGTTGCAGATGGTCAACCATGGCATCTCGACCGGCGCCCTGTTCATGCTGGCCGGAATACTCTACGAGCGGCGGCACACTTATGACCTGGCGGAGTTTGGAGGCCTGGCGAATGTGATGCCGACCTTCTCGACAATATTCCTGATAGTGACATTGTCGTCGCTTGGGCTTCCGCTGATGAACAACTTCATCGGCGAGTTCCTGACCATCAGAGGCGCATTCGAAGCCAACGTCGTATGGGCCGCGCTGGCGACGCTCGGCATAATTCTGGGCGCCGCTTACATGCTCTGGCTCTACCAGCGAGTTTTCTTCGGGCCGGTGACGAACAAGGCCAACGAGGGTCTTGCCGATCTGGATAAGCGAGAAGCGTGGCAGTTCGCTCCGCTGATCGTGCTGATCTTCTTGATTGGGATTTACCCCACGGTTTTGACGGACTACATCGAGCCGGCAACGAATGCGGTGGTCGCGCAGGTGCAGCCGGATTACTTCAAAGGGACGGCTGTCGAACCGGCTAAGGTTGCAAGCGACAAGCCGGCGACGAGCGCTGAAGTCGCACAAGAAAAATAAGGACGGTTTCTGGTTTCGGGTTTCGGGTTTATTGTCGAATGACCGAGACCTCGAAAAAGCAGGACCAAAAACCCGAAACCCGAAACGCGAAACTATAAACCAACCATATGCAAGCAAGCACCGATTTCCAACTGATCGCCCGCCAGACCGGACAGCTCATCATGCCCGAAGTCATACTGACGCTGTTCGCATGTGCGGCGTTGGTGCTCGACGTGATGCTGCCCCGGGACCGCAAGCGCATCGTCGCCTGGCTGAGCCTGGCCGGCGTCGGCTTTGCGATTGTATCGCTCGGCATGCTCTATTTCGCGGCCGGCGGCAGTTCGCTCACCGCGCGCACCGGCTTCTTCGATATGATAGTCATCGACAGCTATGCCGTCGTCTTCAAACTGATCTTCCTGATCGGCGCGGGCCTCTCGATACTACTCTCGATCAAGTACCTCGACATAGAAGACGAGCAGCGAGGCGAGTACTATGCACTGATTCTATTCGCTGTTGTCGGCATGATGTTCATGGCTTCCGGAATCGATCTGCTGTCTTTGTTCATCTCACTCGAACTGATGGCGATATCGGTCTACATTCTGGTTGGGTTCTTCAAGCGAGACAAGCGATCGAACGAAGCGTCGATGAAGTACTTTCTCCTCGGCGCGTTTTCCTCCGGCGTGTTGCTCTATGGCATTTCGATGATCTATGGGCTGACCGGCACAACCAACCTGGCAAGCATTGCGGCTGCACTTCCGAAGGTAATCGCGCTTCAAACGCTTGAGGCAAGCAGCGGAACGATCTTCATCGATCAGAGATATCTTTTGCTGATGTCGGTGATCCTGATGGCGGCAGGGATGTTCTTCAAAGTCGCGGTAGTTCCATTTCACATGTGGGCGCCGGACGCTTATGAAGGCGCGCCGACTTCGATAACCGCTTTCATGTCGGTCGGCGTGAAGGCTGCGAGCTTCGCCATGTTCGGCCGGCTGTTTCTCTACGGCCTGCCGGGCTTGCGCAGCACGATGGCCGGGGACCCCGCGAACAACATTGCCTCGCTGCCGGGATGGGCCCTGCTGCTGGGCATAGCGGCAGCCATAACGATAGTATGGGGAAGTCTGGGCGCGCTGACTCAACAGAATACGAAGCGACTTCTTGCTTACTCGTCCATTTCCCATGCCGGCTTCACGCTGCTCGGACTTGTCGCGGGGAATCAGACCGGCTACACCGGATTCATTATCTATCTCTTCGTTTACACTGTGATGAACCTCGGGGTCTTCGGCTGCATCATTGCGTTGCGTCGGCGCGGGATCGCGGGCGATCGCATGGATGACTTCAACGGGTTGATGGGCAAAGCGCCGTGGCTCACGGTGATGATGACGATCTTCCTGCTGTCACTCGGAGGCATCCCGCCGACAGCCGGATTCATAGGCAAGCTTTGGCTTTTCATGGGCCTAGTGGAGACTGGAAATCCCTGGCTCATTCGGCTGGCGATTCTGGCGTCGGTGATGACCGTCGTGTCTCTCTTCTACTACCTTCGATTCGTCGTGGCGATGTACATCAAACCTGAGACCGAGACGCAGCCGGTCAAGCTCGCGCCTTCGCTTCAGGTTGTGCTCGGGATTGCGGCTCTGTTCATTATTCTGGTGGGGATCTTCCCTCAACGAATAATAGGACTGACGCAGAAGGCGGCAAGCTCAGAAGGCATCACCGTGGAGCAGAAGGCTGTGAAGGGAACTGAGACTCCGTCGGCCCCTGCTCCTGCGCGACGTCCGGCCCCAGCCCCGCCGCGATGAAGTAATGGCCGGGGATGATGACAACCAGGATGGCGGAGTAGGCTGGCGCAAGGCAGTTGGGTTGGTAGGGCTTGCGCTGGGCATTCCGTGGATGATAGCAGTGCCCGCTTTGGTCGGCTCGTATGTCGATGAGCACTATGGCACGCAGCCCCTATGGTTTTTGGTCGGCCTGATCCTTGGATTAATCGGTACCGCTCTCGATATCTACAAGCTTCTCAAGCGCCTCGGCCAATTCAAGTGACTGCTCGCTCGAACTAGCGGAGCGCCTCGACAACCCGGCGTAGCTTCCTTTCAAAGCCACATGCCCTTGAGTTGGAGTAGTTAGCTGGGCCTCCTCGACCCTGATCAAGGTCACGCAACGGAGTTAAATCAGAAAAAAAGAATTTTACCAGGCCGCAGGCAACGCACGAGTGCCGCCCCTGCATCACCCCCTTGCTGAGCCTGCACTGGCACAGCCTCACACGAACCGCTCCATCAATTACTTCGGAGGAAGCTAACAAATGAGAAGGAAGATAGGTACCGCCCTCGTAATACTTGCCCTCCTCGTGCTGGCAATGCCCATGGCCACCCTGGCGCAGAATGGTCGAGGCAACTGCGACGCCAGCGGGTTGCTGAGGCGAGGTAAAAACGGTATCAGGTTGGGCGACGCCGGACTCAATCTGTTTGACGGCCCCGGAATACTGAACTACAGCTACAAACACAGGTGGATGGAGGGGCCGGCCGGCGCCGCTACCGTCATCGGTATTGGCGCAGGGGCCGGAGCTGCGACCGGGGGAATAGTCAAAGGTAAGAAGGGTGCGGTCATTGGCGCCCTGGCTGGCGGCGCAGCAGCGACGGGCATTTGGCTGTATAAGAATCGAACCGAAAGACGCCGGATCTTCTGATTCGCTCTTGAAAGACTGGCAACTTAGTCCGGCACTTTAATTCACAGTAGTGGCCAAAATCTCGACGTGGCAGGCAGAAAGCCGCAACACCGAACTGCGCGCAGGACAGCTTCGGGTTGCGCCGCAGCTTTCAGCCGCGCCGGGCATTATGTCTATGGCGGGTTGTTGCTAATGCAGAGGCTCGATGGCGCTCGTAACCCATCGAGCCTTGCTCTATTCCGCGAAGAGACATCGCTAGCCTGCCAGAATTGTCCTGTAGACCTCAGGGTCGACATTTCCCCCGCTCACTACACAACAAACCGATCGCCCGCGAAACAACCCGGGCTCTGCAAGCACCGCCCCGATGCTCAATGCCCCAGTCGGCTCGGCCTTCAGGTTCGCGAGCCCAAACAGTGCGCGTACGGCTTCCGTAATCCTGGCCTCGGGCACTTCGACGATTCCAGATAGCCCCTCGCGGAGAACTTCCCAGTTGTGACGTCCCACGCTGACCGTCCGCGCACCATCGGCAATAGTTTGGGGCTCGGCTTCGTTCGCAACTATGTGCCCCGCCCTTAACGAGCGCGCGGCATCGTTAGCCATAAGCGGTTCAGCCCCGATTATGGAAACAGATGTACCCGACTCCCTAATACCTTTAATGATCCCCGAGGTCAGGCCGCCTCCGCCCACCGGCGCGACAATGAAGTCGAAGTGGCGACCGAGCGTGCCTATCTCCAAACCCAGACTCGCATTCCCGTCGATCACCAGCGGGTCATCATACGCACTTGCGGCATAGGCTCCGGGATTCTCGCTCGTTAGTTCGCTCACGCGAGCGGCCCGGCTCTTCTGACGTACGTCTATTAGGTCGATCTCGCCTCCATATTCGCGAACGCCATCTATCTTCACTTGAGCCGAGGTGTCGGGCATGACTACGGTGCAGGATTTGCCAAGCAGTTTGCACGCATAGGCCATCGCCTGCCCAAAGTTGCCTGACGACGCTGCGATTATGTGTTGCTGATTCACCCGCGACGCGACGTTGTAGGCAGCTCGGAACTTGAAGCTCCCGGTGTGCTGAAATGTCTCGCTGGCGATCGTAAGAGACACCTGCAGCAGCCTGGACAATCGGGGCGCATCAATGATCGTTGTCGGCCGCGCGACGTGAATGAGAGGCTTGAAAGGAGGCTCGGTTTGGGGCTGTTCCATAGGAGAGCAATATAGCAGCCCGCCCCCCGCCTCGCACAGCATAACAAATAGTCGGTCTCGTCTCCGGCAGGTTCCTGTCCCTTGCGAGTTCGTGTACCATGATTACCGATGTTCGCCGAGGTCGCCGTTCCAGTCTTCGTCCACCACACCTTCTCTTATCGCCTGCCTCCTGAAATGGCCGCGCGCGCCCTCGTAGGCTCTCGAGTGATTGTCCCATTCGGCAAGAGGTTGGTCACCGGATTCATCGTCGCGCTGGACGAACAACCGGGCGGCAACGTCGCCGAGTCCGAAATCAAGAACGTCGATGAACTCGTGGATGAGTCGCCGGTCATCGCGTCGGACATTCTCGAGCTTACCCGGTGGATGGCGGACTATTATTACGCGCCCTGGGGAGAGTGTTTGAGAACGGCTCTGCCGGCTGGAGCGACGGTAACCGATGAACAGGTGCTGGCTATTACAGCCGCCGGGCGCTTTGAGCTTGCTCGAGCGTCCACCGGCTCCGCTCGCGCAGAATCAAAACGACAGGTGCTTCATCTGTTGGCCGGCGTTACCTCGTTGAGTTCACGCGATCTCGAACGTCACATGGCAAAGCCCGGCGCGGCCATCATTCGCGAACTGAAACGCGAGGGCTTGATAACCGTGTTGCGGCGCGCTGGAGAGAGCAGGCTGAAACCAAAGCTTCAAAACGCGGTTCGTTTGAGCGAGGAGCGAGCCGACGTCGTCACCCCGCAACCCGCCGTCGGGGTGCAGCCAGGTGTCGAAGAAGAGGCGTCTCGGACGCGACCAGCGCAGAAGCCGCTTAGCGACGGGCAGCAGAAGGTCCTGGACCTCCTCGCCAGCGAAAACGAGGCAGTTGCATTCAGTGAGCTACTTGAGAATGCTCACGTGTCGGCTTCGGTTGTGCGGACGCTTGAGAAGAGAGGCCTGGTCGAGGTCTTCGCGCGCGAAGTTCGCCGCGATCCGCTGGCACACATCGAAGAACAACAGGGGCGCGAGATCACACTGAATGACGAACAGCAACAAGCGCTCGATCAGATCGTTGCCGGGATCGGCGAGCGCCAATACGCCACTTTTCTGTTGCACGGCGTCACCGGCAGTGGAAAGACTGAGATCTACATACGCGCGATGAGTGAAGCGATTCGCCGCGGACTGACCGCGCTCATGCTGGTGCCAGAGATTGCGCTCACCCCGGTCTTTTCGCGCCGGCTTCGTTCACATTTCGGCGAGTCGGTCGCCATCCTGCACTCGAGCCTGTCTGAAGGGGAGCGCACCGACGAGTGGCGACGGATCAAGGAAGGGGAAGCCCGCGTGGTGATCGGCACTCGCTCGGCTGTGTTTGCTCCACTTGAAAACCTGGGCCTCATCGTCGTTGATGAGGAGCACGACGCCAGCTACAAACAAGACGAAACACCGCGTTACAATGGCCGCGATACGGCAATCGTTCGCGCCCTGAACGCAAATGCCGTCGTCGTGCTTGGCTCGGCCACTCCGTCACTCGAAACTTTCCACAACGCGCGCACCGACAAGTATGTCTACATCCGGCTCGAGAGCCGTTTTGGAAATCGCCCGCTTGCCGAAGTCGAGACAGTTGACATGCGTGAGGTCTTCAAGCGTCATGGGAAGCAGCAGACGATCTCTGACGAGTTGAAGGCTGCGCTTGCCGAAACGCTGGAGCGCGGCGAGCAGGCGATGGTCCTCCTTAACCGGCGCGGATTCTCTTCGTTCTTGTTGTGCCGCTCGTGCGGAGAGGCCGTACACTGTCCCAACTGTGATGTGACGCTGACCTATCATCGCCACAACTCGAGCTTGCTGTGCCACTATTGCAACTACGTACGGCCAGTGCCGCGAACCTGCGACACATGCGAGGGTCAGTATATCTACTACATCGGCGAAGGAACCGAACAGCTCGAATCCAGGCTGCAGGAGCTTTTCCCCGATCGCAAGATCGCTCGAGTCGATCGCGATTCGACGCGGCGGCGCGGCACCCTTGAACATCTGTTGATGGAGTTCGCGGCTGGTGAGATCGACCTGCTCGTGGGAACCCAGATGCTGGCCAAGGGACACGACTTTCCGAATGTCACGCTGGTGGGGGTGGTCTCAGTCGATCTCGGTTTATCGCTGCCTGATTTCCGCTCGGCGGAGCGAACGTTCCAATTGCTGACTCAGGTCGCCGGTCGAGCGGGCCGCGGCGAACTTCCAGGCCGTGTGATCATTCAGACCTATCATCCTGAGCACTACGCGCTGGTCAACGCGCGCGCTCAGGATTACGACGGCTTCTACCGGCATGAGATCGAGTTCCGGCGGACGATGCAGTATCCGCCATTCAGCGCGTTGATAAATGTCCTCGTGCGCGACAAGGACTACGAACGGGCTATGAAAACGGCCGCCCAGCTTGGAAGTGAATTGAGAGACGCAGGTCGCGATTCGTCGGTTCGAGTGCTGGGGCCGGCGCCGGCGCCTTTGGCAAGATTGAAAGGCGAGCACCGGTTTCAGATTCTGATCAAGGCTCGCAGACGCAAGAGTGCCAGGGAGGCGCTCGACCAGGCGATGGAACGCTGTATGGCTTTAGGCCACAACCCGCGATCCATCTCAATCGAAGTTGACCCTGTCAGTTTAATGTGAACGACGATGGCTTGCTCTCGGTGCTGACTCTCGGTCATGATACGGCCCCGTGAAAGAGGCCTTCAGATTCCATCACAAGATCAGGGTTAGATTTGGAGATACCGATCTTCAAGCCATCGTCTTCAACGCGAACTTTCTGGTCTATTATGACGTCGCGTGGACTGAATACTTCCGCGCGCTCGGCTTCACATGGCAGACGATGATTGAAAGCGGGGTCGATACGGTGCTTGCGCGCACCACCCTGGAGTTCAAATCGCCCGCGCGGTTCGACGAGGTGCTCGAGGTTTATGCTCGCATCTCGAAGATCGGAAACACCAGCCTCAATTTTGACTTCGAGATCTACCCTGAAGGTGAGGAGCGGTTGGTCAATTCAGCCTCTTCACTCTACGTGTGTGTAGACCCGAAGACGCTGCTGAAGATGCGGGTGCCCGACGATATGCGCAGGCGCATAAGTGAATTCGAGGGAAGAGATCTTTAGTTTCGCCCGCGGCGGAGGCTCGGGAACGGGGTATCCGCTGCTTTGCTAACTCTGCGTTTCCGTTGTGAATCCCGCTCCGCGGCAACAGAGTTCCTCGGCGAGCGACTGTTCGGCAAGCGACTAGACCCGCAGACTCACCGATGTTATCGTCTAAGCTTCACCACAAACCATGGAGGCCAGTATGGCAAGTCAGCCCCAGCAATCGAGGGTAATCGGTGGCGGGAGTTTCCTGGTAGAAGATCGCTCCTCTGACGAGGTCTTCACGCCAGAACAGATCACCGACGAACAACGCATGTTCGCCCGCACCGCCGAGGAGTTCCTTCGCAAAGAGGTCATTCCCCAGGAGGACCGCATTTACGCAAAGGACTACTCAGTGCATCGTGAACTGATGCTCAAGGCCGGCGAGCTTGGACTGCTCAGCATCGACATCCCCGAGAAATACGGCGGGCTGGGCCTGAACAAAGTCAGCTCAACCGTAGTCGGCGAGCAGTTCGCCCTGCAATCCTCGTTTGCCGGAACGCAGAGCTCACATGTGAACATCGGCACCCTTCCGTTAGTCTTCTTCGGAACTGAAGAGCAGAAGCGAAAGTACCTGCCCAGACTTGCAAGCGGCGAGTGGATCGGCGCATATGCGCTGACAGAGCCGCACTCGGGATCGGATGCACTGGCAGCCAAGACAAGGGCTGTGCTTTCCGAAGACGGGCGCCACTACATTCTAAACGGCCAGAAGATGTGGATCACGAATGGCGGATTCGCCGATCTGTTCACGGTGTTCGCAAAGGTTGACGGCGAGAAGTTCACGGCATTCCTGGTCGAGCGCGGAGCCGGGCTGGTTAGCGGGCACGAAGAGAAGAAGCTGGGAATCGACGGGTCCTCGACTACGGCCCTGATGCTCGAGGACTGCCGAGTGCCTGTTGAAAACGTCCTGGGTGAAATTGGACGAGGGCACAAGATCGCTTTCAACGTTCTGAACATCGGGCGATTGAAGCTGGGGGCGCGCTCGATCGGCACGATCAAGCTCTCGCTCGGAGACTCGATCCGCTACGCCAAAGAGCGACACCAGTTCGGCCAGCCGATTGCGAACTTCGGCTTGATCAAACAGAAGATCGCCGAAATGGCCATCAGAGCGTACGTCGGCGAGTCGATCCTCTATAGAACGGTTGGAGTGATCGATGAAGCGCTGGAACAGGTAGACAAAAACGACCCTCAGCAGGTGCTTCAAGTGGTGGAGCAGTACGCCATTGAGTGCTCGATTATCAAGGTGTGGGTAAGCGAGGCGCTGGCGTACGTCGTCGACGAAGAGGTGCAGATCTTTGGCGGCTACGGGTACTCGAAAGACTACCCCGCGGAGCGCGCCTATCGCGACGCTCGGATCGCGCGAATATACGAAGGCACGAGCGAGATCAACCGCATCGTGATCGCGAGTCAATTGCTGAAGCGCGCCAGGGCGGGCGACCTTCCGCTATTTGAGGCCGTCGTGAGGGCCACAAGCGCTGGACGGACCACTGGAGATACTCTCGAGATGTCAGCAGCCAACGCGGCGTTCTCTCACGAGTTGATGATGCTGGCTGCAGCCAAGGAGATAACTCTTCTCGCGATTGCGGCTGCCAATAGAACCTACGGTGATCGCGCTCGCGAGGAGCAGGAAGTGCTCGGGCTTATCGCTGACATGGTAATGGATGTGTACTCATTCGAGAGCGCTCTCCTTCGAACTCAAAGGCTCATAGAAGAGCGAGGAAGCCATGCCCCATCTGTTACGGTTCAGACGGATATCACCCGGGTATTCGCCCGCGAAGCCGCAGCGCGAATAGAACAAGCCGCGCGAACCGTACTGACGGAGACATCGGGCGGAGACGCGAAGAGCGGGCTGGAGATCGACCAACTGATTCATCGTGCTCCGATCAAAATGATCGCCACGCGGCGCAGAATTGCCGACGCAATGATTGGGGCTGAGAAGTATTTCCTGTAGCTGCTTCTCCTCACATTTCTCACTACCCTCGGAGGAGACAATGAAACTCGTCTCACTAGCTGTGATTGTCATCAGCCTCTGTCTGACCACGAGCTATTCAAGGCCGGAGCAGGCGGATGTTGTCTTCATCAACGGAAACATCTACACGGTGAACGAAAGACAGCCGCGTGCCGAGGCGATCGCGGTAAAAGGCGGCCGCATCATCTTCGTCGGCTCGAATGCGAGGGTGAAAGGTTTTCAGGGCACAGCTACCCGGGTGATTGACCTTCACGGCAATACGGTTGTGCCGGGTCTGACCGATTCGCACTACCACCTGAGCGGGGTTGGCGCGCGCGAGATCAACCTGAACCTCGAGGGCATAACCAGCCTCGATCAGTTTCTGGCAAAAGTGAAGGAGCGCGTCGACCGGGCGAAGCCCGGCGAGTGGGTCACGGGCCGCGGGTGGATCGAGACTTTCTGGAAGCCGCCCGTCTTTCCGACTCGATGGGATCTGGATAAGATATCGCCAAACAACCCGGTGATCCTGACCAGGGCCGATGGACACGGCGTGGTAGTCAACAGCGCGGCGCTTAAGCTTGCCGGCGTCACAAAAGATACAGCCAGCCCCTTTGGCGGCGAAGTAATGAAGGACAAGTCGACCGGCGAGCCGAACGGCATGCTGCTGGACAACGCGCAAGGCCTGGTGAGACGACGCATTCCGCCGGCGCTCGAGGACGAAGGCGAGCAGGCAATCCTGCTTGGCGTCAAACGGAGCGTCGAGCTTGGCTGGTGCGAGATTCAGAACGCGGGCAGCAATTTCGGCGAGGTCGCGCTTCTGCGAAAGCTCTATGGAGACGGCAAGATCAAGCTGCGCATCTACGAAGCGATTCGCGGTCCCAGCGCCGATACGCAGAGGCTCCTTCGCGACGGCGCAAGCATCGGCGAATTCGACAATCGCTTCACGTATCGCCATATAAAAGTCACCTTCGACGGAGCGCTTGGCTCCAAGGGCGCTGCATTGCTTGAACCTTATTCCGACTACGACACGGCGGGTTTCCTCACTTACAAAGAGGAAGATCTCATGCCCATGTTCATCGAAGCGTTGCGCAAGGGAATCCAGGTCGAGACACACGCGATTGGCGACCGGGCGAATAGAGTAATCCTCGATCTGTATGAGAAGGCGTTGAAGGCTGTTCCTCCGGCCGAACGGAAGATTCGCGAGCCTCGGTGGCGCGTCGAGCATGCGCAGATAGTGAGCCCGGTCGACATTCCGCGATTCGCGAAGCTCGGGATTATTCCTTCGATGCAGCCTTCGCATGCCATTGGCGATCTTCACTTCGCTCCGAGCCGGCTGGGGATGAAGCGATTGGAAGGCGCCTATGCCTGGCAGAGCTTCATCAAGAGCGGCTGCAAGATCGCCGGCGGGTCGGATGCGCCAGTCGAACGGGGCGAGCCGATGATCGAGTTTTATGCCGCAGTGGCGCGCAAGGATCAGCGAGGCTTTTCAGGCGAGGGCTGGCACCCCGAGCAAGCGGTCACTCGCGAGCAGGCGCTCAAGATGTTCACGATCTGGGCTGCCTACGCTGCCTTTGAGGAGAAACTGAAGGGGTCGATTGAAGTTGGGAAGCTTGCAGACCTGACGGTGCTGTCGGCAGACATAATGAAGATAGCTGCACCGGAGATACTAAAGACGCGATGCGCGATGACGGTGATCGGCGGCGAGGTGGTGTACGAGGCTGGAGGCAATTGATTGCCGGTGAGCTGTTGGTCATCGGTTCAGTTAAAGGAGGCGCTTTCCTTTCGCCGACGTTTCAATGAGCTGCTCCAGGCGCTTGAGTCGCGTCTCTTCTCTCTTTGCGCTGACCACCCACCAACCGACGGCCTTTCTGTATGACGCCGGTTGGGCCTGGAAAAAATCCCACGCGGTTTTGTTCTCACGGAGGAGGCCTGCGTATGGCTCTTCCAGTTGGTCACGCCGTTGTTCATACGAATAGATGCCTGACCTATTCTCTTGCCGCGCTTGAAATGCCTTTAGGCCGGCGGTCTGCATGCGACCCTCGTCAATCAACTCCTGGGCCATCTTGATATTGATAGCACTCCAAACGCTACTCCGCTTGCGTGGTGAAAAGCGAATCTTGTAGCTGATGTCGTCAATTGTTTTCCTGATCCCATCGATCCAGCCAAAACACAGAGCTTCAGCCACGGACTCGGGCCATGTGATGCTCGGCTTACCCGAGCTCTTCTTGTAGTAGCCGACCCAAAGCTCCGTGGCGGTCTCATGATGCTTCTTCAGCCAGTTTCGGAGATCGGAGGGCGAACGAAAGAAAGTGATTTTCATCCTGGGCTCACTCGGCCGCTACTTTCGCCTCGCAGTCAATTCCCGGCTCCACAGTGGGGGCAGTGCATTGTCGTGGTCTCGCGCTCCGTAGCGACCCCCCATGGCGAGCCCGTGGCCGGTGGAGGGTGGGAGCAGGGCAAGCTCACCCGTGGCTCTCTAGCCCTTCTTTCTCTTCTCCGCCTCTGCCAGCCATCCTCGCCTGAGTTCCTCGGCCGGTACGCTCGTCAAGTACGGCTTTATGTCCAGGATCGGTGTCCCGTCCAACATGTCTACACCTGACACAACCAGGCTCGATCCTTCCCGGCTGAGTAGTCGCACCACGGTAAGGCCTATTGGATTCGGGCGTCGCGGCGACCGCGTCGCAAACACGCCGTGATCCCTGTCATCGGTGGGCGGTCTGGCCAACAATTCGCACCCTCCCGCCCTGTCGAATAGCCAGATCACATACAAGTGTGAGAATCCCTCAATGTCCGTGAGTCCCTGCTCGAACTCGGGCAGTATCACAAGGGTGCCTTCCGCCTCATGGCGAGCGCCGCAGCCCTTGGGGATCTGGGATGTGTCGGTGAAAGGGCTCCTCACTACTCCGATCGGGTGCATGGTAAACATTGGTCTCCTTGATTCACTTGTACCTCACCCCATGTTTGATGACCAGGTCCACACGCTGGAGGAGGTCGATGTAACGCAGAACGTCTCCGCGCACTGCAATGATATCGGCATATTTGCCTTCGCTGACTGTGCCGACCTCTTTGTCCGCTTTCATCAAGACCGAAGGCCAGTAAGTCGCCGCTCGGATCGCCGTGATCGGATCGACGCCCAGCCTGTTCACCCAGATGTCGAGTTCTTTCCACGTCGACCCGCTGTGAAACTTCATCGGTATGCCGCTGTCGGTCCCAATCAACATCACGACCCCGGACTCTTTGAGCTGAGTGAACTTCTTCTCGAGTGTGGGCCTGCGGCTGGGCGTAAGTTGAAAGTATGAGAGACGATCGGGATGCTGTATCGACGATTTGATGTCGGCAATTATGTCATCCGTCAGGCCAACGTGCCATGAGGGGTCATCCAACTGCTCGGGGTTATCGCGGAGGTATTCGTAGTTGAACAATCCTTCGATAGTCGGCGTCCAAAAAAGAGGCCCGAGGCTCATTTTGGCGGTTCGCTCGCGGATCATCGCGAGGATGTCCGCGGGGTATTCAGGCGCTGCGGCAAGCCCGGTGTGCTCGAAGCAGTCGACTCCCGCGGCGAGCCCCCGGCGAATCTCTTCAGGGCGATGCGAGTGAGCAACGACCGTGAGCTTACGCTTGTGAGCCTCATCAACCACGGCCTGGACCTCTTCCATGGTCATCTGGTCCTGATCTATGAGCTTGATGCAATCGACGCCCGCGTCGGCTAGCGCTCGCACCTTGGCGCGAGCATCATCCGCTCCTTTCACTCCCCAGCGAAACAACTCTGTTCCCGGATACGGCTCGTGTTGGATAAAGGGCCCGGAGACGTAAAGCGTCGGGCCGGGAATCTTGCCTGCCTTGATGCGCTCACGGACTGATATGCTCTCTTTCAAGGGGGCGCCCAGGTCACGCGCGCTCGTCACACCGGCCAGCAACAACTGCTTTGCGGAGGCGGGCATTATTACGGACTCGAACAGTGGCGGATATGTCTTGTCCCAGTGGTCATAGTCGCTGTGCCCGTTCAGCATCAAGTGCACATGCATGTCCCACAGGCCTGGCAGAACTGACATGCCTTCGGTAGAGATAGTTTCTGCGCCTTTCGGAATCGAAATCGTTCCGACCTGCCCGATGGCTTTGATGCGTTCACCCTCAACGAGAATAACGCTGTTGAAGATGGGCTTGCTGCCATAACCGTCAATCAAAGTTCCGCCGACCAAAGCCTTCACACCGGGTGCCTGAGCCCTTGAGGGCATCAGGTCGAATGCGACGATGAGACAGACAAAAACGCAGGTGGCAAGCGCGGCGGTGCGCCGAAACGAGCATCTCGACTCTGGCATATCTGCTCCTGACCAGGATGGTTGAATGGCTGATGACCCGGTGCACCTCATTCGCCGGCCGGCTTCCCATCTTGCTTGTAAACCTTGCCGGCCTTCATCACGAAGCTTATGCCCTGAAGCAGCTTGACGTCCGCCAGAGGATCGCCCTTGACCGCTACCAGGTCGGCGAAGCGGCCCGCTTGCACGCTGCCGATGTTGGCAGACTGTTCGAGCAAGTCAGCGCCGGCTCGCGTGGCAGAGAGTATTGCTTCGATGGGTTTCATTCCTGCTTCGACCATGTATTCGAATTCTTTTGCATTCTGCCCGTGCGGATAAACACCTGCATCGGTGCCAAACGCGATCTTCACACCGCCGCGGTAGGCCCTGGCGAAGGCCTGCTGGATGAGCGGCCCAGCCTTGAGCGCCTTTGCTGCGATTATGGGCGGAAAAAATCCCGGGATCTTCGCCGAGTTCTCCACTGTCTTGCCGGCAATGATGGTTGGCACCAGGTAGGCCCCGTGTTGCTTGAACAGGCCTATCGCTTCGTCATCCGTGTAGGAACCGTGCTCGATGGAAGACACGCCCGCTCGCAACGCCGCTTTAATTCCCGCAGCTCCGTGAGCGTGGGCGGCAACCTTCAAGCCCAGCAAATGTGCCGCGTCGCAGATTGCTTTCATCTCGTCGAAGCTGAAGCTTTGCTCGAGGCTTGCATCGGCCAGCGAAAGGACTCCGCCGGTGGCGGCGATCTTTATCAGATTGGCGCCGTACTTCGCGTTATAGCGGACGGCGCGCACTCCGTCTTCAGGGCTGTTGACGATTCCACTGCGCCAATCCGGTTCCGGGAGCAGGTCCTCGCGGACTCCGCCGATGTCACCATGTCCACCGGTTATGCTCAGCGCCCGCGTAGCCACAAACATCCGCGGGCCGGGAATCGTTCCCGCGGCGATCGCATCACGCAGGCTTATGTCGACAAAGCCCGATGCCCCGACATCGCGGACGGTTGTAAACCCAGCGAGAAGCGTCTTGCGGGCGTAAACACTTGCGGTCAGGGCCAGGTCTGAGTCTCTGCGGGCCATAGCCAGAAGCGGGTTACCAGTGTCTCTTCCGATCTGAACCGTTAGATGAGTGTGGCAGTCAATCAAACCGGGCATGACGGTGGAGTCGCCCAGGTCGATCAATTCGGCGCCCGCCTTTGCGATGCGTCCATCTCGCACCTCGCGTATGCGGTCGCCTTCGACGACGATTGAAACGTTTGTGCGAACTGTGTTGGACGTGCCGTCGATCAGGCGACCCGCATAAACGACTTTAGTGCTTGCTGCCGATTGGGTTGAACGGGAGGCGGCATTGAGCGCCGGAAGAGCGCAGGCGACAATTACGGTAAAACCCGAAAGGAAGAGCCCGGCCCTTGAGATCCTGTGCATCTTTGAACTCCTGGAGTTTAGATCTATACGGAACACCGCCTGAGGGCGCTGTCTGGCGAAGCATAGACCCGGATGGCTGGAGATTTCAAACCAGAGGACAGCGCTTTAACAGATTTGCAATCTGGGTGACAACCGTACTAGACTGCGAGTCTCGCCCCGCCAACTTTTTCCGCCAATCACCGTCAATCCATGAGCAACAAGCCCTACGATCGGGCCTTCAAGTATCTGGCTGAGCAGGATGCCGAGTCGCTTTTGATCCTGCTCGGTTATTTGCAACCGGGACAGCCGGCTGAGATCGAAGTGCTCCCGCGCGAGATCGACGTGTCAACGCTGTTGCCTGATCAGCCCTATCGAGTTGTCATCGGCCGTGATCCCTGGATCGTTCATGTTGAAGCCCAGACCGCTTACGACTCACGGATACCGAAACGCATGGCTGAATACGGCGCTCGGTTGTGGATGAAGCACCAGCTTCCGGTTCGCAGCTACGTCCTTATGCTCACGCGACGAGGCTTGCCCAAAGACCCTCCAGAGGAAGCGCAGATAGATGCGGGGTGTATACAGATCAGCGTGCGCTATGAATTGGTTCTCGTGTGGCAGATCGACGCGCAGGAGATGCTGAGTTTGAATCGCGAGAGTCTTCTGCCTTTCGTGCCGTTGATGCGCGGCGGGCAGGCGGAGATCGAGGCGGGTGCAGCTCGACTCGGCGGGATCGCCGACGAACGAAAACAGCGGGAGCTAAGCTTGCACTTTTTGGTAGTTGGGGGCTTGCGGTATAATCGGGAAGACCTCTTAGACCTGATCGGGAGGAAAGGCATGATCCCATTAGATCAACTCAAAGAATCCAGCTTTTATCAGTTCATTGTTGAAGAAGGCCTGGAGGAGGGGCGCAAGAAGGGGCTTGAAGAAGGCCGGCAAGAAGGCCGGGAAGAGGGCTTGAAAGAAGGCCGGAATGAAGGCTTGAAGGAAGGCTTGAAGGAAGGCCGAGCCCAAGGTGTTGCAGAGACTCTTAACAAGCTTGTCGCCAAGCGTTTTCCCAACCTGAACGTTACGGCGGAAATCGACGGCATTCACGACGTGGGTGCTCTCCAGGATCTTTGCCTGGCAGTGGCGGATCTTCCCAATCCTGAAGCGCTGAGAGCCAGACTTGCCCAGGTTATCAAGCCAACGAGCTGAGCCTCTTCTCACCG
>DASYSA010000256.1:0-4719 GCA_036003885.1 Blastocatellia bacterium | reverse complement strand
AGAGGTCAGGGGTCGGGGCTCGGGGGTGGGGGTCAGGGAGCAGGGGTCAGAGGTCAGAGATCGGCCGTCGCCGTCCCTCCCGCCCTGGCCCCTGATCCCTCGCCCCGGACGCCTGCGTTAGCTCGCCCTGGCGCGCACCTTCCGCTTCTTTGCATCCCCTGCTCCGCTCTGGTCCACTGAGCGCAACCCGCGTTGAGCGGAGTCCAGATGCTCGCCCATCGCAGCGCGCGCATCGGCTGAGTTACGCGCTCGAATCGCCTTGTACACTTTCCGGTGTAAGCCGGCCGATGCCCTTACATCCGGCGCGGTGTTGACCCTCTCGCGGCGGCCTTCGTAGATTCCCGCCGTTACCATCTCCATCAAAGCAGTCAGGATCGGATTGCATGACGCGGCCGCCACGGCCCTATGGAATCGCAGGTCATGAATCAGATACTCCCGGGGATCATCGATTGAGGCGTACATCTCGGCTACCTCTTCGGCCAGGGTGGCGAGCTGTTCCTCGGTCGCCCGCTCGGCTGCCAGACCGGCCAGCCCGACATCGAGTACCCGCCGGGCTTCAAACATCTCTTCTGGGGTGAAGCCATGGAGAGCGGCCATCAGATTGAGCGCTTCGCTATCCAGGGCCGGCGGTCCGTCGGCGATAAATGTGCCGGCCCCGTGACGAGACTGAAGAACACCAAGCGCCGCCAGGAACCGCAAGCCGGTCCGAAGGCTCGGGCGGCTTATGCCCAGCCGTTTCGCGAGCTCGCGTTCGGACGGTAACTTGTCGCCCGGGCGAAGGTCGCCTCGCCGAATCAACTCCCGCACCTGCCGCACGACCTGTTCGGTAGTGAGGCCGGCGCTGGAGCGCTTCAGTGCCTTGAATTGGGTCAATCTAGAAGTGGTCATACCACTGAGCCGTTCGGCTGTATATGTAACAGTGCCAGTAGCGCCCTGTCAAGAAAGGGTCTGGAGAGGATCGGCCAAAGAGCGCACAACACGGCTCTTCCGGCCGTAGACTGGGGGCGGCCCTTGTTCGACACCGCCACCTCTTGACTCGACAACTCGCTCATGATAAAACTCGGTCCGCTTACGAGAGTGGTCTGACCACTTGCCCGAGCACAATAGACACATCTGATACCCGAAGCGCGAGTGCGAATTGACTGCTCCAAATCAGGAATGAGAGTCGGATCACGGTCACTTAAACGGAGGTCACCCATATGAAACTCAGGCGCAAACACTTTTTTGCCTGCATTCTCATGGCCACTTTGTCGATGCAGGTCCTGGTCGCGGCGGCAACAGCCCAGGAGTCGCGCGGCTCAATAACAGGGCGAGTGACGGACACTACAGATTCGATATTGGCCCGAGCTCGCGTCACCGTCACTCATCTGGTGACGAATACCTCCAACACCGTAACAACGGATGACGGAGGCAGCTATTCTGTGTTCTACCTTGCTCCCGGCAAGTACTCGATTGCGGTCGAGGCGCAGGGATTCAAAAAGCTAGTCCGACAGGGCATCGAGGTGCGCGTCGGCGACAAGCTGACGCTCGATTTGATGCTTGAAGTCGGCGGCATCGAGCAGACGGTGAATGTCATCGCAGACGCACCGCTGCTGGACGCAAGCACGGCCACCGCCGGACAGGTGATCGACCGTCGCCGCATTTCGGAGTTACCGCTCTCGGACGGCAACCCATTCACGCTCACGCGTCTTGCGCCGGGCATAGGCTACATCGGTGACTTGAAGTTCTCGCGGCCGTTCGACAACAACGGGAGCTCGGACTTCATATCGGATGGTGTGGGCCGAGCGGGAGGCCACGAGTTCACGCTCGACGGCGTGCCCAATACCGACGATAACGGCAATATGCGCGTTGCGTTTGTACCGCCGGCCGATGCGGTGCAGGAATTCAAGGTGGAGACCGCGAGCTTCGACGCGCAGCAGGGGCACAGTGCTGGTGCCACGGTAAACGTCGTGCTGAGGAGCGGCACCAACAACCTGCACGGCACGGTCTATGAGTTCGTCCGCAATGATGTGCTCTCCGCTAACGACTTCTTCCTGAACCGGACCAATCTGGTGGCGAACCCCGCTCGCGACAAGGACAAGGATGGGAAGGCCGACCGCGATCCGCTCCGCTACAACCGCTATGGTGCGACCGTTGGCGGCCCCATCTGGCTGCCCAAGAAACTCTTCGGCCCGCTCGGGTACAATGGCCGCGACAGGTCTTTCTTCTTTTTCGCGTATGAGCGGCTCAAGGATGTCTTCCCGGAACCGGGGCTGTTTACGGTACCGACGGTGGCGGAACGGAACGGCGATTTTTCGGCACTGCTCGGGCCGCCCCGGTTTAGTTCTAATGGCAGCCCGATTCTGAATCTTGATGGCACACAAGCCAGAGCCGGGCAGATCTATATTCCGTTCTCGGCCAGGACACAACCGGGCAATCGCATCGGGCGTGATTACTTCCCAGGCAACATAATTCCGGCGAACCTCATCAGCCCGATTGCCAAGGCTTATCTACAGTTCTATCCGTTGCCCAACCAGCCTGGCGATTCACAGGGGCGGAATAACTTCATCAGCGGTGCACCGCGCACCGATACCTTCCACTCGGAGAGCTACCGCTTCGATCAGACGGTTAGCGATAAGCAGAAGTTCTACTTCCGCTACACGCATAACAATCGGTTGGAGGCGCGTGGCAACTGGGGCGGCGTGGTCAACGGCCTTCGATCGACGGGTAATTTCCTCACCCGTAAGAACGACGGTTTTAGCTACGACCACATCTACACTTTCTCGGCAACGACGATTCTCGACGCACGCATCGGTTTCTCCCGTTTCTTCGAACAAAACGTCCGCCAGCATGAAGGCCAGTTTGATCCAGCGAGCCTCGGCTTCTCGGCGCAGTCAGCGACGTTCTTCGGAGCTGATAAATATCTGCCTCGGTTTGATATCGGCAACTTCTCCGCGCTTGGCGACAGCCGGGGTGACATCAGGACGCACAACATCTATGCGGTCCAGCCTACTCTCACCAAGATCGTGCGCAGTCATTCGTTCAGGATGGGGTATGACTTCCGTGCTTATCGCGAGAACAGCAACCCCTCTGCCCACGCCGCGGGCTTGTATAACTTCGGGACCAACTTCACCCGCGGTCCTCTGGACAATTCAACGGGCGCTGAAATCGGCCAGGAACTCGCATCGTTCCTGCTCGGACTGCCGACTGGCGGACAAATCGATCGGAATGCAGCCAGATCGAATCAGACTCTCTATAATGGGATCTTCTTCCATGACGACTGGAAGGTAAGTCGCAAGCTGACTCTGAATCTGGGCCTGCGGTACGAGTTGGAAGGGGCGACGACCGAGCGCTTCAATCGCAACGTCCGTGGCTTTGATCCGAGCGTCAGCAGCCCGATCGAGGCTGCGGCGAAGGCCGCTTATGCCGCCAACCCCATCCCGGAAATCCCGGCGGCCAGTTTCAGCGTTCGCGGCGGGCTGCTCTTCGCCGATGACCAGCACCGTGGCTTCTGGAACTCGGACAAGAACAATTTCCAGCCGCGCATCGGCTTCGCTTATCAGCTCAATGAAAAAACGGTCTTGCGTGGCGGCTTTGGCATCTACACAGCGCCCTTCGTCATAGACGGTGTGAATCAGCCTGGCTTCTCACAGTCGACCAGCATCGTGCCTACCCCGAACAACGGGCTGACCTTTGCGCCCGCCTGTGCCACCTGCGGCAATCTCTTCAACCCCTTCCCGACAGGTGTTGCCGATCCGCCTGGAGCGAGTTTAGGTGCCGGCACTTTCCTCGGCCGGGGCATTGGTTTCATACCCCTCGCCAGGCTCAATCCTCAGACGCAGCGCTGGGAGTTCAGCATTCAGCGGGAGTTGCCGGGTCAGTGGATGGTGGAAGCCGCTTACATTGGCAATCGCGCCTACGATGTCAACACCGGCACGAACATTCTCGATACGATCCCTCGCCAGTACCTTTCAACCAGCAAAGTGCGTGACGATACCGTCATCAACTTCCTGTCCGCGCTCGTCAAAAACCCGTTTCAGGGACTGATTCCCGGACAGAATCTCAACGGCGCAACCGTGGCGCGGTCGCAACTCCTGCGACCCTTCCCGGAGTTCACCAGTATCGGCTCCCAGCGTTTTGATGGGAATGCCATCTATCACGCCGGCCAATTCCGCGTGGAGCGCCGATTCACCCGCGGGTTCACGCTCTTGACAAGCTACACATGGTCGAAGGTAATCGAAGAGGTGACTTTCCTCAACGAGTCGGATACGGATTATGAGAGGCGTATCGGGGACAACGATATACCGCACCGCGTCGTCGTCAGCGGCATCTGGGAGTTGCCGTTCGGCAAAGGCCGGCTATGGGGCGACAGCGCCCCCGGTGTGATCAGGGCAGTCCTCGGCGGTTGGCAGGCACAAGGTATCTACCAGTGGCAGAGCGGGCGTCCGATTGACATAGGCAACCGCTATTTCAACGGGGACCTGTCTAAATTGCAGGCCCACATCAGTGGAAAGACAGTCGACAGCACCTTCGATACGAGCGGGTTTTATTTCACGGATGTCACAGTTCAAACCAACGGTGTGGCGGATCCTGTGAAGCAGAGGAATGACACTCGCATCAGACTCGCAAACAACATCCGCACCTTACCTTCACGTGTAACCAACTTCCGCGGGCAGCCACTGAACCTGTGGGATCTCTCTTTGATCAAGAACCTCTCAATCACTGAGAGAGTAAAGTTCC
>DASYSA010000255.1:0-5513 GCA_036003885.1 Blastocatellia bacterium | reverse complement strand
CAAATGGCAACGCTCCCGACGCCGTTCAAGCCACTATTGATAAAGCCCAGCAGATTAACCACGCGCCCGATCCGGGAAAGCAATGCCCAATACCAAGCGGCGCACCGGGTGGAACTACCTGCCGGCTCTATCAATCGACGACAGATACACCAGTCAAGCAAATCACTCATCCCGATGGGCACGTCTACCTGTCCTGGGAGCCAGACGAGATTGTGAGATTCTTCAAGAACCACAAGAAGCCGTGAGGGATTGCAGTCGCGCACAACAACGGAATTACCAGGGGAACGCCGGGACGATTAACATGTCTGGAAGACCGAGGTTTCAATGGAAGAATACGAGCATCGCGACCGCTACGAAACAGATTTGGGTTTTTACGTTATCCTCCGTTAGGTTTGTTGGGCCGAATTGCTCAGCCAGTTGATAGGAAACGCTCCCGTCGACGACCGAAGAGCCGTTCGAAGCAGTTGAAACTCCGGTGAACAGCGCTTACTGAATCACAACGCCGATAGTTGCGGTTGCGGTGTGGCCTGAATCATCGTGGCCGGCGAAGGTAAGCGCGTAGTGCCCCGGAATCGCCCCCGCCTTGATCTTCAATTTGAATTTGATGGAATCGTCGGTAGCTGTGACCGCGTCACCGGGCTTGACCTTGACGCCAATCACCGAGCCGTCGGGGGGGGTGATGGTCACATTCCCGGTGAATCCGCCAGTGCGGTTGATGAGCACATGAAAGCTAATCTTAGTGCCGCGGTCCCCGGTCAACGGAGACTCGTCGAATGCAAGCGAGAAGCCCGGAGCACCGGCGCCGCCAATCGTGTAGCGAGCCATCACCATTCTGAATGTGCTTGTGCTGGGTCCCGTCGAGTGCGTTGCAGAGCCGGCAAAGACGAGTTTGCCGTCCGTCTGCACGAGCATCGCCGATCCAAGATCGCCCAGTCCCTCAAAGTCAGTAGTGAGCTTTCCGGCCGTGCCGAAACTGTTGTCGAGGCTGCCATCGGCGCTGTAGCGCGCAAGCGCGAAGTCGCGAGTATTGCTGTCGTTGCTGCGGGCGGTCCACCCGCCGGCAATGATCTTATTGTCTGCCTGCAAGCTGATCGCGCGTCCCACATCAATGTTCCCGGTGAAATCTGTCGTGACCTTTCCACCCACCCCGAATGCTGTGTCGAGCGACCCGTCTGAATTGTATCGAGCAACCGCGAAGTCTCCCTGATTTGCGAATGTCGAACCGGCCAGTACAATTTTTCCGTTTGTTAGAATCGCGATCGCTCGAGCTTCTTCCTGACCCGAAAACATAGTTGTCACCTTGCCGCCGGTCCCGAAGCTTTGATCAGGCGTTCCATTCGGGTTGTAACGAAGCAGGGCGAACGTTTGGGATGATTCGCCCGCAGACAAGTTAGCGAAGCCGCCCGCCGCGATCTTGCCGTCGGCCTGGATTGCCAGACAGTTGATCCTTTCGGCGAAGCCGGCCACATCGTTGATTACTTTGCCGCCGGTTCCGAAAGTTGTATCCAGGCTGCCGCCCTGCGTATAGGCGACGAGCACGGCGTCATTGGACCCGCCGTTTGTCGCATCGAAGGTCTGGCCTCCAACCAGCAAGCGGCCGCCAGACATGATCGCCAACGAGGTAGCGACGTCAGCGCGGCCCGTCAAGTCTGTCCTCACTTTTCCGCTGACTCCAAAGCTGGGATCGAGGCTTCCGTCAGCGTTGTAGCGCGTTAACGCAAAATCCAACGACTGATTGTTGCTGCCGTCTCGCGCGCTGCCCGCGACCACTATTCGTCCATCCGGCTGCAAGGCTACTGCGGCCGCGGAGTTGTCGGTGCCGTTGATGTCGGTCATCACTATGCCGCCGCTGCCGAAGCTGAAATCGAGTGTCCCGTCCGTGTTGAAGCGCGCCATGGCGATGTCAGTAGTAGCATTAGCGACAGATCCGACTTCAATTAGTTTTCCGTCCGGTTGGATTGCGAGCGCTGACCCCTGGGTCTCCTTGCCCGCAAAGTCTGCCATTGCCCTTCCTCCGTTTCCGAAAATAGGATCCAGATCCCCCGCAGCTTGCGTTTCCAATTCTTGAGCGTGCGTTGAAAGCCGGCTCGATAGATTGCCGGGGACAAATAAGGCTGCGAACAATAAAGCGGTCAAGGTTGAGGCAATCTTTGATGAAGTTTGATAAATATTCACGATTCTCTCCTTCCAATTCAGCTTGCTGGGTGGCCGGGAGGAAGCTACCAAGCGATTGTGTGGAAAACTTCAAACCTTGATCGAGGCGTTGGCGACTGCCATTCGAAGGGAGATCCTTTGACCCTCCCTTCTTTTTCGCCTTCTGGCTTCTTAAGATGGGAAAGCCTGGGCCATATTACTTTCGGCAGTTTTCCGATGTTGCGCGCCCAGTCGCCGGGTTTTGACATGCTTGCGGCGTTCCGCCATAATTCGGCTGCCTCAATAACGATGCCGCCTCCCCGGGTCTTTCCTTCGCTTCGATCGCACATTACGTCGAAGCGTGGCGAATGTACAAAAGGGCTCAGTTTGTTTACATAGGAGGATTCTGGTCGGACTGGCAAGATCAGTCGATTTGGCGGAGACCCTCAGAAACCTGGCGACCTATGGCCGACCTCTTCGTCGGTGAGGTTATGTTCAAGCTCTTGGAAGTCCATAGATTTGCAGCTGGAATGGCCGTATCGATGCCCCAATGTGACTCACTTTGGTTCACGCGAGGCTCGAAGGTCTGAGGGATCGTGCTTTGAGCTTGGGATGCCTGGTCGAGGGGAACTAGATCACAGAACGCCAATGTCAAACAGCATTGAGTATCGGCCATAAGACGACGGCAATGACCGAGCGATACCCAACGCTACCGATGAGGGCAAGAGGAAAGCTGTAGAAGCCGTTCAAACCGCTTCGTATTTAACGCGCGGAAAGAAACTGCCACAATGCCACAATTGACGATGAAGACCAGCGCTCACGGTCTGTAAATTAGAGATGAGATTGGTGGCCCCTGGAAGATTCGAACTTCCAACCAAAGGATTATGAGTCCGCAGAACGCCGTTTCAAAGTTGGGTGAACTGAGCGGCACCTGTTGACAATTACAGTCATTTGCTACGAGTTGCAGCCACCGGCAAATGATCAACTAGCGAACGGAGGTGCATCTATTTCGCTTTGTTTCTAAGAACTCCGGACACAATTCGGTCACAGTTTTTAAGCTATAGCAGAAGGTCATACCGACCGGAGTCAGTGATTGCAATGGGACGGCGCATTAATTAGCTCGTCCCTTGGAGTAGCCCTTCCGCTCCGATGCGATAGCAATCAATCTTTGATAATGCTTCCCACTCGAGCCTGGCGGGATTCTGGATGGTAGTCACCTCAGGCCCAGACGCGCAGTTGAATACGACGTACAGCCAGTACTCATCGCCCAAGCTCTGAGCCGCCTTGTACTCGTTAGCCGTGAGTGCGATTTCGCCGACTCCGGCTCGTCCCTTCACTTCGATGAACCGTGTGTCGATCTCTTCGAGCGAAACATCAGCGCGTCGCGAAACAAGATCGAAGCCGCGAGCATCGCTCTCGACGCTTTCGACCCTGCAACCTCGCGCTTCCTCAAAAATGATCGCTTCTCGAACCGCAATGTGTTCAATTTCGGCGAACCGGAGATCAGCCTGCGCATCTTCCGCGTCAGAGGGCCGCGCCACTGTATAGCCGACCGCCTTGTATGCCTTCAACCGCTTCTCGTACATGCGATTCAACATCGGCACGCACGAGTCGACGTAGTCATAGACTTGGACAACGTGTTTGTTCTCGTGAAGGCGATGCAATCTACCGACATACTGCTGCAGAGTGCCTCGCCATGAGATCGGCATTGCCAGGAAGAGCGTGTCCAACCGAGCATCGTCAAAACCTTCGCCAATGTAGCGTCCAGTCGCGACGATAATCCGTTGCTGACCTTCGGGCACTGCCTTGATCTGCGAAGCAAGCGCATCCCGTTGCTTCTTGCCCATTCCGCCCTTCATAACGAATACGTTCGGCACACGGCGCGACAGCCTCTCGACGAAGAGTTGTACGTGGTCCGTGCGCTCCGTAAGCAGAAGTGGAACGCGGCCGTTCTCGATGGCGTTCACAACATCGGTGATGATGAGTTCAGTTCGCTCGTCATCGTTGACCAGAGCAGCATACATCTCCTGTATTCCGATGCCGCTCCATTCAGGAGGCACGTTGAACTCAGTCAATCTCGGTACGACCTCGTGTTGAATACCTGAATTGGCTGCCTGCTTCTTGCTGCCCACATTGAAGCGAATCGGCCCACATTGCATAAGGATAATAGGGTGGTGGCCGTCTTTACGGACAGGGGTCGCTGTCAGTCCAACAACGTACTTTGCCTTGACCGTTCTCAGCACTCGCTCGAAACTGAAGGCAGAGACGTGGTGGCACTCATCCACGATTACCTGACCATATTCGGCAACGAGGTCTTTTACCTCGCCCTTTCGGATCAGGCTTTGAATGACTGCCACATCGATGCATTCAGTTCGAAAAGTCTTGCCTCCGCCAATTTGACCGATGTCCCTGGTGCTGCGGCCTAAGAACAGCGCCAGCCGCTCTCGCCACTGATCCATCAAATGACGTCGATGAACGAGGACAAGCGTGTTCACTTTTCGTATTGCTATTAGCCGCGCCGCTACCGCCGTCTTGCCGAACGCTGTCGGAGCGCAGAGAACTCCGTCATCAAAACGAGCGAGCTCGTTCGTAGCCTCCTTCTGACCCGGCCGAAGGTCTCCGTGAAACTCGACCTCGATAGGGCTGCCGCCAAACCGATGGTCTGATACTTCGGCAGCGATTCCGTGGCTTTCGAACAGTTCAAGGAGCTCTTTCAGTAAGCCGCGGGGCAGAGCGATGTGATGATCAAACTCTTCCGCGCAAGCGATAACCCGTGGCTTGGCAAAGGTCGAGAACCGCATTGCTTGAGCACTGTAGAATTCAGGATTTTGAAAAGCCGCCAGCCGAATCAGGCGATCCAGAAACGCCGCCGGCAAATCCTTCTTTTCGACGTAAACCATATTGCCGCGCTGGATTGATACACTGCGGGGCAACGGTCCTTCGATCACTCCAGTGCGTAACCGACCGGAAGGCGGCAGGGTCCACGGATCACTCGATTCGTCGTTTTCGAATGTGCTCCGTCGCACACCGATAATATCGTCGGTTAGAATTGTGGCGCGGATGAGCGCTTGAACTTCGTCCTGCCTTAGTCGTCTGATCGAAGAGAGGAACGCCCACTGATCCTCGTAAGGTTGAAGCTGATTGTCGACGAAGACGCTGTTGCCATTTTCCCGAGGACCGCGCTGCAGAGGCAGGGCTATCAGGTTTCCGAAACCGCCCTTGGGCATCGTGTCCTGACTTGGGAACAAACGATCATAGGAATCAAGGCCCATTGTGTAACGCCGCTCCATTGTGCGGGTCAACAGAGCGCTCGCGAGTCGTCGCGCCCAGGCAGCCGGCGTTGGGTCAGTAAAGAATATCCATACGTGAGCTCCATTTCC
>DASYSA010000254.1:0-16336 GCA_036003885.1 Blastocatellia bacterium | reverse complement strand
CCAGCGAAACCCAGATCGACAACGAAACGCAGGTAGCCAGCGAAACCCAGCTAGCCGCCGAAACGCAGATCGCCGGCGAGACCCAGATCCCCAGCGAAACCCAAAGCGCCAGCGAGACCGAGATTCCGAGCGAGACTCAGATTCCCAGCGAGACTCAGAGCGCCAACGAGCAGCCGGTCGAACCTGTGAAGCCGGTTCCTGTCGTGCCTCAGGAATCATTCTTCCCTGGCTTCGATAGCGGCAGGTATGGCGGAGCATCACTCGAGTGGGTGCTCGACGTGGTCGCGCGGAAGCTGACCTTCATCGAGTCCGCAAACTACTACGAACAGCTTGGGGTCGAGCGAATCGCACCCACGAGCAGGATCACCGACGCCTATCAGGACATGGGGGAGAGGTTCGATTTGTTCAGGAGTCGCTGGCCTGACAACCGGGAACTCGCGCAGCAAGTGGAAACCCTGCTCGCGAAGATAGAACTGGCATATGCTACGCTCAGCGATCCCGAAAAGCGCAGCGCTTACGACCGGCCGCCGAACGCAAAATCGAAGCCCACGAAGAAAACCAGAGCAGAAAGACCGGTTGGCGCAACACCGCCGGCACAACAGACCTCGCACAAGAAGGCCCCTCTGCCTCTGCCTCTGCCAGGCGACAGTTTTGAAGTGACTGCGACTCCTCGTTCTGAGGCCCCGAGAGTCAGGCCTGGACAGGTCTTCGATCCCGTACAGATGGCGGAGCAACAGTATAACCGGGGCCGGGCGCACTTTGACCAAAGAGACTTCCACAGCGCCGTCCACCTTTTTCGCGAGGCGGCTAAGCTTGATGCGAGCCAATCCCGCTATCACTACTACCTCGGGGTAACGCTCTCCGTACTCTCGCAAGCCCGTCAGGCGCACAAAGAGCATACTCACGACAAGGGCTGTCACGTCACCTGTACACTCGGCGGCGGCCTTATACGCAATCAGCGCATACGTCGCGAGGCCGAACAGCACATGCTGCGAGCGGCTGAGTTGGACCGCTTGAACGCCGAAGTGCGGCTCAGGCTCGCCCTGCTATACAAAGATGCTGGAATGGAAAAGAAGGCCCAGCATTACTTCCTCGAAACCCTGATGCTCGATGCCAACAACGCAGTGGCCCAACGTGAATTGGGGATCGAACAAAAGCCGCCTCCGCGGCCACACATCACACGAACCAGACGAGTCTACAGAGAAGATTTGTGACCGATGATGATGGCCTGGTATACGAGACTTCACTAAGCAATCTTGATCAACGATGGACAGGCGTTCAAAGCTTGCATCGCCTGCCCAGGTTCGTTACGCCGCTGCACGCGATGACCTCATCGCCAAGCTGCATGAGACGACGTACCGCGGCAGGATAGCCGCAGGCGAGATCGATCATACGTATGCGCGCGATTCCGCCATTTGCGTTGGGTGACTGAGGGTTCATCGTTCGCCACAGATCGGCGAGCGTCCGTCTCAAGAGCGGCTCGTCGGTGGTTTGGTCGATCAGCAGCACTACGCGGTCCAGCGGCACCTCATCGATCAGGGCGCCGAGTTCAAAAATGGAACCCTTCCTTTCGGATGTGAAAGCACGCAGGTCCATCGCCACGAGATCGCTCTGCGCCATCAGCCTTGTCACCGTTTGCTGCCAGGTATCGACGCGGCAGAAGAATTCGTTGACACGGTAGCGCCCATCCGGGTCGGGCCGAACGGCGAGCCCTCCAAGGCGCCGGTCGAGATCAGTACCTGTGCTGATGTAGGCGCTGGTTAACCGCCTGCTGAGAAAATCAAGGAACTCATCGGGCTCAAAACGACCGCGGGCCACGTCCGTAGCGCTGATGAGCTGAATACTACCCGCATACCGCCAGCGCGCGGCTAAGAGGTCGAACAGCCTCTCGGATCGGCTCGGTGACCCAAACACCCGAAGAAAAAGCAGGCGCGCCTTCGGCAGGGGTTCCGCACACGCCGCAAGTCGCCTTAGCCCGTATCCCACGGTAATCTTGTAAAGAGCAAAGGGCAGTAATCCGAGCAAGTAGCGGAATTGGTTGTTGTTGCCCATGAGATAGACGGATACCCACAATGAGACCGAGAGCCACAGGGCATCGAAAAGGAATGTCTGATCGCTCATCTGCATACGGCGATAACGGCGAGCGATCCACAGCAGCCCGAACCAGGCGACGACCGCCGAGAGCATGAGACTGATGACCATCAGAACTCCAAAGGTAGAGCTACCAAATATTCCCTTGATATGGCCGGCGAGCCAAACGCCCGGAGATGTGTAGAGGACGAGGTCCATAATGAGAAAGGTCGACAGAACCATCATCAACGCCAGGAAGATAAACAACGGTCCTACGGTCCCGCGAATAAATCGATTAAAGGCGACAAAGGGAATCATCAGCGGGGCTGCGCTCAGGCTCCAGAATAGAATCGGTTGTGAGAGCGGCGAGAACGTCACTGCTTCAGCGGTAACCTGCTGCCCCGTCAACGAGCTGGCGAGCGCAAGTAGTAGGTCTGCCTGGTCCTTCGGCATCAGTCCAACGTCTGCAAGCGGAAGCGCTGGAGCGCCCACGAGCTGCAGTAGCACGCCCATTGACGGAAGCGTTCCTACATACGCTAAGACAAGGAGCCCACGGAGGCGGCGGTCCGGGCCCAGGAACAGAGCGAGCGCGATCATCGTGATGAAAGACCACGACCAAAACACGGCGGCAAAACACACCAACATTGTCGACCGCGATGGTATGGAAGGGAGGGAATAGCCCCCAATTAGGAACAGCAAGCCCGCGGATGTCGCAGCGTGGACGGAGCCGCCGAGAGCATAGAAACACGCCGCACGGTGCCGAGCGGTTTCGGCATGCTGGAAGGTCGGCGACCGCGGAGGCGATGGACTGTCAGACCCATCAGGCTTCTCGGTTTGGATTTCAAGGGGACCGATCGCAGGCAGCAGCGGCGGCCGAGTGCCGTCCTCCACACCTGGACCAGTTTGCGGAAGTGACGCGATACGCTGGCTCTCGCGGAAGACCGTTCGCACGTAGAGACGCATGACCACGTAAGCGGCGGTGCTGACTAGTAGTGTTGCTCCCAGCGTGATCGTTAGGGGGCTGGCAAAAACTTGAATCCGCGAAGGACCGAGATCTCCGTAGTACTCCCAGGCTGTGGGATCAGCCTGGCTGTAGAGAGTTTCAAATGCGACTTGTATAGGAACCATCGCATCTTCTCCGGTTTTTCGAAGATTCAACGACGCAAAAGCAAGGTCAGCCCGCGTGCACTCACAAGCGGCTGTCACTTGACACTCCTGAGAGCAGAGCACAAGCTGGGTAATAGCTAATTTGAAATATGGAATTACGCAGAGATCAACTTCGAGGGCTATCGGCTAGATAGCTAACCTGAAAGAAGTCGATTCCCAATTCCCGACGACGCAACCGGCGTCACTATAAGCGAGATATGTGTGGTAAGCAACGAAAAGGGATCTGTGAACCAGCTCTGAAATGTACGCGCGATGCGCAGGGAGCCAGCAAGCTAATAGCGCGGCGACCAGGAGGGTCAGACCGACGGTGATGAAAGTCGCGCGCTCGGTCGGTTTGTGCTAGACTTTGCCTCATCCACCGGTACTTTTGGCGAAGTGAAGTTGACTCAACCTTGGCTTAGCAGCACAACCTGCGTCGTTGCATTTGCCCAAACAATGGAGCCACTCAATGCTAACATCGGACGTTCAACAATTCAGTAGAGGAGATAACTCAGACATCTTCCCCGGACAACTCTAGAAAGAAAGGAGAGAACTCATGGATCGAACAAGGAGGCTCTTAATGAGCGTGGCCGCTTCAGCGCTCCTGACCGGGAGCGGGGGCACCAACACCAGCCTCTCGGAAGTAAGAGCGCCAACAATGAATTCGGAGACGATCGAACCGGATCCACAGGCAGCGCAAGGCGAAGCGATCATCCTCAGAGTATTGAAAACCGTTGAGCCTGAAAATGCCTTGTCTCTGGATCAGATCCTGGCAAAGGAGCCGCGCCTCAAGGGGAATACCGCGCAAAGGGCTCTGGAGAAGCTCGTTGGAGCGGGCAAAATCGGAAGGACCGGCAATGGTCAGGATAAGCCCTATCTGTATTACAATCCACAAGCCGCCGAGGAGCGTAAGATAGCCAAAGCCTTGCCGATTATCTCCGGCATTCTTCAAGGTGTTCGAGAGGAGAACGCCCTGTCCTTGAGCCAACTCGTAGAAAGGCGACCGGACCTCAATAGTGGGACAGCGAAAAAAGCCGTTGAACAACTCGTGGCGCAGGGAGAGATCAAGAGAACCAGTGATGACCGTTACTACGACCGGAGCCGGGGTGGTCATGGCGGCTGATCTCGTGAGCCAAAGTGCTGAAGCGGTGTTCCCTAGCGAGGATCCCCTCTTCTCAGAACTAGTGAGCTACAGAAGTCGGCGGGAGAGTTTCTATCGGCGCTTTGGTGGCTTGTGGCCGGGTACCTTGCTTGACCCCTATGATCTTCTTGAAGTTTATCCCTTGCCGAGCGAGGAGATCGCAGCCATTACTCAGGCTGCCGAAGCAATGGCTCGGATTCATAGACGAACCTCAACACTGCTAAGGACAGTTCCCGATGAGGCGTTGCTACAGATGGGACTCCCGCGGGAGACCCTCAATCTTTCCCGCATGCAAACCCCCGGCATGCCGGATACTGTCATCGGCAGGCTCGACCTCGTTAAGACCGTGGACAGCTACAAAATGTTGGAGTTCAATGCAGATACACCTGGCCTGCTAGTCGAGACTTTCGCTATCAATGCAAAAGTCTGCGACGAATCAGGGAAGATCAATCCAAACCAACATGGCGAAACAGCGCTGATTGCTGCCTTGAAGGGCGCCATTTGCGCCGGGCTTGAGTACGTCGGGAGAACAGAGGGTGAGCAGGGAAATGTTGTTTTCACTTCGCGCTCGACTTACAAGAGGGACGAGGATATTGCGCTATACCTTATGGGTTTGCTCGCTTTGCCCAACGGCATACAAAAGCATTATGTCCCTTTAGAGATGCTCCGCGGAGACGAACAGGGCCTGTACGATTCAAATGGAAAACAGATCGACGTCGTTTATCGCTTCCATCCGATCCAGTTCTTCCGCGGCAAGATGTTTCGAGACAATAATGGCGGGAATGCCGACATGTACGATGGGGCTCTCCTGTTTGACCTCGTGTCCAGGCGGAGACTCGCTATCATCAATCCGCCATCAGCGTTCATGTTGGGAAGCAAAGCGGTGCAATCCATTATATGGGGCCTATTTCAACAGGGAATTTACTTTAGTGCCGAGGAGCGATTTCTCATCGAGCGCTACTTCCTTCCCACCTATATGGATCCGGTTTTTTATGACGAACCGTACGTTGTAAAACCAGTATATGGGAGCGAGGGAGATACTGTATCGATTATCAATTCCAGACCGGGAGAGGTGTTCAGAAGCAACAACAGCACCTATGTGGACCAGCCGATGGTCTATCAGAAGTACGTGGAGTTGCCACGCATTGAGATCATGACTGAGGATGGGCGGCGGTCGCTTAGCTTGCTCACCTCTTGCTTCCTTATCGACGGCCAGCCGGTCGGAATCAGCCTGAGAGCGGGGGAAGCTATTACGGATTTCTCCTGGTGGTCTGTACCCATATGTGTTGCACCTTAATGACCACACGCCCTATCAGCATCGCAAAAGCCATTTACCAGATTGTTGGAAGGCACTACTCACAGCCGACCACATAGTCCCCTGATAACACCCGACAAGATGTGCGTAACAGAGGAAATCGCAGTTGCCAGATCCAGTCAATCCAGATACTCTTAAGCAGCCGTGGAGGTAGGATCAGCGTGGCGCCCGTAGAGGTCGCAAACGTCCAAGAGTCTCTTCGACCCAGTTCTTTTTTAGCGTGATAATACTTGCATTGTGGATTTCGTCTCACGCCGGTCCCGGCGCCTCTCTGGAAGAGACAGAACCTTGCACGACCAATTGAGAATATGCCTTACGTACAGGGCTTCACCAACGATATTTTCATCAGCTTCGCCCATACCGACGATAGCGAGGGTTGGGTTGAGGCTTTTCACACTCGTCTAAAGGACCGACTTACACAAATAGGAGCGCGTGTTACAATCTGGCGCGACAGCAAGCTGCGCGGAACTGACATCTTCTCCGATGAAATCTTCGATCAGCTTAGAGAATCCGCCATTCTCCTGTCGATCGTTTCACCGACCGGCATTCGCTCGAACTGGTGCCAGGACGAACGTCAGAAATTCGAGCAATTCGCCGAGCTGAACGGCGGCTTCCGCGTTGGAAATGCTTTGCGCGCTATTAAGGTCGTTAAGACACCACTCGACAATGACGATCACCGATCCCTTTTTGGCACCCTCGGGTTTGAGTTCTACGAGCGTAACGACCAGACACAACGATTCCGAGAGTTTGACATCTCAGGCTCGGAGTTCCGTGATACGCTTGACTCTCTGGCGCAAGACATCCTGCGCGTTCTCAACGCATTGCGCAGTCATTCCACCGGCGCCTCCACAAGCCAATCCGTATATTTAGCAACTACATCATCCGATCTCGAGGAACAGCGGCAGGCGATAGTGAGGCAAATCGAGGATTGGGGTTATTCGGTCTTGCCGACAAACTCATTGCCTCTGCTTGACTCCGCGAGTTTCCGATCCGCTGCCAATTCCGCTTTGGCAAAATGCATTCTGTCAGTGCACCTGGTAAGTAAACAAAGAGGTCTAATTCCCGAAGGTGAGGAAAAGTCGATCGTTGCTTTGCAATATGAGTTCGCCCAATCGCGGCCGTTGGACCGGGTCTTATGGATCTCGCCAGGCAGCCAGCCCGACCCTGGTGTTCTCAGCTCGATCGAACGCGATCCTCAACAAGGCGTCGAGATACTTGAGGGTCGCACCATAGAAGACCTAAAAGAAGTTGTTGAGGTAAAGCTCAAGCGTTTGCGCGCTGAGGTTTCGATAGTAAAGGAAGGTAGTGACAAATTTAATATTTACATGGTATGCGACCGAAAGGATCACCCCTACCTAACCGAGTCGCCGGGCCGCGAGCGAGCTCTGGAGCTAAAAGCTTATTTGGACAGCAAAGGTTTCGTGGTCTGGCTCCCGCCGGTAAGTCCAATGGAAGAAACGCGGCGCCGGAGAGACCATCGCGAGACACTGAAGCTAAGTGACGCAGTCTTAATTTATTGGGGAACGGCCGATGAGGTTTGGTTCCGAGAAAACCTTCGTGAACTCATCAAGGCGCGGACGCGCCGCAGCGGCAGCCACCATTTAACCGAGGGCATCTACCTCGGCAATCCACCGCTGGATGAGAAATCGCAGTACCGAAATCAACTGGATTTTGTTTTAGAGCAGTTTAACGATTTTCAACCTGAAGCCTTGATGCCTTTGTTACAACGTCGTCACCGAGACGATCCCAAACCTTAGCCATTATGGCTCCAACTCCGATCGAGAACCCATTCCCCGGCCTTCGCTCCTTTGAGCCACATCAGGCCGACCTGTTCTTTGGTCGTGACGAACAGATCGAAGAACTCGCCGACCGCCTGCAAAAGCACCGCTTCGTCGCCGTCGTCGGCACGTCAGGAAGTGGTAAGTCTTCCCTTGTCCGCGCCGGCCTCATACCGGTCCTGGAGCGCAGTCACGTGGGATTTATGGCCTCGCGCTGGCGCATCGCCATCCTGCGTCCCGGAGGAAGTGCTACGGTGGAACTTGCTTCGGCTCTATCCAGATCATTCGGGGATCCGCACGAGATCGTTCTCAAGGCGCTCCGTGCCAGCAGCGCAGGATTAGCCAAGTACGCTCGTCAACGGCTCGATGAGGGAGAGAGTCTTCTGCTTCTTGTTGACCAATTCGAAGAGTTGTTCCGCTATCGCAGCCACGCGAATGCCGAACACAGAGCTGAAGGGTCCGCGGCCTTTGTAAAGCTTCTGCTTGCCGCCAGCGGTCACAACGACCACCCGCTACCAGGCCTGGATGACGTGCCTGTGTACGTCGTGATTACGCTCCGATCCGACTTTCTAGGCAGGTGCTCGCAATTCCGTGGGCTGCCGGAGGTTTTGAACGACAGCCAGTATCTCGTCCCGCGCATGACGCGCGAGGAACAACGTGAAGCTATAGAAGGGCCGGTTGGCATGGCGTCGGGGCGGATTTCTGCGCCACTTGTTCAACGCTTACTAAACGAGGTTGGTGACAACCCCGATCAACTGCCGGTTCTGCAGCATGTACTCATGCGCACCTGGGAACACTCGCGTGAAGCACGATCTCGCGGAAGCGCAATCGAGATCCAGGATTACGAAGCCGTCGGCGGGATGAGCGAGGCTCTGAACCGTGATGCCGACCATGCATTGGCTGCTCTGCACGATAATGAGGAGACCAAAACAATTGCCCGCCGCCTGTTTCAAAGACTGGTAGAGCCCGGCGCGCAGGACGAGGAGACGCGCCATCCGACTCCCTTATCTGAAATCGTTGCTGTTATGGGTGGCCATGAAGCCAACGTGAGACAAGTGATCGAAGTCTTCCGCGGTCGCGGATTCATAACCATATCCGGCGACGAAGATCCAATCGTCGACATCTCTCACGAAAGCCTGATTCGGAACTGGAAGCAGTTGGGTGAATGGGTTCTGCAAGAGTCGCGATCCGCGGCTATCTACCGACGGCTCGCCGACACAGCAGAGCTCTACGGGAAGGGAGAGGCCGGCTTGCTGCGTGATCCTCAGTTGCAGTTGGCGCTGAACTGGCGCGAAGAGACTCACCCGAATGAGGCCTGGGCTCAGCGTTATCATCCCGGGTTTACTGAGGCAATGTCGTTTCTCGATGAGAGCAGGAACGCACACCAGAACGAAATCAAACGAACTGAGCGACAGCGAGAGAGAGAACTAAGGCGAGCGCGTTTGACGGCGCTGGTATTCGGGGGACTCTTCCTGGTTGCAGCGGTGGCTTTTGTTGCGGCGCTAGCAGCAAGACGCGATGCGATCATCCAGCGCGCCAGGAGTAACCGTCTGCTTTATGACGCTAACATTTACTCTGCTCAAGGCGCGGCCGGAGCGGGCCAATTCTTGCGGACCCAGAGTCTCTTAGCTCAACTCCTGGACCCCGGCCTTAAGGAGCTTCGGGGTTTTGAGTGGTTTTATCTCTGGAGGGTAGTTCAGAACGAACCAACGCTCACAGGTCACTCAGCTTCTGTGTCCGCAATAGCCTACTCGCCAGATGGCAAAACGCTCGCCACCGGCAGTTTGGATAATACCGTGAAGCTGTGGGACACCAGTTCGTGCGTCGCGACTCTCGAGGGCCACTCAGGCTCTGTCTCCGCCGTAGCCTTCTCGCCGGATGGCAAAACCCTCGCCACCAGCAGTTCGGATACGACTGTGAAGCTTTGGGACACGGCTTCACACGAGCTCGTGGAGACGCTCACCGGCCACAAAAAGCCTGTCAAGGTGGTAGCCTTTTCGCCGGACGGCAAAACACTGGCCACCGGCAGTGACGATCAAACCGTGAAGCTGTGGGATTCCGCTTCACGCAAGGAATTTGCTACGCTCCCGGGCCACTCAAAGTCTGTCTCGTGGTTAGCCTTCTCGCCAGACGGCAAAACCCTCGCCACAGTCAGTGAAGATAGTACTGTGAAGCTATGGGACATCGCTTCGCGCAGGGAATTGGCGACGCTCACGGGCCACTCAGGTCCTGTTTGGGCAGTAGCCTTTTCGCCGGATGGCCGGACCCTCGCTACCAGCGGTGACGATGGTGCCGTCAAGCTTTGGAACACCGCTTCACGCAAGGAATTGGAAACGCTCAAGGCCCACCAAAGTGCGATCTACGTAGTAGCCTTCTCGCCAGACGGCACGAAGCTTGCCACCGGCAGCCTGGATGACACGTCGAACATTAAGCTGTGGGACGCCGCTTCACGCAGGGAATTGGCGACGCTAACGCAGTCAGGTTCCGTCCTGGCGTTGGCCTTCTCGCCAAACAGCCAGACGCTGGCCACCGTTAGCAGCGATAATACCGTGAAACTATGGGACACCAGTTCACACTTGTCGCTCACAAGTGACTCAGGTCCAGTTGTGACGGTCGCCTTCTCGCCAGATGGGCAGACCCTCGCGACAGGTGAGGACGAAACCGTGAGGCTATGGGACATCGCGTCACGCAAGCAATTGTTTACGCGCACGGCCAACTCAGGTCAAGTCCGGGCAGTAGCCTTCTCGCCAGACGGTAAGACCCTCGCTACAAGTAATGACGATGGTATCGTGAAGCTCTGGGACGCGGTTTCAGGCGAGGACCTTGCGACACTCAAGGCACACGCAGGTGCGGTCTCCGTGGTAGCTTTCTCGCCAGATGGCAAGATCCTGGCCACCTGCAGTTTGGATAGTGCGATGAACCTGAAGCTGTGGGACACTGCGTCACGCGAGGAAATGGCGACGCTCACGGGGCACTTAGATTCTGTCCGGGCGATGGCCTTCTCGCCGGATGGAAAGACTCTCGTGACCGGCAGTAACGATAAGACCGTGAAGCTGTGGGATACCGCTTCACGAAAGGAATTGGCGACGTTCACAGGCCACTCAAACCCTGTCTCCGCGGTCGCTTTCTCGCCAGACGGCGCCACCCTCGCCACCGGCAGCCTGGATACAACCGTGAAGTTGTGGGACACAGCTTCGCGCAAGGAATTGGCGACGCTCACAGGCCACTCAGGTTCAGTCCTGACGATAGCCTTCTCTCCAGACGGCAAGACTCTCGCCAGCGGCAGTGGCGATAAAACCGTGAAGCTATGGGACATGGACATCGCTTCACGCAAGGAATTAGCCACGCTCTCGGGCCACTCAGACTCCGTCTGGGCGGTTGCATTCTCGCCTGATGGCAAAACACTCGCTACGGCCAGTCTGGATACGACGGTCAAGCTCTGGTTTGCCGCTACAGAGAATGAGGTCGCCACTCGGCGCAATCGACCCTCAAACTGAATCGCCCGCCGAAGTTAACTCCCGACAGTCCCATCCTCGTACTGATAGATCTCTGCTGGTGAGAACGGCAGCGATTCAGGGTTTAAGACGTCGGCCCTGGGTTTATAGTGAAAAAGGGATGAATATAGATACAATTTCGGTTGCCCCTCACGTTGGCGGATATCCTTGACGACGTCGGGAGGAGCCTTGTACTCATTAAAGTCTTCATCGATGCCAAAGAGTTGGAAACCAGCATGCTCAGCCGCCCTTATTATTCTTTCAATCTGGTCCGGCCCGAGATAGAGACGCGATGCGCAGAGAAAGAGCGATGACGACCTGGTGTTGCGGAGCGCGATTAGTCCTGCTCTCAGAAAAAGCAACTGACCGGCCGCGGTATACGGCGGATCTGTGAATACAACATCGTAGCAGCCGGCCATGGTGCAGGGCAGACCCAGACGGAGATCGTGATGTACTAATTCAACTGTACTGGTTTTCGTCCACCGCGCTATTCGCGACAAGAGTGAGCGATCAAGATCGACTACTGTAATGCGCGCAGAAACTCCCGCGGCGGCTAAAGCCACACTGAGAAGATCGTCATCGCCGAGCAAAAGTATTCGCCGCTTTTCGATCCCTGACATCGTCATCAGCAACGCCAAACGTCGCAGGGTCGTCTTGATTGTTGCGGGACATTGATCTAAATCATCACGACGAGTCGACCATGGAGCGGAACGGCAAGCCTTCAATGTGCGATAGGCTGACTGAAGTTCCTTTTGATAAACCCGGGCTAAGTGCTGATCGCTTGCGAGCGCGTTCGATTCCGTCGCCGACCGGAAGGCCCGTAGACTACTGTTCTTTTTTCTCGGCCGGCCGTCATAGGCTTGTGATTTCCTGGGGACTTTTGACACCAGGGAAGAATATAGAGCGACTAACTGTCAAATTCAACGTGGAACCGGCGAGGCATCAGATAAATATTATCGTATCTTGTATTCGCGAAGAACTCGGCGCTTTGCGAAGTGCTCGCCGAGCCGGATCTGCACATTACCTTCAGCTTGACCCTCGACGAGACTTTGTAAAGAATTCTATCCGCGATACTGATACATCTCGGCACTGAGTGCGGAAACGCCACTAAAATGAGACCTCAAGTAATGCTGTGTGTCTACCACGTAATCGTAACGCTCGCTCTTTCGGGGTACACGCCGAGCCCTGCCCTGCAACACAGGGACGGCTCGGTGATCGACGGCTTCATCGCCCGTCAGGCCCGGCGCGAACGCGGCGAGGAATACCTGGATGCGCGCAAAGTCCTGGTCGGTGACCTGACCCGCGACGGCGTTCCAGAGACCGTCGTCCTGTACACGATCGAGAGTCAGGGCGGGACGAACAACTACGTGCAGTACGTGGCGGTCTTCGCTCGGGGCAACCGCGGACTGATCCCGTTGACGCACACCGAAGTTGGCGGGAAGATGAGACGTTCGGTCGAGCTGGCGTCGGTGGACGATAACACCATCCAACTCGCGACGCTGAGCTATGGGCCGAAGGACGCATCGTGCTGCCCGAGCGTCAAGGGTACAACCCGTTACGCTCTGGTGGGTCGGGCGCTCCGCGAGCAAAAGCACGGAACCACACGAGGGCGGCATAACTAGATAGACCCGGCAGTCGGCACCACAGACATCAATCAGGGTCGCCGCGCCGGCCCCTTGAACCTCGGCATCAGGCTGCCTTGGAGGGTTAGTGGATGGCGGTATTTGGTCGTAACAAACCGGAGGTGCTCCGCGACGACACGCTCGAGATAAAACTCGTCAAGGAGGGAAGACGCCTCAAGGTCATTCTCGGGGAACGCAGCGTCCTATTCTCGGATGTCAATCCTGAACAGTTCCTGCTCGACTATCGAGAGTCATTGTCGGCGATTCGGCTCAACTTCGAGCCGACGATTATCAATGGCGATCAGGTCGAATTCACTCCCATGGAGGTAAAAGAGCTCAGGCAGGAGATCGCCTTGCACTGGATGCGGTTCTATATCTGCACGCATCAGCCAGTGCATATTACGCAGAACGACCTGGCCCATCCACAGACGTCGACAATTGTGATGAGGAAGGCCGGAGAGAAGTACGGCGTGACGTCGGAGAGGGCAGTCGTCCTCGCAGCTCATACGGTGGGGGTTAGCGTCTCGGACTTTGAAAGGTGGATGAGAGTCGAAGAAGATCGCGTGAACAACATGTAATTCTTTAGTATTGACACCCGAAGCGGTCGCGAATACAGTACGGCCGTACGTCGAAAACTTAGTGGGTTGCATTCCTCACCTGAACCTGACGTTGTGATTTCGCCTCAGTGTGCGATTGCTCGCGTTGGAGCCGAAATCCCAATTCCTTTCCGCGGAAACAGACAAGAATCGTGACCGGCTCATTCTAGTGGGCAGGAGAGTCGGTTGTCGGCAGCCATCTTTTGATTTGAGGAGGTAGCCAGGCTATGACAAATGATCCCGCCGTAAAACGCAACGTCGATCGACGAGTTAAGCGCAGCAAAGCGCCAAGAGCATTGTTGATCCTTTCGAGTCTTCTCGCTGCAGCATTGTTGGCTGTGGCACCCGCGTCAGCTCAAGTTCGGACGGGCAGCAACCCATCAAAGACTGAGGTCTTTCAGGGGCGGCAAGTGGCCGCCAACGAAGTTCTTGTGAAGTTCCACCGCTCAGCAACCGCAGGCGACGTAGCCCAGGCCGAGCAGGATGAGGACGTTGATTCGGATGAAGAAGTGGGTGGGATCGGCGTCCGTTTGTTTCACTCACGCAGCAAAGATGTGGCTACTCTAATATCACGCCTCTCGGCACGACCTGATGTTGATTATGTTGAACCGAACTACATCATTCATGCCGACACCACAGTCCCTAACGATACAAGCTTCTCAAGTCTGTGGGGACTGCGAAACACCGGCCAGGTCATTGGTAACGTAGCGGGCACACCGGGCGCGGATATTAGCGCCACTTCTGCGTGGGACATTTCAACCGGTTCGCGCGCAAACGTGGTTGCGGTGGTGGACACCGGTATCGATTACAACCATACAGATCTGTCCGCCAACGTGTGGTCTGCCCCCACGTCGTTCACCGTCACAATCGGCGGTACCAACATTATCTGTCCCGCCGGCTCGCATGGCTTTAATGCCCTGAATAACACGTGTGATCCGTTGGATGACAACAACCATGGATCGCACACTTCGGGGACCATAGGGGCATCAGGCGACAACGGCGTTGGCGTTACAGGAGTGAACTGGACTGCAAGCATCATGGGAGTCAAGTTTCTGAATGCGTCTGGTAGTGGCTCGACCGCCGGCGCAATCAACTCCATCGAGTTCACGATACAGGCTAAACAGATCTTCGGAGCTAACGCAAACGTGCGAGTGCTGTCGAATAGCTGGGGCGGCGGAGGCTTCTCTCAAGCGCTTCTGGATGAGATCAACAAAGCCAATGCCAACAATATGCTGTTCGTCGCAGCGGCCGGAAATAATGGAAGCAACAATGACATCTCTGCTTTTTACCCGGCCAGTTACAACGCGCCTAACGTTGTGGCAGTGGCGGCGACGGATAACAGAGACCAGCTTGCTTCGTTTTCTAACTTCGGAGCTACCGCAGTAGACCTGGGAGCACCGGGTGTCAACGTGCTTTCGACCACTATCGGGAACAACTACTCCTTTTTCAGTGGGACATCGATGGCTACGCCGCATGTTTCGGGAGCTGCGGCGCTGGTATTGTCCGCTTGCTCGCTCGATACCGCTGCGCTAAGGAGCAACCTTCTTAACAATGTCGATCCTATCGCTTCGTTGTCCGGCAAGACGGTCACTGGGGGGCGGTTGAACGTCAACAAGGCATTGCTCGCATGTAGGACTCCGCCAACTGGTGATTTCTCCGTGTCAGCCAGTCCTTCCTCTCAGACCGTAGCGCAAGGAGCCAGCACCAGCTACGCCGTCACTGTTACGCCATCAGGAGGTTTCAGCGGAATCGTCACCTTCAGCGCGACCGGGTTACCTGTTGGAGCCAGCGCGACCTTTAATCCGGCTTCAGTGACGGGCTCTGGGTCCTCTACCATGACGGTGGCCACAGGCGGCGCTACGCCCGCCGGAAGCTATACTCTAACCATCACGGGAACCAGCGGGAGCCTGATACGCTCCAGCACCGTGACACTCGTCGTCACGAGTACGGGTGCCGCGGATTTCTCGCTTTCTGCCACGCCGCCATCTCGGACAGTGGCGCGCAGGACCAGCACAACATACGTGGTGACCGTCACTCCAGATGGAGGATTCGTAGGGACAGTGGCGCTGTCGGTAAGCGGACTAACTGGCGGAGCCACGGCGAGCTTTGATCCGTCGTCAGTAAACGGGTCTGGAGGCTCTACATTGACGGTGACTGCCGGCAATAAAACGGGAACGTTCACATTGACGATCATCGGCACGAGTGGCGCGCTACAACATACCACCTCGGTGACGTTGACTGTGACCAGGTAACGAAATGTCCCTGCTGGGAGCCTGCGCATCGCCGCAGGCTCCCCTCGATATTCAATCCTTGTGTCTTCTTTTCCTCTGCCCAGCACAATTCATCTGGTAGTGCCCGAAAACGAAAAATCATCACAGGCGGCGTGTTGACCGGAGTCAACGCTCGAAACAAAAAGTTCAATTCTCAATCTGTCCGGTAGGCTTTTCCACGGCGGAACTCCAAGATTCATGTCTTTTCGTGCTCTTCCTGGTGGATCGTCAGATCACAAGATTCTCAATAAGAGCCAAAGAGCAACTCCCCTCACTCCTCTCTATGCAGTCAGGGGCAAATCGGAGTTGAGCGAATCTATCTCGGCAAACCGTTGTGTGATGTTTTCTGGCTATTCGCCACTCTAAGCTGGAAACAGGCTAGAGCCGGTTGTTTGGTCCCGGCTCACTACGCCGGCGAGAGGGACGCGAATGCAACAGGATAGTGTCAGCTCAATGGCCCGCAAGGGTGCCGCCACCTTTCGTCGTGCGGCATTGTTTGGAACGCCGGCCGCTTCGAGCGGTCAGGGTGAAGCCAGTCGCGGTGGACACGCGATGAGCCGTTTCCTTGCCGGGTATTTCCGCAGTTGGATCACGTCACGTGAAGAGAGACTGCGTACCCGACGCTCTGTTGCCTCGTCCGAGCCGTTCGCGTGGGGAGCCGATTGGGCCACCAGTCGGCCGGTCGATGGAGCAGACAACTGTCGCGGTGAGGAGGCGCAACTTCGCGCGCTGGCCCAAAAGGCGGCTGATGCGAGCAACCAATTCTTTGCTTATGAGACGCCGACAGATTTCCATCTTATTGGCAACGAACTGTTATTCACTTCTCCTGTTCAGACGCGCTACCGGGAAAACAACACGGCGCTGGCCCGGTGGTATCCAGGTTGGAGGAAGTCCGAGCGCGCTG
>DASYSA010000253.1:0-9492 GCA_036003885.1 Blastocatellia bacterium | reverse complement strand
GTATTCCATCCCGGCACGTACTTGGAAGCCAGGTCTGGATGTGTCGGATCGCAGCCAGTGTCTAAAATCGCAATGGTCACATCGCCGCTTCCTGTTGTGCTCGACCAGGCGGTTGGGCTAGCGATCTTGGGCAGGTGCCACTCGCTTGGATACGAAGGATCATTAGGCGTCATCGCGTCTGGAGCAACGATGTGGTCCAGTTCGGCGAATTCAACTTCCGGCTGAGACTTGAAAGCCTCAGCGAAAGCCTCTTCATTGGCGTTTGCGGGTAATTCCAGAATATGGACGCCGATGCCTGGAATCTCACCCGTATCGCGAGCCCCGGATTGAGCGATGAGATGGTGGCCACGTGATGTCATTGTCTCGGGACGGAATTGAACCAGAACGCGGCCCGCGACAAAGTGGCCGCCGGCCGAAAGCTTTCCACTTTGACTGTGCGCTAGCGATGTGTGAAGTTGGGGCCCTACAGAAAACACTAGAAGAAGCCCAAGTAGTAAGGCAACACATTTAGTTCCTAAATGTCTTTTCATGCCACCCTCATGTTTCGCACTCGGGGACGCGTGCGTCGTTGGAGACTGTTAGTTGGGAGCTGAGGGGGGCCCGCTCTGGGGGCATTCGACAGGAGGGCTTTAGTTGAACTGCCTTAACCCGAACAGAAGCCGGAGCCATCTCACCTGGCCACAGCAAAGCCCGGGTGGGCGCGCCGCCGGCTCAATGCCGGGCGCGCCCACTTCTACTCTCAATACCGGTTGCCGGGTCTAACTACGGGGTGGTGCTGAAGCAATCCCTGGTCGGCGGATTGGTCGTCGAGCGCGCAAGCTCGCTGCGGAACTGTCCGAAGTGGCTGCGCACCTCGCCCATATTCTCCCCCGCCTCTTTAGTGATCTGGCCGATGGACATTCCCGCCTGCAACTTGGTCAGTATCTCGGCAAGCGTTAAATCTGATCTGTCCGCCAGAAGGACTGCCGAGACGAACTGCCCGAAGGGGAAATCCGTCAGAGTGTTGAACTTATCTTTCAACTGCTGCGCGGTGCCCACGTCAGTCGTGTGGGCGGCAAGAATGCAGAAGACAGCGTCACGGCCAATACCCTGCGCGGCCTCTTCGGCGGTCGATTCCAGCTTCCTTGCTTCCTTATCGAGCTTCTTCTGTTCCTGCTTCTCCGCCTTCTTGCCCTGGCTCTGCCCCTGGGCTAGCGCCTGGCCTCCCGCGGTCAGCAGCAGCGCTGCAATGATGATTGCAGCAATCGATTTCACTCTCAGTATTGTATTCATAACCTATCTCCGTAATGGTATGCATCAAAAAACTATAGCTCCCGTTGACGACGCAGAACGAGCCACGCCTCGCGCCGGCAGCGACATAAGCTCCCACAAGATCAACGCTGGCAATATTCCCCTTTTTAGCAAGGGGTTCTTTGTTTCGTGAGGACGATCTGATTTATAAGGCAGTCTTAGTCTATTGCCTCAAGTTATTCGCGTCAATACTTTACTTCTGGAGTGGCTTGCCGCTAGTGCAGTGCTGTTCGCTTGACCAGATACGCCTTACTGACCACGACGGGGTCGACGGGCCTCTCAGTGTTGGGCCACAGTGGGGCGCGAGCTATTGAGTCAACGACGTTCATCCCTTCGATCACCTTGCCGAAGATCGAGTAGTTGCCGTCAAATTGCGGCATGGGCGCGACACAGATGAAAAACTGGCTCGTTGCGCTGTTCAGCTCGGGCTTGCGCGCGGCCGATACGATCCCGCGTTCGTGTTTGAGGTTGGTTGAGAACTCGGCGTCAACGGTGGGCTGGGCGGGCTGCCCCCTGCCCCATGTGGAAGGGTCTCCGTTGATGGTATTGGGGTCGCCGCCCTGAACCGCTATCGCGCGCCCGGATTTGTCCTTCACCACTCGGTGAATCCTGGTACCGTCGTAGAACCCCTGCTCGGCGAGCGTTTTGAAATTGTCGACATGCTTGGGCGCATATTTTGGAAAGAATTCAATGACTATGCGGCCGTAGTTGGTCTCCATCACCGCGACTTCGTCATCGAGGGCGGTGTTTCTGCCGCAAGAGAGGGAGCCGAGTCCTACAAAGAGAAGAGCGGCCATTGGGAGAACAGATCGAGCTCTCATTGCGCTGATTGTCCCCCGTTCTCCAGCGCTTCTTTGAGCAGCTTGTTTACCAGCTGCGGATTGGCGCGTCCGCCGCTCGACTTGATTACCTGGCCGACAAAGTAACCGAAGAGGCTGGTCTTGCCCGCGCGATACTGTTCGAGCTGTTTCGGGCTGGATGAGATCGCGGCTTCGACGAGGGCACTGAGCTGGACCAGGTCCGACACCTGGCCGCCTCCCATTTCGGCGACCACTTGCTCACAGGACCGGCCCGACCTGTACATCTCGACTAACGCGTCCTTTGCCATCTTGCCGCTGATCGTTCCCGAGTCGATCATCTTAATCATGGAGCCGAGCGATTCCGCCGTGACAGGGCTGGCGCTGATGGCAATCCCGGAGTTCTTGAGCTCGCGAGCCAGATCGTTCAGGATCCAGTTAGCCGCTGCCTTCGGGCTACCGCTCGCGCGAACCGCCGTCTCGTAGTAGTCGGCCATCGCTCGCGAGTCGATCAACTGCGCTGCGTCGTCTACGGATAAGTCGTATTCTTCGACAAATCGCCGGCGCCGAGCTTCGGGAAGCTCGGGCATCTGCCTGCGCTGCTCATCGAGCAGCGCCTCTGTGACAGTCAGGGGAGGCAGGTCCGGTTCGGGAAAGTAGCGGTAGTCGTGGGCCTCTTCCTTGGATCGCATTGCGTACGTTCTGGACTCGCGTTCGTTCCACAGCCGGGTCTCCTGAACGATGCGTTCCCCTGATTCTATAGCGGCGATCTGCCGGTCTATTTCGTACTCGATCGCCCGCTGCAGGAAGCGAAAGGAGTTAAGGTTCTTAAGCTCGACTCTGGTGCCAAACTGTTCCGCATCGCGCAGCCGAACGGAAACATTCGCGTCGCAGCGCAGATTGCCCTCTTCCATGTTTCCGTCACAGACGTCGACGTACTGCAGAGTGCGGTGCAGATATTGAACGTAGTCGTAGGCCTCCCACGAAGAGCGAAAATCAGGCTCGGATACTATCTCCGCGAGCGGAGTGCCACTGCGGTTCAAGTCGACATATGACTTGGACGATTCAGGGATACCCTCGTGCAGCGATTTGCCCGCGTCCTCTTCTATATGAAGGCGGGTTATTCGAAACCGCTTCATCGTCCACTCGACGGGATGGCCGGACTCGTTGCGCTCCGCTGTCGGGATTTCGACCCAGCCATGTTCAGAGAAGGGCCGATCATATTGTGAAATTTGATAACCCTTGGGCAGATCGGGATAGAAGTAGTTCTTACGCGAAAAGATCGACTCGTGATTGATCTCCAGATTGAGCGACAGGGCGGCCCTCGCGGCCATCTCTACGACGCGGCGATTGAGCACCGGCAATGCGCCCGGCAGCCCAAGACAGACCGGACAGGTGTTCGAGTTGGGATCGTCGCCGAAACGCGTCGAGCAACTGCAAAAGATCTTCGAATCGGTCTTGAGCTGGGCGTGTATCTCAAGTCCGATGACAGGTTCATACTTGTCTCTCATAGGTTAATCGTTTTACGTTTTACGTTTTACGTTTTACGTTTTACGTCTTACGTTTTAGGTCTTACGTCTTACGTTTTGTGTTTTTCAGTCACCAGCACGGCTCATTTAATCTCGGTCGCAGAGTATAGCATCGCAAGATTCAGTGTGGGTAGGTGTGAACGCAAAACGTAAAACGTAAAACGCAAAACGTCCCTTCACAGCGACCTCACCCACTCGTACTTGCTCAATCGACGTCGCGCAAGCCTGTTCATTCGCAGTGGCGCGCGGGCGGCAGCCCCCTTCACACTTTCGAGCAGCTCACGCATCTGACTGGTTTGACCCACGGCTCTATGCATTTCGCGCAAACTCATCGGACGCGTCAGCGTCAGATCTACGTTCGAGATGCTGATTTCGGAGAATTCCCCCTTCACCCGCAGTGTCGCCCCGGCAACAATGGTCGCGGCAAGTTCCAACTCCTTCACTCCATCCCACGGAATGAATGCATACTCGCGCCCGTCCCTCACCTCTCGCACCCCCTCGCCGCCGATCTCGACCGTATGTCGAGCCTCCCGTGCAAACACCCTCAACAGCGTGACGTATACCAGCCACACTGCGGCGACGAAACCACCGACAATCAGGAACAAGATCACACCGGCCAGAATGTGTGAGAAGGCGTACACCGCAGCCACTGCCAGAACCGCTCCAATCAACAGATAGATGAGGGTGAGGACTACCGCAAGCTTTCGATAAGCCCTGGTATACAAAAGACTGCCCCTTCGATGAATCAGCACCTTCTGCATCCGCCCTCGCCTTCGGGGTCACCCGTTGAGAGAATCTGAGTCGATTATAACAGCACTCCCGGCGGCGGCGAACGGGGGTTGAGATGGCTGCGCGTCACGATTGTGGGCGAGACGTCAAAGGAAAGCTTGACCATCGCGAAAAACCCTTCCGGCAGAGTCAAAGAACGCAGCGCGAACTGCGCCACCACCCACCCTCCGTTTCTCCTGCGTGGAGCAACAAGGACGGAAGAGACACACGGACCGGGGGGAGCACACCGAAAGCGACGAATGAAAGTCAGAATCGCAGAATCGAGGGCCTGACCCCGTCACGTCCCGAATCGTGGAATCGAGGGCCTGACCCCCGTCAACGGTGTCCCGCCGATCGGGGGGAGTGCACAGAATCGTGACGCGCACCCGGTTGAGATTGAAGCGCATAGCAATGGCGCTTTCCTTGACATCGCCTACCTCGCGTGTAGACTAATTGCTGTCAGCATCACTCAGACACGAGGGGTTCGAGTTTCATATTTCTGAACAGCATCAGGAACCAGACTCGGGGGTTATCTTCGCCGACTGGCTTGAAGGAAGATTGATGCAAGTATCCGATACCAACGTAGTGTTAGAACCGGCCGTGACCCCGGCAACCCGCGAACTCACGCTCGGCGAGATCGCTGAGACGGTCAAAAACCTGAGCGAAGTGCCATCACTGACTCAGATCAAGGAATGGTTCTCTGGTCTTCTCCTTCGCCAGCGGGACTACGAACACCATCGTCTCTTCGCGAGTCGCAAGTACGCTCGTAATCTTGTCGTACGCAGCCCGTTTGCGGAATTACTTCTGCTCTGCTGGCGTCCGGGCCAGCGCACTCCGATTCACGATCACGGCGGATCGGTCGGTGTAATCATCGTTTGTGAGGGACTGCTGACGGAAACAATGTTCGAGCATCTGCCTGAAGGGCGAGTGCGGCCCTATGACACGTATAAGTGGGGACCTGGCTCTGTGACCGGCGCTGACGTGCCCGACATTCATCAGTTGCTGAACCTTCAACCCGCCGGACGCGAATTGGTGACCCTGCATTGTTATTCGCCGCCCCTTTCGGTGCTCAACACCTACAGTCCTCGAAGCTCACGAGTCGGGCGATGGCGCGAAGGCTATTTCAGCGGCGGGGCGGGTATTTGAAAACTCAGCTCGGCGGGGCCTCGGCAGGGGAATTCGATATGAAATCAGAAGAGTACGTCGGACTAAACGCCTCGGCGAGACGCGTCATCGTTCTGCTCGCCCTCGCCCTGGCGATCTCAGGCGGAGCTGCGCAGGCACAATCGGGAAGACGGTTGCCGAACAGGAGCGATCCGCCGCCGTCGCAACCCTCCACCGCGCCAACGCCGCCTGTTGACCAGCCATCTTCAAATAAGCCTGACAAGCCCAAGCAGCAGTTGGTGGTCTCGCGGTCCATGAACGATGGTTTTTCCAACTATCACGCTGACATCGTATTGCGAGCCTGCCTGGACCGCCTGAAAGAGGGCGCTTATGCGTCGATCTCATTGGGGCGAGAGATGAATCGCAAGCAGGCGAGCGACCTCGCGAAGAACGCAACCGATACCCATGTGCTGTGGATCGACTGGGACTTCGGCAGGATGGACAGTTCGCAATCCGACCCATCCCAAACAAACAGCGCCATCGACTATGTCCTGTACATTCCCGGCACTGGCAAGATCAAAATTTCCGGCCGGGTCTATCCAGGTGACTATCGCAAGCGGATGGGGGTGGGCGGTGTCGGGATACCACTCCCGATCCCCAATAGTGCCGCGGCGCTCGAGTATATCTGCAAAGAGAGCGGGCGCGAAATCGCGCAACGCGTGATCGATTCGCTCAACCTCGGCAGACCTAACCATTGATCCAACGGACAAGACACCGCCACGAAAAACACGGGTCTCTCACGAAGTCAGCGCGAATCAGTCGCTGGCATTCGAGGGATTCGTGACATTCGTACGGGTCCTGGCCTGGTCGCGTTCCCCGGCTCAACAACCGCATGAGATATGGATTTGTAATTGACCATCGCGCGTGCATAGGCTGCCACGCCTGCACTGTAGCCTGCAAATCAGAGAACGAAGTACCGCTGGGCACGTTCCGCACCTGGGTGAAGTACATCGAGAAGGGCGAGTATCCAAACGCTAACCGGTTCTTCTCAGTTCTCAGGTGCAACCACTGCGACGACGCGCCCTGCGTGACGATTTGTCCGGTTACGGCGCTGTTCAGGCGCGAGAACGGCATCGTCGATTTCGACGGCAGCCGCTGTATCGGCTGCAAGTCCTGTATGCAGGCTTGCCCATACGATGCGCTCTATATCAACCCGTACACGAACACCGCCGAGAAATGCAACTTCTGCGCGCACAGAGTCGATGTTGGTCTCGAGCCCGCCTGCGTAATCGTGTGTCCGGTCGAGGCAATAGTAGCCGGGGATCTGGACGATCCAACCGCAAAGATCTCGCAAATGATCGCGTCCGAACAGACACAGGTCAGAAAGCCGGAGGCTCGGACATTGCCGAAGCTTCATTATATTAATGTTGATCCCTCGGCACTCAGGCCAACCGACCAGACTCATTCGGCTGGTTACCTGTGGGCCGAACAGCGAATGGATCCGGTTTTCCAGAACGAACAGGCGCTGGCAGAAGCCGAAGCGCGGGCGCGAACAACATACGACATCGCGCACGAGCGGCCGTGGGGTTGGAAAGTGTCGGCTTATCTATGGACGAAGTCGATCGCCGCGGGCGCATTTTCTCTCAGCGCTTTTTGCGCGGCGCTGGGGTTGGTGCGTCATCACTGGCTCTTTGACTCGGCAGCGCCCCAGCTTTCGCTCGTCTTCCTCGTTGCAACGCTGGCCCTGTTGATCGCCGACCTGAAGAGGCCCGAGCGTTTCTTGAGCATCCTGTTGCGGCCTCAGTGGAGGTCGTGGCTGGTCATCGGAGGGTACATACTCGCAGCCTATGGTGCAGTGCTCACGATATGGCTATTTCTGCCGTGGTTGGGACTGCAAGTACTGGAGGTTCCAGTCAGATGGCTCGGAGGCGGGCTCGGTGTGATGACGGCGATCTATTCGGCCTTCTTGTTCCGGCAGGCGAGGGGGCGAGTATTCTGGCATAGCCCCCTGACGCCGCTTCATTTGATGGTTCAGGCATTGGCTGCGGGAGCAGCCAGTCTGATGTTCGTCGCGGCGCTCAACTCAATGCTCACCGGTGCGTTTCTGATGGAAGCCGGCTTTCAAATCGTCTATTACCAATTGATGGGCGCCCTGATTGCGCACGGGGTCCTGATCGCCGGTGAGTTGCTGATGCCCGAAGAGAATGTCGAGAAGAAACGCGCCGCCCGGTTCATTACACGCGGCTTATTCCGAAAGATGTTCTGGGCGGGAGCAATTTCGGCGGGCATCATACTTCCGTTGCTGGCTCTTGTGACTGGCGCAGCCGAATCTGAGATCGTCGCGGCGCTTAGCTCACTGCTGGCCCTGGCAGGAATCCTGATCTGGGAGCACATCTGGGTGCAGGCGGGTCAGGCTGTACCTCTGAGTTAATATTGAGATTGATAGGCCGCCGACAGATTTCTCCTTGCGCACCGTCAACCAAAGGAGCCGCAGTGAAGATACTCAGACGTGAACCGATAGCACTACTCTTAACTCTTATTCTCCTCGCTGCCTCGTCCGCGTCCCCAAGCGAGGCAGAGCAATCTGACTATAAGCTTAGCGCAGCCTCGCGCCTCGAAGAGCCAGCCTCTCACACGCTTCGAGTCCTGTTCATCGGCAACTCCTACACCTACGTCAACAACCTCCCCAGCCTCGTCACAGCCCTGGCGGAGTCGGCGCACGAGTCCCTCGAAACCGAAATGATCGTCGCCCCAGGGGCTACTCTAAAGAAACACTGGGAGGATGGAAAGGCCGTCGAAGCTATGAAGCGAAGCCGTTGGGACTACGTGATACTTCAGGAGCAGAGCACGCTCGGACTCGTCTCACAAGGCGGTCCTCCAATAAACAATCCGAAGACATTTCACGAGTACGCAAGGCTCTTTAACTCTGAGATCAAGTCTGCCGGGGCAAGAACGATCTTCTTTCTGACCTGGGCACGTCAGAACTTGCCTGAGACACAGGCAGTGCTCAACAGTGCTTACTTCACCATAGCGAAAGAGCTGAATGCCATCGTGACGCCGGTCGGCATAGCCTGGCAGACTGCATTGAAGAAAAATCCAGGCGTGGCACTTCATCAAAAGGACCTCAGCCATCCCACTCCTGCGGGCTCTTATCTGGCAGCCTGCGTTCTCTACTCGACGCTCTATGGCCAGAGTGCTGCGGGGCTCACCGGCCGAGTTGTCGGCAATACAGTCGATCTGGCCGGGCGAGTGCTGGATACCCACGGCGAGCAAGGCGGCGCCGCCAACCAGACCAAAGGCGAATTGGTGAATCTAAGCAAGGCGGACTCGACGTTCCTCCAGAAGGTCGCCTGGCAAACGGTTTCAGATGAAAACAGACATCGTCATTAGGAAATGCGAAATGCGAAGTGCGAAATGCGAAATGTAAGCCAATCGAGAGCCTCACCACCGCCTGCCACGTAGCTCATTTCGCAATTCGCACTTCGCATTTCGCATTCTCCTTTCTGACCCAATACGCCCGAATTGAAGCCCCGACGGTGAGGCGAATCTCCCCACACTCCACTCTCGCGACATAGCTGAAATCCCTTATCCCGGTATTCCTGGGACTCATCGCCATGCAAATTGAAGGAGGCACGTTGTTTGCCCATTACTCCATCGGGTTAGGGCTGCATCGTGTGACAACTGCTCGGCAAGCAGTGGGATTTCCGTGTTTGGCGAGATGAAAATGAGCGGACAGAGCGATATCAGCGGGCGTAGTTAGATGGAAAAAACGCAGGACTCAGAGGATCAATACCGGCAGTTGTTCGACAGGAACCCTCATCCCATCCTTGTCTACGACCTTGAAACGCTCCGCTTTCTCGCGGTCAACGGCGCGGCAATCGCGCTCTACGGATACTCGCGAGAAGAGTTCCTCGCGCTGACGATCAACGACCTGCGTTCCCTCAGGAACACTTCCCTTCCCTCGTCCGAGGCGGAATCCGGCATCCACAGTCACGGCGCAAAGG
>DASYSA010000252.1:0-17023 GCA_036003885.1 Blastocatellia bacterium | reverse complement strand
AGGCAAATGAGGTCAGCCTGAGTGACAGGATTTTGTGCAAGATGACCGTTGTCAGCTGGATTGGTGTCTTTCCAATGTCAATCAAGGCGCGTTTGTACGTCGACCGAGAAACGCTCTCCGAAGCCTGGGGCCGAGGCAGAGCGCGCCTCGGCCCTCTCAGTCTTCCCTTAAATATCCAGATTCTTCACATCGAGTGCGTTGTCTTCGATGAACTTTCGGCGCGGCTCCACCGCGTCCCCCATCAGGACCGTGAACATCTCGTCTGTCTCCACCGCGTCGTTTACCTGCACGTTCAGGATCGTTCTCTTCTCCGGGTTGAGCGTCGTGTCCCAAAGTTGTTCCGGGTTCATCTCCCCCAGTCCCTTGTAGCGCTGGATCGTGATGTCCTTCTTCGCCGCTGTCATCACATGGTCCAGCAAGGCCGCACGAGAAGCCACCGATATGCTGTTCCCATTCTCGGAGATCAGGAACGGCGGCCGGCTCAACTCTTTCAAATCCCCATAGAGCTGCACCGCCTTCTGGAACTCCACGTGAGTGGCCAGCTCCCAGTCGATCAGGGTTCTTGCGTTTCCTCGCCCACGGGATACCGCAATCTCAAAAGTGCCGTGCTCCTCGTCCCGCTCGATCTCAGTCTGGTAGCCGGCCTCCTGCAAGGCACTTGCAACCTTCTCGAGATGAACCTCTTTATGAAACACCTCTTGTAGCTTCACTCCGTCCCTGAGCACGCCTTTGGGTCCCGCGAACGCGTTAATGAGCGCGTCTGCCAGTTTGCGGTCGTGCAGCCGCCGGTCGAGCTTGTCGAGATAGGTGTTCAACTCCGCCAGCTTCTCGAGCATCTTTCTCAGTTCGGCGCCCTTGAAGTCTGTCTTGGTTTCGCTGATCGTGACCGTGACGTTGTCGGTCGCCTTGCGCATCAGGAACTTCGACAGTTCCTTCTCGTCGCGCATGTACTGCTCGTTCTTGCCTCTCTTAACCTTGAACAGCGGCGGCTGGGCGATGTAGACGTGGCCATGGTCGATCAACTCCGGCATCTGTCGATAGAAGAAGGTCAGCAACAGCGTGCGGATGTGTGAACCGTCAACGTCCGCGTCGCACAGCAGGATGATGCGGTGATACCGGAGTTTCGCCAGGTCGAAGTCGTTCTGGCCGATGCCCGTTCCAAACGCCGTAATCATCGTGCGAATTTCGGAGTGCCCGAGCATCTTGTCGTAGCGCGCCTTCTCAACATTGAGGATCTTGCCCTTCAGCGGCAGGATGGCCTGGGTTCGCCGGTCGCGGCCCTGCTTCGCGGAGCCGCCGGCCGAGTCGCCTTCGACGATGAATATCTCACAGAGCGCGGGGTCCTTTTCGGAGCAGTCGGCCAGCTTGCCGGGAAGCGAAGCCGAATCGAGCGCCCCTTTGCGGCGCGTGAGGTCGCGAGCCTTGCGCGCCGCCTCTCTGGCACGGGCCGCATCGATGGCCTTGGCGATGATTTTTCGCGCGACAGAAGGGTTCTCTTCGAAATGATGGCCCAGGTTCTCGTTGACGAAGGCTTCGACCTGGCCTTTGACATCCGAGTTGAGTTTGCCTTTCGTTTGCCCTTCGAACTGCGGCTGCGGAAGCTTGACGCTGATGACTGCGACCAGTCCCTCGCGGACGTCTTCCGGTGCGAGCTTCTCGTCGTCCTTCTTGAACAGCCCCGACGACCTGGCGTAGTTGTTAATAGTGCGAGTGAGAGCCGCGCGAAATCCCGTCAGATGCGAGCCGCCATCAACCGTGTTGATGTTATTCGCGAATGAGTGGACTATCTCGTTGTAGCCGTCGTTGTACTGAATTGCGACCTCGATGCCGAGCGGATCGTCGTCCGTAGCGTCCCTCTCGAAGTGGAGAGGCTGCGGATGCAGCGGGGTCTTGTTCTTGTTCAGATGCTTTACAAATTCGGCGATGCCACCCTTGTAGAAGAACTCGTGTGACTTTTCGGTGCGTTCGTCCGTTATGGCAATCCGAACTCCCGAGTTCAAGAATGCCTTCTCGCGTAATCGCTGAGACAGCGTGTCAAAGTTGAACTCGATGACCTCAAAGATCTCCGTGTCGGGCTTGAATGAGACCTTGGTGCCACGCTTCTTAGTCTTGCCTGTTTGCTGGAGTCTGAGTGGAGCAATTCCGCGATGGTACTCCTGCTCGTAGGTGTTGCCGTCGCGCCATACCTCTAAGCGCAGCCATTCCGACAGGAAATTGACGACCGAGACGCCGACGCCGTGAAGCCCGCCGGACACCTTGTAGGCATTGGTGTCGAACTTACCTCCCGCGTGAAGCTTGGTAAGCACCACTTCCGCGGCTGATATCCCCTCCTGTTTGTGAATGTCGACAGGGATGCCGCGGCCGTTGTCGACTACGGTGATCGAATTGTCGAGGTGAATGGTCACGTCAACGCGATCGCAATAGCCCGCGAGCGCCTCGTCGATTGAATTATCGACAACCTCATAGACCAGATGGTGAAGTCCCAATTCACTGGTCGATCCAATATACATCGCCGGCCGCTTACGCACGGCCTCTCTGCCTTCGAGCACTGTAATTGAAGCCGCGCCATAGTCTTCAGATGTCAAATCTCTCTCCTTGTTTGTGGACTCTTCGTTAGTTCTACTCATCGTATCCCCTGCGTGATATCCCCGGACTCGAGATCGGGGGGATCGCCCTCGAATGCCATGCCCTGGCGGTCTGTCTCCGGCCCGGTAGCGCTCTCTCGCATCGCCCGGCCGGCCTCCACCAGGTAAACCGACGACCGTTCTCGGTAGCGATTTGCTACCCCTCGCCGCGACGTGCTGACGAAGGTTTGGACACGGCCTTCGACCTGCGAGAGCAACGCTTCAATTCGTCCCCTGTCGAGTTCAGCATCGAGATCATCGATCACCAGAACGGGGCTTTCGTCGTAAACAGAAGTATAGATGGTCACCTGCGCTAAATCAAGGAGTAATAAGGCACTTCGCTGCTGCCCGGCGCTTCCAAACCGGGACACCTCCCGGTCGTCCGCCAGGAGCTCCAGATCATCCCGATGGGGCCCAATCAGGCAGTGTCCGGCAACCGCTTCAGCAGCCATCCGCAGGGCCAATCGCTCACGAAACAGCTCGCGGTAGCGCCCCATATCCCCCTTGCCCTCGAGCTGCGATTGATAGCGTGCGGTTATGCGCTCGGCGCCGAAGATCGCGCGGCCGTGATCATTCTCTTCAAGCACCCGGTTCAAGCGGCCGACGTAGTCGATCCGCGCATCGTGAATCATCGCTCCGAGATCGACAAGCTGATCGTTCCAGGCCTCAACCTGACTGTAATAGCTGCCTGGGTCGTCGCTTTCGCTCGCGTCGGCAAGCAACCGGTTCTTCTGTTTTACAACTCGGTTGTACTCAGCCAGGGTGTTGAGAAAACCCGGTTTGATTGTAACAATGCCTCTGTCGATGAAGCGCCGGCGCTGGGCGGGTTCGCCGCGGATGACCTCCATCTCCTCGAGCGAAAAGACGAACACGTCCAGATTGGTTATGTAGCGGACGAGCGCCTCTCGCTTGCCATTGACGAATAGTTCTTTGGACGATTCGGTCAGCAGGAGCTGAAGCTGCTTGGTCACGGACCCGTGCGATACGTCTCCGCGCAGGATTGCATGGGGCGAGTCGAAGGTTATGCACTCGCGCACCTGGCCGGTCCGGAAAGACTTGGTGTTGGCGAGAAGGTATATCGCTTCCAACCAGTTGGTCTTTCCCTGAGCGTTGTCGCCGTAGAAGATGTTGAGGCCGGGCCCGAATTCGACGGCGCCTTCGAGGTTGCGAAAACCTGAGGCCTCGATTCGGGTCAGCAGCATGACGAGATGTTAGCACGGAAGAGTGGGAGAGTGGGAGAAGGGGAGAGTGGGAGAAGGGGAGAGCGCCCGCTCTCCCCAGTTCGGCGTGGCAGATTGACACTCCCTCGTGGGGCCGCTATTGTTGGCGTTTTGCGTGCACCACTCAACCTTTGCCAGAGAGGACATCAGTAAATGGAGACAATACCAGCACACGGTGGGCGGCTGATAAGTCGGGAGCTCGCCGGTGTCGAACGAGAAACGCTAGTAGAACGGGTGCCCGCGATGCCAAGGATCGACCTGCGCCAGCGCGAGGTGTCGGACCTCGAGATGATAGCAAACGGCGCTTTCAGCCCTTTGGAGGGCTTCATGTGTGAAGACGACTATACGGCCGTCCGAGGGAACAAGCATCTGGCTTCAGGATTGCCGTGGACCATTCCGATCACTCTATCTACGACCGATGAGATCGCGGGCGTTCTCGTCGAAGGCTCTGACATCGCTCTTTACAGCAACGACCATCTGCTCGGGGTCTTGCATCTGCGCCAGAAGTACCGCTACGACAAGCAACGGGAAGCCGAACGGGTCTATCTGACCACCGACCTCGCCCATCCTGGAGTTAACGCTCTTTTCGATCAGGGTGACTGGCTGCTTGGCGGACCCATCAGTCTGCTGAACCGGCCGCAGAACTCTACCTTTCCCGAGTTTCGCCTTGACCCTCAACAGACTCGCGAAGAGTTCAAGAAGAAGGGCTGGCACCGCGTTGTGGCGTTTCAAACTCGCAATCCGATACACCGGGCGCACGAATACATAATCAAGTGTGCTCTCGAGGTCGTGGATGGCCTTCTGCTGCACCCGTTGGTGGGCGAGACGAAATCCGACGACATTCCCGCGGATATTCGCATGCGCTGTTACCAGGCGATGCTCGAAAACTACTTCCCGACGACACGAACGCTTCTGGCGGTCAATCCGGCGGCTATGCGCTACGCGGGCCCGCGGGAGGCGGTGTTTCACGCAATCATCCGGAAGAACTATGGCTGCACTCATTTCATAGTCGGTCGCGATCATGCGGGAGTCGGAAACTACTACGGCACTTACGACGCGCATTACATTTTCAATGAATTCGATCCGGAAGCTCTGGGAATCACCCCGATGTTCTTCGATCATTCATTTTACTGCCGGCGATGCGATGCGATGGCTTCGAATAAGACTTGCCCTCACGATTCGAGCGAGCACGTGACATTATCTGGCACCAGGGTTCGAGAGATGCTTGGGCGGGGCGAAATGCCCCCCCGCGAGTTCTCGCGGCCCGAAGTCGCCGCCATCTTGATCGAAGCAATGATCGCCGGCTGAGTGAGAATTCACCGATCCTAACGTACCCAGGTAGGCGGCGGGAGCCCTGGCTCGCCGGCTTTCGCCGCTTCTTGTTGACAATGCGGAGGTTTTTATTAGAATTGCGACCGCTAAATCAGTGCGGTATAATCCTGACGCCACCAAAAAAAAGATGCCCTCTGGGTGACCGACGGCAGTGAGGCCCGGCCTTATGATCAGGTGCAACAATTGTGGGACAAATAATATAGATGGGAGTGACTACTGCGATGAATGCGGTGTGAAGCTGGACGATGGACATGCGCGAGGCCACGGTGCGAAAGAGAATTCGAAAGAACCTATATATCAACCGCCAAGCGCAGTCCAAAGTGACCCGATGCAGTCGATCACGATTGACGGGCAGCCGCCCACCCCGCCGTCGTTCACTACTTCGACGGCGATGCCCAAACCAGCTACCCCCGCGCGCAGTCCAGACCGAATTACAGGGGCTCGCGAGGCTGGTTCGCCCCCTCGCCGCCAGCCGGCTGCCGACAAACCGGCCGGGGGCAATAATAACTCGGGTGAGCGACATGCGGAACCCAGATCGCAAACCTTTATTCTTTCATCGCGCGGCCGCACTGACGCCCTGCGATCCGATTCAAGTCCTCCCCCCGCGGCAAACCAGCGAGGCTCTATCGGGGCCGAGAGTCTGCGCATCACGGCAAAGCTGGTGATCGAGCGCGGCGGGCGTGTAGGCAGAGACTTCCCCATTACCGGCATCGAGACGAACATAGGGCGGTGGGATGCAGACAGCGGAATATTCCCGGACGTCGACCTCGACGAGGATGACCCCGAGGCCAAGGTTTCGCGTCGCCATGCCCGAATTGTGAACAACGAGGGCGAGTTTTTCATCGAAGACCTGGGTTCCACCAACGGCACATTTGTAAATCGCGGCCGAAGGTTACTCCCCGGCAAGCGGCACATGCTTCAGAATGGCGACGAGATCATCGTCGGCAAGACGTTTTTGAAATTTCAGATTCTGAGATAAGCCCCAACAGGAGTGCGGACAAGTAGAATCCCGAAGGTGAGAGGCGACCGATATCAGACCAGGTTTCTCGCAGCGCAGTCGCCTGGTTGCTCCTGTTGGATCTAACGAGAGCAATGTTCTGCCCTGAATGCGGCACACAGGTACAGCCCGGAGACCCGTTCTGTGGAGAGTGTGGAGGGCGCCAGGAACCGGCCCCACTCGCTCCGCCGCCGGTGGTAGTCGAGGCGCGCAAGGGGCGCGGCGAGAATCGTATGCCTGACGTGAAGAAACCCAAGAAGGCCACCGCCAATATTCAGCTCGATCCAGGCACGCTCTTGGTCGACAGGTACGCGATCTCGAACCGTGTTGGCGGGGGCGGTATGGGATCGGTCTACAGGGCTCGGGACAAGCGTCTGGCGGACAGGCTGTGTGCCGTGAAAGAGATGATCGAGTTGTTCGCCGATGAGAGCCAGCGCGCCAAGGCGGTCGAAGACTTCAGGCGCGAGGCCGCTGTGTTGGCCCGGCTCAAGCACCCTTCCATCCCCACCATCTACGATAACTTCATCGAGGGCGGCAGGTACTACCTCGTGATGGAATGGATAGGCGGAGGCGATCTCGCCGAACAGATGCGCGCGCACGGAGGCATAGTAGAGGAGGCCACGGTCGCCAAATGGGCCGCCCAGATTTGCGACGTGTTGTATTACATTCACACCCAGAATCCGCCGATCATCTATCGCGATCTCAAGCCTGCCAACCTGATGCTTGACGACAACACCGGTCGCGTAATGCTTGTGGACTTTGGAATCGCCCGCATCGTTCAATCGACTGAGAAGGGCGTCACTGCAATCGGGACGATGGGATACGCGCCACCCGAACTGTTCGCAGGAAAGGTCGAGCCTCGCTCCGATGTCTATTCGCTCGGGGCAACTATGTTTCACATGCTGACCGGCTCAGACCCGCAGGACAATCCCCTCTTGATCTTTGATTTCAGCAAGCACCCACGTCCGAGCCAGATCAATCCTGCGATCTCGGTCGAAATGGAGCGCATTCTGATGAAGACGGTGGCGCATAAGCCGGAGGATCGGCCTGCGTCAGCCCTCGAGTTGAAGAAATCGCTTGAAGACCACCTGCAACGCCTCGAAGCCAAAGGCGTAGTGCCTCAACCATCGCGCCCCCCGTTCGTTGCACCGGTGCAGCCTGCCAGCGGCGCAGTCAGTCCCACTCCGTCCGCGCCGCGCGAGGTCCGGCCGAAAGCGACCCCTCCATCCTCGCCTCCCGCCGTGTCCGCCCAGAGTCCGGCCGGCGGCAGCGCCGCCGTCGAGTGGGTCTTCTGCGGTCATTGCGGAGACAAGATTGGCGCGGGTGACGTTTATTGCGCCCACTGCGGGTCCCGCCAGCCTGTTCTTGGAAGCGCCGGACATCCGGGATCTGCGCGTGTCACAGCCCAGTTGGTTGTCGTGGGCACGTCGGACATGGTTAAGCCATTTCCTCTGAACCAGGACAGCCTGCTCATAGGCCGGACCGACCCACATACAGGTATTTTCCCCGAAATAGACCTCACGCTGTATGACCCGGAAACAAAAGTCTCTCGCCGTCATGCGATGATCTACCGCCAGGGCGAACAGTTTCTTATCGAGGACCTCGGTTCGGTCAACGGTACGATCGTCAACACGGTTAGCGGAGGACAGATCAAACTCAACACCAAGGCTCCGCGGGTGTTGTCGGCAGGCGACGAGTTGAAACTCGGTGGAACCGTTTTGAAGTTCGTGACCGTCTAAGGTAACGTTACGGAGCAACCACGCGGAGCGGAAGCACCTTTGACTTCGAAAGAGCTCGAGCACGGAAGATTTTGCCCATACTGTGGGAAACAATTGGGCGACCGGTCCAAGTTTTGCCCGCACTGCGGCAAGGCTTCGCCCAGGCGGCAGCGGTCTGTCAGCGGTTCGCTCAACATGGGAACAACCGTGGCCACCTCGCATCCCGAGGGCGGCCGAGGATCGCTCGACTCGACCTCGCCTGCGGAACTCCGCCAGACCCGAGTACCAGGTCCCGGCCCGAACGGCGCGCCTCGGCTCGCTCATGCGACGGCAGGAGCAGTGCCTGCCAGCATTGTCGGTCGACGTTACGCCCCTCCAACGCACTCGCTCATAGGCGCTTTCGAGCAGGCGGGCTTCGGCCTGCGTTACGGGGCATGGATGTTCGATTTCCTGATTACCCTCATATCGATGATGCTCTTCACTTTTGGGCTTACGGCTGTGAGCCATAAGTCGGTGGTAGGCTCGAATCGAGATCTGTTTATTGTGGCGGGACTGACTGTGCTCCTGGTTTTGATGAACTTTGTTCTGCTCGCGGGATCCAACGGACAGACGGCCGGCATGCGAATACTCGGCATATACATAGTGCGGGTGGACGGGGAAAAATTCACCAGAAAGCAGGCAGCCCTGCGCCATCTGGTCGGCTACCCCCTTTCGATGGCAGTCTTCTTCCTGGGCTTTCTTTGGATGTTGTGGGATCCGCGGCAACAGGGATGGCACGATAAACTCGCCCGCACCCTGGTTGTGATGTCCAGAAGAGAATAACGTTTCGCGTTTCGCGTTTACCGTTTCGCGTTCATAGTTTGTGGAATGGACTGTAGCGCATTGTGCCGAGCTATGTGAACGGAAAACGCGAAACGCGGAACGCGAAACGCGAAACGTTTTTTACTATGTCTACTTTCATCGTTCGCCCCAAGGATTTTGAGCCGTCAGTGGTCAAGCTCGACAAGATGAGATTGACGATTGGCCGCTCGTCTCGAAACGACATCTGCATCGGCGATCCGTTTGCATCGCGCCTGCATGCTGAGATCGTGCGTGAAGGCGACCAGATACTTCTGGTCGATAATGGCAGCGCCAATGGGACCTTTCTCAACGGACAGCGAGTGACGGGAACGGCACGGCTTCAGACAGGCGACCTCGTTCGCATAGGTGAGACAGAAATCGAATACAGCGCAGGCGATCAGTCAATGTTGTCGGGCGCAACCGTCTTCCTGTCAGGACCCGCCGGCGCCCAACTTCCGGCTGACACAATAACGACGCCGATTCCCGGCCGGTCGACTTCCGAGCTCCTGTCCTCGATCCAGTCGGGAGCTATGTCGGGCGAAAGGCGCGGGCCTTCGATCTCCAGCTCTCGTACTGCCCTGGCTCCGCAGGCGCCTGTGCGCGACCTGCTGAGCATCGTCTCCCAGGTGGGCATAGCGCTGCTGCCCCGCACGACGCTCGAAGACACGCTGAAAATAACGATCGATCTTGTCTTCCAGGCGATCCCCGCGGAGCGCGGGTTCCTGTTCCTCAAGGAAGGAGACGAACTGATCTGTAAGCTGGCGCGCGGAGCCCACGAAGGCGCTCTCCCGACGGCGTCACAGGTCCAGCTCAGCCGCTCGATCACCAACAAAGTGCTCAGCGAGGGAGAGCCCGTTCTTACATCCGACGCCATGCACGACCCGCGCTTCCAGTCCCAGAACTCGATCGTGCTGAGCCAGATTCGCTCCGTGATGGCTGTGCCCCTGGTATCAGGCGAAGAGACGTTCGGAATGATCTACGTCGACAATCCATTCAATAACCGCTTCAAGGCTGAAGACCTGAACGTTCTCACAACGATAGCTTCGGTAGCATCGATCAAGATCGAGCACGAGCGACTGTTGGAGGAGCGGCTCGAGAAGCGGCGCATGGAAGAGGAGTTGAAAGTCGCCTCCGAGATACAGATGCGATTGCAACCGGTCGCCCCGCCCAAGATTGAGGGCTGGGACATGACCGCTGTCTCGTTCCCTTGCCGGGAGATAGGCGGCGATTACTACGACTTCATTCAACGCAAGTGGGACAATCGGCTGGTCCTCGCAGTCGGGGACGTTTCCGGAAAGGGCACCGGAGCCGCGCTGTTGATGTCCTCACTGCATGCGGCCGTGCGAGCTCAATCGCAGGCGCGCTGGTCCATAAGCGAGGTGATGGGCCAGATCAACCAGTACATCTTTGAAAACTCGCCTTCAAACAAGTTCTTGACGCTTCTGTACGGCGAACTCAATACCGACACGGGATCGCTGGCCTACTCGAACGCCGGACACAATACGCCAATGCTCATTCGCCGTTCGGGTCAGATGACCAAGCTCGATAAAGGGGGACTACCCATCGGACTGATGCCGGGAGTCGCCTACCAGGAGGATACTGTCACCTTCGAGTCCGGCGATGTGCTGATCATATACAGTGACGGCATCACCGAATCGATCAACGAGAAGGACGAAGAGTTTGGAGAACACCGGCTCATCGAAGTAGTGAAGAACAACCTGAGCCGGTCCGCGTCGGGAATCCGCGACCGGATGGACGAAGCGTTATCACGTTTCGTGGGAACCACCGCGCCGATCGACGATATGACGTTGATGATAATCAAGCGCACTGTATAAGGGCGTCCGCTAATCTCGCGAATAGCCGCGAATCAGGGGACTAGAGCGCTTGATCAGGCTCGGGGTCATCATCGATCAGGGTTCTTGTCAGCTCACTTGATCAAGTCACGGTTTGTTAGCGATGATTCGCGTTATTCGCGGATTAGTCCTTTACCTCTGAACGGCGCACTTCGAACTGATTGCCTCCAGGTTGAGCCGGGCCTATAATGCTGGCGAGGCGCCAAAGCAACCAACGACGTCATCTCGATCTTCTCATTAGTTCAGAAATCAAAATGGCAACCGCTGCGCTGACAAATCCGGAGGCAAGGATCGTATCGCTGGCGGACGCCGATCTGCATGGTCTTGAGGATCTATTCGACGAACAGTGTGCCGAGTGGCTCTCCCTGCTCGGGTGGGACTACAGCGGAGCCAGCCGCCTGGTGCGCGAAGTTGCGCGACGCCGCGAACTGGCCGGCGTTGCCGCCGTGAGCGGCGACACCACCGTCGGGTTCGCCTTTTATGTAGCGGAAGGGACGCGCTGCTCCATCGGCGACATCTACGTCTCGAACCACTGGCGGGGTCTGGGAATCGATCGTCAGATGGCGGTGGGAATCCTGCATGCGATCGAGCAGTTGCCCAGACAGCGCCGCATCGAGAGTCAATGTGTGAGCATCGACAATCAAGCCGCAACCGACGTCTTTCTGATACGCGGCTTTGACCGGTTCGATCGGGCGTTCATGAAAGCCGATGTGAAGTCACCCGCTGGAGACGTCAAGACAACATCAAGCGGCCGCCGTAAGGGTAAGGCGCCCGACATCGAGTTGAGGGCCTGGGAAGAGGACGACTTCTCTCGCGCGGTGCGAGTGATCCATCGCTCGCATCGGGAAGAGCACGACAGCCGCATCAACAGCCAGTATCGTACCGAAGAGGGCTGCGCCGAGCTTCTATCGATTCTTACCGATAGCATCTGGTGCGGCAGCTTCATGCGCAGAGTCTCGCAGGTGGCCATCGACAGAGAGACCGGCAAGCAACTGGGCATTCTGATCGCTTCCCGAATTTCCTCGCGGACTGGCCACCTCGGTCAGATCTCCGTGCTGCCTCGGTATCAAGGGCTAGGGATTGGCAGGCGCCTGATCGGCGCGGCGCTTTCTGCCTTCCGGGACCTGGGCTTCGATTCAGTGACCCTGGCTGTGACTACTGCAAACGTCGGCGCCGTTCACCTCTATCGATCCTGCGGCTTCCACACAATACATGAGTTCCCTGTCTTCTTCAGCGAACGGCGATAGCTCCAGAATTCATCCGCGAATAACACTAATCTCCGCTAAGAACCACGAGATGGGTGAACAGCTGTCTAGCGCTGGGATCGAGATTTGATAGAGATCCGACGTACGGGATCGGTGTTGTGGTTCGCGCGGATTCGCGACATTAGCGGATTGATTGATTCACTCCGCTGCTGCAACGATGAGCCTCACCGTGTTTGAAACCTTCCCAGTAGAGTTGCGAACTTGAATTGTCAGCTCTCCGGCGGCGGCAACCATTGGTTTCGTGAACCGTGCATCAAGTTCCGTCTGACTGGCGCTCAGCAGCTCAAGTGCAACCCCGTTCACCAGCAACTGCGCACCCGCGTCGAAGTCGGTTCCGGTTACTATGAGCGTCAGCTTCTTTGCCTTCGTGCCTGCGGTCACCGTCTCGATGAGTTTAGATTTCTTCTTCACCTGAACGAGTGTGATCTGGGGCGTCTTATCCGGAAGCGGATCCTGCATGGCCACTATTAACTGCTGCTGATTGGAACGCACGCCGTCCGGATTCTGCACCTCGATCATTATTACCCGCGGATTCGCAACAGCGCTCGCAGGTAAATCTGCCGCAAGGTCGAAGATGCTGGCACCCTGACGCGTCACAATCGGAACTCCGTCGGCGAGCACGATCGCTCCGGGCTTGAGGTGGCGGCCCACAAAGTTGATGGTCACCGCGCCAGATCCCACTTTGACAAACGAAGGGCTCGGCGGTCCGATGAAGGGCATCGAGTCGCTTCCAGTACGATGAATGCGATAGATGAAGTGATGATGCTCGTCGAGGTCACGATGCGTGACTGGATCAAAGCGAGCTACGTAGATGTCGCCGCTGATCGGATCAACCTGCGTTTCGACGGGACCATCGAAAGGATCGATTATTCCGAAGTCGGCAATGCGAGGAAGCAGCTCGGTTGCCTGAAAGCCGGTTGCGGCGCTGCCTGTAATCGTGAATCGCCTAAGATCGCCTCCCTCGCCGCAAAGTCGCTTGAAGAGAGTCACAAACATCTGATTGCGATCCGCGCCCGCTTGCGGTCCGGTGTAGAACGCAACCGAAGTTGGCGTCAGGTGACGAGCGAATTGGGTCACCGCTGAACGAACGCCCGCACAGTTGGGATTCGTGGGAGCGGGTGTTCCTTCGCATCGCGGGAAGCCGTAGTTTCCGCCCTGAACGACCCAGTTAACCTCTTCAGGAGGCGCCGTGCTCTCCTCGGAGCACGAGGAAAATTCTCCCGATCCGCCGTCGGTGGTGAATAGCTCGCCATTCCCAGGGTGGAACGCCATTCCGAACGGATTTCGAAGACCCGTGGCGAACGTCGTTACTTCGCCCGGATTGTCCACATCAACGCGCAGTATAGTTGCGTTGAGCGGGCGCTCGCCGGGCAGACCCGGTTGAGGCGTTCCGTTGTCGGTGGACGATCCCTGTCCAAAGTACAGGAGTCCATCAGGGCCGAACCTGAGTCGATCGGTCTGGTGTTCCCCTTCACTCGGGAGGCCGCCGACTATTGTTATTCGCTCATCGGCGACATCATCTCCGTCGGTATCCCGAAGGCGAACGATGCTTCCAACTCCCCTCAACACATTGCTGGTGACAAACAAGTCTCCGTTGGCGCGAAACGCGAGTCCCAGGGGTTGCGACACACCCGAGGCGAAGGTCTTGACCTGATCGACCACGCCGTCCCCGTTGTTGTCGAGCAGGATAAGAATTTTGGCTGAGTACGTTCCAACAAACAGACGCCCTCGGGCATCGAACGCCATCGAGACTGGCCCGTGATAGGCGCTGAGCGCAAACTCAGGCACACGAGTCGGGTCGGCGAAAATGTTGAATTCGAAACCGGGAGCGATCACTACCGGGTTCGTCTGAGCCGTGCTGCGGGATGGAAGGCCTACAGATACAAGAAAGAGTGCGCAGGCTGCAACAAAACTGATTAGAAAGACCGTCGATCTCAACTTCAACAATATGTTCCCCCTGCTAATGCCCGTCACCAAACTGCGGCCGGTTTGCATCCTCGGCCGGCGACAGAGAAAGCATAGTTTCCAGGCGCGCAATCCGCAATCTGAAAAGGATAACGATCCGGTTGTTGAACACTGCCGACAGTTGGTTGACAACTAAGGCGGCGACACCCGAAACAACGCTCAGTTCAGCAGGACCGAAATCGTGATTTGATTGGAACGCGCGCCCGTGGGGATGACGATTTCAACGACGAGGCGGCCCGCCTCGGCTAACATGTCTTTACGAAGTCTTCCGATCAACTCCTGAGCTGGCGTCGCCCCAACCTCGGTGGACAGCTCGCGATTGTTGACTACCAACACAGATCCTTCAGGGAACCCCTGCCCTCTGACCACAATCTCGAACTTCTTTCCGTTCTTTTTCACGGTCACCGGATCCAGAATTTCTTCTGACGAGCGCTTGCGAACTACAGCCGAATCCACTCTGAGCGTGGGCGGCGGTGGCGGTGGAGGAGGTGCGGCAGGATTTACAATGCGCTGTATTGTGCCGCCGAGTCCCACAACGTAGATCTCACCCGCTTCATCCTCACCAAAGGAAGATATGTTCAGTGTGGTGTCGAGCAACAGCGTCTGGACGCCTCCGTTGAGCAAGAGTATCTCGCCTGTGCAGTAGTCACCGAACACGTAAGATCCCGCGGGCAAGCTGGACTTCAGTCCGCGATAGACGTACCCGCCGGTGACTGAGCAACGCCCACCGCTGCTCGCCCTGTTGTCGTACTCTGCGATTGGGCGGATGTAGGGCGCCGGGTTGAAGCAGAGGGACGTGTCGTTGTTAGTGCAGCGAGTGCCTTCGAAAACGCGCCAGCCGTAATTGCCCCCGGCCGTTACGATGTCTATCTCTTCGCGGGCATTCTGTCCGACGTCGCCAACGTAGAGATCGCCGGTCACGCTGTCAAACGAGAATCGCCACGGGTTTCGAAGACCGTAAGCGTAGATCTCATCGCGCCCAGGGATACCGCCGAAGAACGGATTGGTCGAGGGAGAGGAGTAAGGAAGAGTTCCGCTGGACGAGTCCACATCTATGCGGAGTATCTTGCCAAGAAGTTCATCGGTGTTCTGCGCGCGCCGGCCCGGATCGTTGGCCGAACCGCCGTCGCCCATTCCGATGTAGAGATATCCGTCGGGTCCGAACGCGACCATGCCGCCATTGTGATTGGCGAATGGCTGCGGAATCGTCAGGAGTACCCTCTCCGCAGTGTCGGCAACGTTCGCGTCATTAGCGGCGACATGATACTCGGCAATCACTGTCGCGCCGTCAGGTGTTCGGGTGTAGTCGACGAAGAAGCGGCCATTCGTTCGATACTGCGGATGGAAGGCGAGGCCGAGCAGTCCTCGCTCACCCCCGGATAGCACCTTGGAGACAATGTTCATAAACACCGCGGTCGATTGGCCCCCCTGCTCCAGGACCTTGATTCGGCCGGCCTGCTCAACTATGAAGAGGCGTCCCGACCCATCGTGTGCGCTTGTAACGAAGACTGGCGATGACAATCCGGCGAGCACAGGTGTCAACTGAATGACTGTGTCGGCAGGTTCCTGGGCTGCGTGAGCAGCAGGATCAATATGGGTGGACGGTGGAAGAACTCCGCAAACAAGTGCGAGCCCTAAAACAATCCTGGCTGATCTCATAACTCCCTCGTAGGTCCAACACAATCGTCTCGAGCGAATCGGCTAGAGCTCGATCAGGTCATTAAGAGATATGTTGGGAGCGAGATACGATTGAAACCAGTGAGTGCGGTCACTGTTCAATCGAAGCTGTTCATCGATTCGTGTGGGAGCAACCACAAACCTTCCGTACCAATGTGCCGAAGTGTGGGTTCGGTCGGCAACATTGATCGTCGCCTAAGAAGCCGAGAAATGCAAACGATTTGGAGTTTTGGATTGGGTGCGATTAGAGGAGACTCAAAGTGGCAGGAACATCCGTTCTCATTAACACACCACTTCAGTGGGGTGTTTGGTGGCGGAACGGTGGCGGCGGAACCGTTTTAACGGTTTCCGATCCGCCCAACGTGATCTCAATCTTCTATGCAGAATCTGTCGAGGAGGCCGGTGGCTACCACAACGGCGGGAAAACCGGTTCCCTAGTCGCCCCGGAACGGACACACCCCACTGAAGTGGCGTGTTAATGAGACGGGCGCCGAGCCAGGTCGAGCGTGGGAGTCAAGCGCCTATTCTCGTACCGAGTCCGACTTCAATTTTGCACCCTTTTGGATTTGGATATCCTGGATTCAGACTATTTTAGATTTTGACCGTCCAGACCGCGCACCCAATCCGAAATCAAAAATGTAAAATCCAAAATCGCAACATCATCTTTGGGCCGCGGCTTTCGTGTCCGCGGCCTTCCGCCTATGGGCGTCGAACCAATCAAATACATCCTTGAATGTCGGGACCACAACGTTGATGTGACTGCCCTTTGCAACCTCGATGTATTTCACCTCGATACCGAGTTTCTTTGCCGCTTCAACCATCGTGCGCGAGCTTTCAACTCGAACTGTCATATCCGCGTCGCCGTGAACTACCAGCTCCGGAATCTGAACGATCTTGGAGAGTTCGAGAGGATTGCCTCCCCCGGCGACCGGCGCGAGTGCCGCGAAGACCTCAGGATGATGCATCGCTATTGCCCACGTACCGAAGCCGCCCATTGAGTGGCCCGTCAGGTACACGCGATCAGGGTCGATGTTGTAGACTCGCCGGACTTCCGCCAGCACGTCCATAACGTCTTGTTCAGCCGGGCCTCTGTACATCGAGGCCGGCTGGCGGCCCTTCGGGCATGCGACAATGTAGCCGCGCTTCTCGGCTTCCACCTTAAACGCGCCGTTCGCATACCCATCAAAGTAGGAGTTCTCATCGCCACCCATTCCGTGGAGCGCGATGATCACTGGGTGAGCCTTCGCTCTGTCGTAAACAGCCGGCACAAAAATACGGTAGGGCTGAAGCGTGTTGTCCACCTTCGAGCGATACGCCTTCTTAAAGTCCCCTCGGCGCGCGGCAAGTGGATCGCGTCCCGCATCGAGGTCCTTCAGCATCGACCCGGCGTCGTTCAGCTCCGCGCGAAAATCGATTCGGTCGAAGTTGATAGTCCCCTCATTCGCAAGATCGGAGAGCGACAGCCGGTAATCGGCCGACGGCAGAGCCGCAAGCAACGCATCCTGGCTTCCCGGTTTGAGCTTCTTTGCTAT
>DASYSA010000251.1:0-18548 GCA_036003885.1 Blastocatellia bacterium | reverse complement strand
GACAAAGCTGGCGCTCGAAGACTCGATAGCCCTCGCCAAATGTTTTGAAAACGGCTCCGATGTTCCTGACGCCCTTTCCCAATTCGAGAGAGTGCGCAAGCCGATCATTGAAGAGTATCAACAGGCGGCGCATTCAAGTCTGACATGGTTTGAAACGGCGCAGCTCGATATGGATCTCGATCCTTTGCCGCTTGCGTATAAATTGATGACCAGGAGCAAGAGAATCGACTACGAAGGGTTGAAGAGGCGCGACCCGAATTTCATCGCAGCCTACGACGCATGGCGAGCTTCGACGGACAGTAAGGTGGAGTTTTGATTCCGGTCCAGGCGGGTCAGGATTTCACTCGATCCCGAGTCTTAGCGGAATTCTTTCGAAGGCGATTCACCGCAGAGGCGCAAAGAACGCAAGGGGGCGCAGAGAATCAGAGAATCAGCCTTCGCATAGGGTAGCCACAGAACCAACGAAGAGATGACAAACGCATTGCAAGGCATCTATCGATCATGGAAGGGTGAGTTCACTCTTATCAGGGACATCGCGAAGAGTCGATATCCCGCATCGGTGGGCGCGCAATACGAACTCTCCTACTTAGAGAGAGCTGTGATGATCATTTTGGTCTTTGCGCGAAGCCTTTCGTTGTCTCACGCAGGAGGAGCATTCCGAGGGTATGCCGCGCGCTCGCATTTTTCTGAGAGCTACGTTCTTGGCTGGCTCTGTCTCCTGTCTTCCATGTTAGCTATCTGGCCAAACGGTGCCGTTGCAGCGACATTGGCAACTTACAGAATTGCCGACAGCTTCTGTTACCGATTGTGTGTTCTCTTCGTTGATCGATACAAATCGGCGTGGGGCCTACGGTCCGTCAATAGAGCGATCATCCTTGCAATCATCAACTACCTCGAACTAGTTGTAGGTTTCGCCATCATCTATGCTTGGTCTGGATCAGTCTCTAATTCTACTACCTGCCGCGTGTTGTCCGGGTCCGTTGAGGCGCTGTATTTCTCATGCGTCACGGCTACTACGGTGGGCTATGGAGACTACACGCCAAACAATCACTTGGGCCAAGCGCTAGTGGTTGCTGAGATCTTGATGGCCGTTCTTCTCCTCGCGTTAGTGCTCGGCGCATTGCTCACGGGCGTGCGCGACATACAACCACTGCGCAAGGATGACGATGCCTAACCCTGCGCTCCATCCCACAATGGAGACTGTGTGAAGAGGCGCATAATCACCCAACCTCCCGGTTGGGATTCTTACACAGTCTCAATGGAGACATTAGGCTTGAAATAGTGACACTCGGCCGTGTGCGGAGAATCGCCGCGAGTTACTATTCCAAGCCTGACGCCTTTCTGTAGCAGTCGCGACGGTGGTGACGCTTAGCTCCGTAGGAGCGACCTGTTCGGCAAGCTATCGGTCGCTCCTACGGAACTACGGACAGGCCAACTGTCTGGGCTACAGACAGGTTATCCCTACGGGATTAGGTTCAGCACCTCGTGGCGGGAAGTTATCATCTGTTTGTCGCAGTACACTAGCTTCATAGACCTTCCGCTTTCGGATTGTCGGGCCCTCACAGGATGATCTCTGCGCGCCCTCTGCGTGCTTTGCGCCTCTGCGGTGAGGCCCCGCTTCCTAAGCGCAAGCACGCTAAAGCGTGCTCTCGCACAGTTCACGTGTTAGATTCTCCTCTAAGACTCTCAATATGTGGAAGCCTCAAGATCCAATCCGGCATCGGATCCCGCAGACGCAGTGGCCCACTGCAGCCCAAGCCGCGCATTCGATTCTATTCAGTCCCATTGCTATTGGACCCACAACGCTCGAGAGCCGCACCTGGGTGCCGGCTATGGTGCCCTGGCGCGCTACCGGCGACGGATTCGTCACCAAAGACATACTCGAATGGTACGGCCGCTTCGCTCGCGGCAGACCCGGCGCTATCGTCGTCGAAGCGACAGGTGTTCGCGATATCGCAAGCGGACCCCTGCTGAGAATTGGACACGATCGTTTCATCCCCGGCCTCCGTGAACTTGTCGAGACGGTCCGGCGGGAAAGCAGCGGCCACACGCGCCTGTTCATTCAGATCATCGACTTTCTCGCGGTTAAGCGCCGACCCGAGCGAGATCGGTACTTCGATCAATTCTTTACGCTCACCCGACGCCATCGCGAATGTCTTGCTGAACTCACCGACGACGAGAACTGGGTCGAAGCCCACGAAGCCGATGCGCGGAAGATGCTCAAGTCCGCGCCCGATGAAGTTCTCGACCGAATTCTCGATGAGCGTGAACTCGAGGCCCTCCGCTTCGGTTATCGCGAGCGCGTGACGGACATGCATCTCCAGCACGTTCGCGAGCTCCCTCTCGTCTTGCCGGAGATCTTTGCTGCGGCGGCCGTGCGGGCCCGCGAGGCGGGATTTGACGGCGTCGAGCTCCACTATGCCCACGCTTACACGATGGCTTCCTTCTTGAGTGCCGCGAACGATCGGCCGGATGGCTATGGCGGCTCGCGTGACAATCGGGTGAGGTTGCCAATTGAGGTCTATCGTGAAGTGCGCACCCGGGTCGGCGGCGACTACGTTGTTGGTGTTCGATTTCTCGCGGACGAGGTCATAGAGCGAGGGAGCCACCTCGAGGATGCCGTCTACTTCGGCGTTCAGTTCGGTCGCGCCGGGTTCGACTACCTCTCGGTGTCAAAAGGCGGGAAGTTCGAGGACGCCAAACAACCCAAAGTTGGACAGGCTGTCTATCCTTACACCGGCCGCAGCGGATATGAATGTATGCCGACGGTCATTTCAGATGCGATTGGTCCGTTTGGTCGCAACGTTCCTCTGGTCTCGGCGATCAAGAGCGCGGTGAACGCTGAAGGCTTCAACACGCCCGTCATTGCATCCGGGGGGCTTGCAACTTTCGAGCAGTGCGAGTCGATCCTTCGTCGCGGCGACGCCGACATTATCGCTGCGGCACGGCAGTCGCTTGCCGATCCAGACTGGTTCTTAAAGATGAAGCTGGGCCGCGGCGATGAAATTCGCCGCTGCGAGTTCACAAACTACTGTGAAGCGCTCGACCAGATGCACAAGCAGGTCACCTGCAAGCTCTGGGACCGTCTGCATCCGGATGATCCCGGCATCTCGCTTAGCGAAGATGGCCGGGGACGAAGACTGGTTGCGCCGCGCTGGGAAGGCGAGGAAGAATCGCGGGTAGACTAGCGCGGACCTTTGCCAGGGACTGAGTTCATGAGTTCGAACCGCACCTCGAAGCCCGGGCCACTCAAGCTGCACACCAGGACTACCATCGTCACTTCGGCCGTGCTGGTGGCGGTGTTCGCCATAATGGCGTATTTTTCCGACCTGGCCGTGAATACTCTGAGCGATCAGCAGCAACGAGAACAGGCAGAGTTGCTGGCCACGCGCGTGGCAATATCCGTCGAACATCACCTCAAACGCGAACGGCGCAAACAGAAGGGCAGGGAGCGAACGCCTGAAGTGACGCTGGTCCCGGATTGGACCGATGCCCGCGATGAGATCACCGACCTGATCGAGCAGAGTAACTCTCCGCTGTCCGAAGTGAGGGTGTTTTACCAGCGCGACCACGACCAATGGTACGAGGAGATAGGATTGCCGCGTGGCGTAGCGCCCTCCCCTCCTGACGATGTTTCAAGAGCACGGCGTCAGATCGACAGCGCCCAGGTCACATCGGTCCACGCGCAGGGCAAGATGATAGTGATGCAGGCTATGGCGCCAGTGATCTCGCCGCTCGACGGCAGCGGGGTGATGCAGATAGGAACAGTCGCGGTTACTCTCCACTTTGATACCACTCAAAGCTACGCCGCCCGGCTGCGCAGCCTTGTCTGGCCGTTGATGCTGCTGGCCATCGTGGCCATCACGCTCAGCACTTACTTTCTGTTCCGCCAACTCGTCTACCGGCCCATCGATAGTTTGCTTGCGGGAATGTCGCGGGCGGAAGCGGGTGACCTGGCGGCGGAGGTCGGGCCGGTCTCGCGGGATGAGATCGGGCTGCTGGCGTCACGATTCAATCGAATGCTCGGCCGCATACGCGAGATGACCGACCAGCTAAACCTGGAGCAACGCCAGTTGGAAGACCGTGTTAAGGAAGCGACCGCCGAGATTGCCGAGCGCAAGGAGCAGCTCGAAGAAGCGAATCTGCGGCTCTTCGAGATGCAGCGGCAACTTACCCAGCTCGAGCGGCTTGCCGCTGCCGGCCAGCTGGCCGCACAGTTCGCCCACGAAGTCGGAACACCCCTGAACCTGATCTCCGGCCACGTTCAATTGCTCAGGGCACGCGCGACCGACGAGCGGATGATCAAACGCCTCGATGTAATCGGGGACCAGATAGACAGGATCACCAACATAGTTCGCTCGATGCTCGATTCCACTCGCAGGCCCGGGCTTCAACTCAAAGCTGCGGATGTAAATTCGCTGCTCGCCAGCATACTCGAAGCGACGCAGCCAACATTGGCGGCTCGAAACGTCGAACTCAGCACCGATATGCCCGAGGATCTTCCATTCGTCGAAGCGGATGTCGATCAGTTGCAGCAGGTGTTCATCAACCTGATCAACAATAGCCTCGATGCGATGCCCCGAGGTGGAAAGCTCTCAGTCGCTACCAGCGCAGAGGCGGATTTCGTGGTCATCGAACTGGCGGACAGCGGCGAAGGGATTGCAAAAGACCAGATCGACTTGATCTTCGATCCCATGTTTTCCACCAAAGGCGGCCGGGGGACAGGGCTCGGCCTCACCATCGTTAAGCAGATAATCTCGGAGCACGGGGGAGAGGTCGATGTGAAGAGTCCGGGCGGAGCCGGGACCACATTTCAGATCAAACTGCCTATCGTCCATAACAAGATCGTGCTGAATGTCTCCGCCACGCAGCAAGATGAGAGCGCCCGCCAATCGGTCCCTCGACCAGAACCCCGGGACATAAGAGCCGATCAGCATTCCGGTGAGACTGCGACGGAGACCCAACCATGAAGCGCATACTTGTCATAGACGACGATCTTGAAACCTGTAACTTTCTGACGGAGATCTTCTCAGAGGAAGGGTGGCAAGTCTCCTCCAGCCAGTCGGCCGAGGCCGCGCTCGCAGGAGTCGAACGGGACGGCTTCGATCTTATTGTGAGCGACATCAATCTGGGCGGGCGCGTGAACGGCGTCGCGTTGTTGAAGGAGGTCAAGAAGATCGCACCTGCTTCCGAGGTCATACTCATCAGCGGATTCGGAACCCTGGAAACGGCAGTGGAAGCCATTCGTGAGGGAGCCTTCGACTATGTGAGCAAGCCCTTCAACGTGAACGAAGTAATCGCAACCGCGCGCCGCGCGTTGAAAGGGCGGGAGTCCCCGGAGCCGGCGTCCCTGCTGCTCAAGGAGTCCAGCGAGGCTTCAGGCCTCCTGGGACACAGCCCGAGGATGATCGAAGTCTACAAGGAGATTGCGATGGTCGCGCCGTCCCGCTCCACGGTCTTGATCACCGGCGAGTCGGGGGTGGGAAAGGAACTGGTGGCTCGCGCGATTCACCGCAACAGCCCGCGGGCCGCCGGCGAATTCGTTGCCGTAAACTGTGGCGCGCTGACCGAAACGCTTCTCGAATCCGAGCTCTTTGGCCACGTGAAAGGCAGTTTCACGGGAGCCGTCGCCGATAAGCGCGGCCTGTTCGAGGAGGCCGGCGAGGGGACGATCCTTCTGGATGAGATCGGGGAGACAAGCCTTGGACTCCAGGTAAAGTTGCTGCGAGTACTTCAGGAGGGGGAGGTTCGAAGAGTCGGCAGCGCACGTGCATCCAAAGTAGACGTGCGAGTGCTGGCGGCAACCAATCGGGACCTGGAGCGCGAAGTCAAGGAGGGCAGATTCAGGGAGGACCTGTTCTACAGGCTCAGCGTCGTGACACTCAGGGTCCCTCCGTTGCGCGAAAGACGAGAAGACATCCCGCTGCTGGCGGCACATTCGCTCAAACGAGCCACAGCAACAGGAGCCCGGGCAACGACTCTGTCGGAAGACGCGCTGAAGCTGTTCGAGCAATACGATTGGCCCGGCAACGTGCGCGAGCTCGAGAACACCATCGAGCACGCTGCACTCTATGCGCGCGGCAGCGTCATAGGTCCGGATGACCTGCCGGAAAAGATTCGAAAGCACATTCGCGCCCTGGAGACGAAGAGGATCGAGTCGATGTTTGGAGATCTGCCTTCGCTCGACGAGCTAGAGCGCAGATATTTGATTCATGTCCTGAACGCCGTCGGCGGCAGTCGCACCCGCGCGGCCGAGTTATTGGGCATTGACCGACGAACGCTCTATCGAATGGCGGAGCGATTTGGGATCAAGCTCAAAGAGACAAGCGAGTAGGATTTAGGATTTAGGATTTAGGATTTAGGATCTAGGATTTAGGATCTGGGATTTAGGATTCTGAGTCGTCATTCAAATGCGCGATCCTGGATCCTGGATCCTCTAGATCCTAAATCCTAAATCCTAAATCCTAATCCTGGATCCCACTTGTGGCTGTTTTGAGCCCGCGCGCAAAAAGGCCACAGGCAAGCGCTACCAGTCAATGCCATCGTCTTCAGATTTTCCTCAAGAACTCCCCGATTCGGTTCCCTCGCCCGACCTGGATTGGCGGCACGCCCGTTGCAGAAGGCAAATGCAGGATTGCTTAAGCTAAACAAGAGTCGCGGAGAGGCCGCGAAGGCTGGTTCGACATCAAGTAAACTTTTGAACGGAGGATCAGGATGAAGAGAAGTATTTTGACAGGGGTGATGATTATAGGTCTGGCCGCGACTTCAGCATTCGCAGCATCGACTGACAAACCGAAGCAGGGATCAAAAGCGAAGCCTGCTGCCGCAACTCAGCCGGCATCGACTGGCGGAACTATGGCTGCCGGCACTACCCACAAGACGCGCCGTCATCACAAGCACCACAAGAGAATCGCACACAAGCATGCGACGACCAAGAGCAAGTAGTCTCAGAAGAAGAACGCGAACTGAACCACAACGCGGATCGGCAACCACTCCATTGTCGATCCGCCTTTTTTTTGTCTCACACACCCTGAAGGAAATCCGAAATTCGAAGTGCGAAATGCGAAATTCAGTATCCCGAAATTCGCATTTCGAAATTCGCATTTCGCATCTCTTCTTTGGTACGTGTTTTGCCACACAGATCGACGTGAGATATCCGGTCTTGTAAAGCGGAAGGGCGACATGCTGAGCAAGCTCTCCTTCGATCAGAGATGCAACTCCGGATATCTCACTTATGTCTCTTATGAAGTTGGATTGCGAGGGGAACGCTCAGGTCAAGTCCTCGCGGGTTGTTGTAGTCATGGGAAAGCTCGTAAGGACCATCGTCATCATAATCATTACATTCATGCTGGCCAGTCTCGTCCTGTATCGGGTGCGCCTCGGGCATGGCGCCAGGCCAAGCGAGCACCCGCGGCCGTTGGCAAGCGCGATAATCGAAACCGAGGGCCAGGTCAGTGAGGTCGATTCAGACGACGGGCGCCTGGTTCTGACGGATGGGGATCAGAACATCGTCGTCATCTTTGATGAACGCACCTCAATCACCCAGTCAGGAGGCGCCGTCGCAGCGTCGGCAATCACCCCCGGCGCCAGGGCGACCGTACGCTACACTCCACAGAATGGCAAGAACCGCGCACGTTCTATCTCGCTAACGGCCCGCCGGTAAGAAATGGGAAATTCGAAATTCGAAATGCGAAATGAGGAATTTTGCATTTCGCACTTCGCACTTCGCATTTCGAATTTCGCATTTCCCATTCCCCCCTGCTATATTCAAGAGTCGCGTCAGACTTTCCCAGAAGGATCAAGTTAATGAATCACATCAGCCAGCTTTCACGCGAACACGCCGCGCTTGCGGTGATAGACATGCAGGAAGCCTTTCGCGCCGTCATCCCTGACTTCGGCGAAGTCGCTTCCCGGATAGCCAAGGCTGTTCAAGGCGCGCGCCTGCTCGAGGTTCCGGTGATCGTTACCGAACAGTATCCGAGGGGACTCAAGCACACCGCTGAGGAGATTCTTCCTCACCTGGCCTCGGAACCGAAGGTCGTGGAGAAGATGTGCTTCAGCTCATGTGGCGCGGAAGAGTTTCACTCGCAGCTCATCAGTCGCGATGTGAAGCAGGTCATCGTCTGCGGGATCGAGGCGCACATCTGTGTGGCTCAGACGGTGCTCGATCTTTTATCCCGCGGGCTCGAGGTCTTCCTGCTGGTCGATTGCATAACGTCGCGCAAGCGGGAGAGCAAACAGGTTGCCTTGTCGCGGCTGACCCAGGCCGGGGCGTGGCAGTCCAACCTCGAGATGGCGCTTTTTGAAATGATGAGAACCGCCGAATCGCCGCAGTTCAAAGCCGTTCAAAGCTTGATCAAATGACAAGTGACGAGTGACATTTCTAGACAAGCTCAATCCACTGCAGCGAGAAGCCGTCCAGACAATCGAGGGCCCCATGCTGGTTCTCGCGGGCGCCGGCTCGGGCAAAACGCGAGTCATAACCTGTCGCATTGTTCATCTGATTGAACAGGCTGGCGTCCGGCCCGAGCAGATCCTGGCGGTTACCTTCACCAACAAGGCCGCCCAGGAGATGAAGTCGCGAGTTGAAGCGACACTTGCTAACGAGCGTCGTTCGTCGCCGCTGATCTCCACCTTTCACGCGCTGTGCGTTCGAATACTCCGTCGAAGTATTGAACGCCTTGAGGCCGGGTACACTCGCAACTTCACGATTTACGATCAGGATGATCAGGAGCGGTTAGTGCGCCAGATCATGAAGGAGCTGCACCTGGTTGACGACAAGTCTTTGACGGCCCGCCAGGCGTTGTCTGCGATAAGCGGGGCAAAGAATCGAGGGATCTCTCCGGCCGGGTACGCGAGCCAGACAGAACATTCGATTGAACGCCTCGAAAAGATAGGGCAGATCTTCAAGCTATACGAACAGCGATTGAGGCAGTCCAATGCCTTGGACTTCGACGATCTCCTGATCAAAACTGTCGAGCTGCTTCGACGAGTGGCGGAGGTTCGCAACTACTATCACGAGCGATTTCGCCACGTAATGATTGATGAGTTTCAGGATACGAATGGGATTCAGTACGAGCTTGTTCGTCTGATCGTGGTGGGAGCGGCCGACCTTAGCCGAATAGCGGCAAATGGAGAGGCCTTCTGGCGGGGTCGAAGCCTGTGCGTGGTGGGCGACGTCGATCAATCCATCTATAGTTGGCGCGGCTCTGACTTCAAAATCATCCTCGGGTTTCAGAGCGACTTTGGCGGCACCAAAATGATCAAGCTCGAGCAGAATTATCGCTCGACCCAGACCATCCTCGACGCGGCCAATGGGGTGATCGAGCGGAACACCAAACGCCTTCCAAAGACTCTTCACGCAAGCGCCGAGCTGGGTTCCGGGGACAAGATCTTCTACTACCAGTCCTACGACGGCGAGGGCGAAGCTTCGTTCGTGGCCGAAAGGATTAAAGAGCACCTGCGACGGTCCTCGGATGTACGCTGCGCAATTCTCTACCGCACGAACGCCCAGTCGCGACTGTTTGAAGAAGCGGTCAGGAGGCGAGGGATCTCGTACAACATGGTCGGCGGCTTCTCGTTCTACGAGCGCGCGGAAGTTAAGGACGTCATTGCGTATCTGAAACTCGCGCTCAATCAGAACGACGACATCGCGCTCGGGCGGGTGCTCAATTCGCCTCCTCGCGGGATAGGCAAGACTACGCTCGACCTGCTCGAAGGGCGCAAGCGAGATCTCGACCTGTCGCTTTGGGAGACGATCGGCGTCGCGGTTGAGAATCGCGCGCTCGGACCTCGGGCCACCGCCGCGCTCGCGGGATTTCGAAAGATCGTCACCTCGCTCGGCGAGCGAGTGACTGCGGGTGCGACCCTGTCGGAAACGGTCAAAGCCGCCACCCTGGATACGGGCTATGTAAATGCGCTTCAGGAAGAGAAGACTCAGGAAGCCGAAGGACGTTTAAGGAACATCGAGGAGCTGGTCACCGCCGCGGTCGAGGCCGAGGAGCAAGGCGAGACGCTGCGCGACTTCATCGATCACGCGGCGCTGGTCGCGGACACGGATCAGTACAAGTCCGATGCGCGGGTGACGCTTATGACCATGCACTCGGCTAAGGGCCTGGAGTTTCCGGTCGTCTGCATTGCGGGCCTGGAAGAGGGACTCTTTCCCCACTCGCGCGCAGCGGAGAGCGAGGAGGAGATGGAAGAAGAGCGGCGACTCTGCTATGTGGCGATTACCCGAGCGCAGCAGCATTTATATCTCACTCACGCGATGAGGAGGCGGTTGTTCGGTGAAGACACCGCGGCGGATCCTTCGCGTTTCCTGAACGAAGTGCCGTTCGATCTGATTGAGAACATGTCCACCGGGCCTTCATGGCTCGGCTTTCACCCCAATGCCAGGAGGGATGGCCAGGCCGCATCCGCGCCGCGAGGCGACCGGGCGGGGGCAGTCAAGAAGACGTCGAACTATAGCGGCAAAGTTTACAACTCAGCTGAGAGCGTGCGCGACTTCTTCAAGCGCAAGGTTGTGGAGGCGGAGGCAGGGGGCGACGCTCAGAGGAAGAGCGAACCGGCGACGAGTGCACAGGGAGAGCGAAAGAGGTCACCCTCGGCTCGCTCTCATCCGGCGTCCGGTGGTGAGCTTAGAGCTGGAGTGCGAGTCCGGCATGCGAAGTATGGGGTTGGAGTAGTGCTGCGTACCGAAGGAGCGGGCGACGAGGCCAAACTGACGGTGAGCTTCCCGGGCTATGGCCAGAAGAAATTTGTGGCGAAGTATGCTGCGTTAGAGAAGTGCTGAAGAGAAGTTCTGAGTTCTGAGTTCTGAGTTCTGAGTTCCTGCACGTAACACCCCAGCGCTCAGAACTCAGAACTCAGCCCTCAGCCCTCAGAACTCAGAACTCAGAACTCAGAACTCAGCACTCAGAACTCAGAACTCAGAACTCAGCACTCAGCACTCAGGGGGGCCTATGATTCTCAAAGTCGCGGCCGTTCAGGCAGCGCCGGTTTATCTGGACCTCGAGCGTTCAGTTGAAAAGGCGCTCTCTCTCATCTCTGAAGCCGCCTCCACTGGCGCCAGAGTTGTCGCGTTCCCAGAGACCTGGTTACCCGGGTATCCGGCGTGGCTCGACTGCTGCCGCGACTACGCAGTCTGGGACCATCCGGCAACTAAAAAGATCTACGCGAGACTCATGGAGAACAGCGTGGTGGTGCCCGGTCCAATCACGGAGGCTCTGGGGGCTTCCGCGCGTGACCACGACGTTGCCCTCAACATCGGCATTAACGAGCGCGTGAGAGAAGGCGCGGGGCGAGGCACGCTTCACAACACGATGCTGACGTTCGGGTCGGACGGATCTCTGCTCAACCGACATCGCAAACTGATGCCCACATATACGGAGCGATTGATCTGGGGTCAGGGTGATGGATCGGGCTTGAAGGGCGTCAATACGGGCGCGGTCCGAATTGGCGGCTTGACCTGTTGGGAGCACTGGATGCCTCTGGCCAGGCACGCCCTGCATTCGTCAGGGGAAGATATTCACATCGCAGCCTGGCCCCAGGTCAAGGAGATGAACCTTGTAGCCAGCAGGCACTATGCCTTCGAAGGGCGATGCTTCGTGATCGCCTGCGGATCAATCATGGCGGCTCGCGATTTGCCGGCGGAGCTCGAGCCGGTCGAGTCGCTGAAGGGCAATCCGGAGGCCCTGATACTGAATGGCGGGAGCGCGATGATATCACCGGATGGGTCGGTGATCGCTGGTCCCGTCTATGGCGAGGAGGTCATTCTGACCGCCGATATCGATCTGTCACGTATCGCCGAAGAGAGTCTCACGCTTGATGTGACCGGCCACTACGCACGACCAGACGTGTTTAAGGAATGAGAGTGAGGCGTGATCCGTGATCCGTGATGCGCGACGCCCTGACGCCTGACCCCTGGCTCCCGCCCTGACCCCTGACACCCGGCCCCTGGCCCCTGCCCATGAGTTTTGTCCAGATTTGCCCCAGGGCACTTGGCGCAAATTGTCACACTTTTCCTCCGACCTAACAGAAAGTGTAATTGTCCCGCGAGTAACCAGGAGGCTCGACCTGCGGAGAATGCAGCAAAACTGCGAGGATTCGTTACCCAACCCATCCATGGAGGCGGTTGGCTATCTATGGCATTCTACGTGCTTTTGAATTGAACGGAGTACTTTTCGGCAAGAAGAACCATGAGATGTCCAAAATGCCATACCGAGACGCCAACCGGAGCAGCCACTTGCCCTGGGTGTAACCTGGCCACACCGAGGGGCAAACAGGATAAGGAACGGGCGCGAGAAAAAGAATTCGAAAGGAAGACCAAGAAGGTCTTCCTTTCCGGGCTATCCTTTGGTAGGAAAGGTTCGGGGAAGAAGAAAGACGATGGAGAACCGAGCCGAGCAGGCACGATTATTCGAATCGCTATCATTGTGGTCGCAATTGGCCTCGCCGGCTTTGGATCCTACCTGCTCGTATTTTCCGTCTGGAACTCCAAACACGCCGACCCCATCCTCGCGTTCAAAGCGATGCAAACATTTCGAACAATGCCTTCCAATGAAGAAGGATTGACGGTTGATGAGATGATGGTGCGTGAACTCAACAAGTTCAAGGACGCCGGCAATCTAAAGGGCAGCCAGGGTTGGCACACAGAGAAGATCAACGGCACCGAGTCCAGAGTGCTTGTGGTGTTCTCATTTCAAGACAAGGCCGGCCAGGACCACCGCGCAGAGTGGATGGTAGACATCAACTCTAAGCGCGGCATACCTCAGACTGCGCTCGCCATCGAAATGTACAACAAGTAGGAGGAGAAAGGATCTGAATCCTCAATTATCCTGGATCCTCGATTATCCTAGATCCTAAATCCTAAATCCTAAATAATATCGAGTCTTACGCTCATACTGCCCGTTTTCGAGGATCGTACCCATAGTTAAACTCAAGTTCGTATCCAAGTGACCGAGCTAGTCCATCGAGGTCCGGAAACAGCGTTGCCTGCGTTATGTTCATCGTGAACAGCGCTCGCATGCTGTCATTCCTAACCAGACTTCGCACTAACTCGAATTTGACAAGCGTATCTTTCGGATCTTCGTAGTTCCCAACGAGTGACTCGATTGGGGTGCCAACCTGCCTTGTAACAATAAAGGTCCCGGATTGTGCTATCAGGCGTTTGTTCATGACAAAGGGCTCGCCTATCCCAATCAACCCGCTTTCCTCTGCCTCGAGGAATTGATTGAGGCGCTCAGTCACGTTCTCAAGTCTCGCCGGATTCAGGGCCCAAACAGCCGCTTCCTTCTCTGCGCGTTCTAAAGCGAAGAATGCGGCTACGTAGGGAGACCAGGTAAAATCCAGCAGGCGAGTAGGACCGCCGTGGTGTTGCATTAAGGCTAGCCACTGGAATCTGTCTTCGCCGGGAGGAGGGTTCGTCAGGTACAGATGTGCCTTTCTCTGAAAGATCCTTAGGATTCGTGCCTCCTGTCGTTCCCAATATTCTTCCTCGATGTATGTATCCAGATACCTCCCAAGCGCACTCAGCAAAGGCCAATTACCGTTTGCATGTCCCCGAAAAGCCCAACTGTTATACGGAGGAGATCCTACCTTGCGTACAAATTCATTCCAGGAGTGTATGGGCTCTATCTTGTACGGCACGGTCCGTTTCTCGCTCATCTTTGTTCTCCGATTTACAACTTCATCTTTCTACGGATTCACCTTCGGCTGCGTCACGCCGGGCCAGTCGTCTGTCCTGAAAGGAGTAGCGGGCAATCCTTCTTTGTTGAAGAGATTGCACGTCGGATACTTCATCCACCCATAACGCACAGCCGACGGCTTCGAGACACCTGCGCCCGTCACAATTACCCGGTCGCCTCTTATTTCGGCCTTCGCCTCGCGCCACACCTTGTCCTCACCCGCGATGATGAATCCTTTCAGCTCGCCGCCGCGCGCCTCCAATCCGGTGCCCAGGTGTTTGAAGCTGAGAATCGCTTTATCACCCTCAATCCTCACTGACTGATAAACGGGCCCCGAATGAACAAGTTTTTCTGCATAGGCGACGGCCCGTGCAGCAAGAGCGAGACGGGAACCCACCGGCTGCTTGTTGCGTGGATGGATGTCGTCGATAGTGCCGACATCAATCGCAACCGCCATTCCCGTCTTCGGCGAAGCGGAGAGCGTCATCAGTTGCGCCTCGCGAAGTTCCGCCCAGTCGCTTTCACCCATCTTCGGCGAGTTGGGACCGAATGCCGCGAGTTGCACAAACAGAAAGGGGAAATCACCCTGGCCCCAGATCACCCGCCAGTCGCGGATCATTGTCGGAAACAGACGGCGATATTGGTAAGCGCGCCCGGCGTTCGATTCACCTTGATACCAGATCGCGCCTTTGATCGCGTAAGGCGCAAGCGGCGCGAGCATTCCGTTGTACAACCCTGAAGGCATCCACGGTTTGCCGGGAGGGCGCGGAACCGGTTTACCCTCCGCTCTTGCCTTCTCTGACTCCTCTCTATTCTTCGCCAACGCCTTCTCGTATTGCTCCATTCCCCTGGCATAATCCGCTTTGAACCCTTTGTACTCGGCATCTGCGTTGAGCACTGCGGCGCTCACCCACGATTCGGCTGGCGAGCCGCCGACTGCGTTGTTGATCAACCCGACCGGCACGTTCCGGGCCTTGTGCAGGTCGCGTCCGAAGTAATAACCAACGGCCGAAAACGTCGCGACGGTCTCCGGCGAACACTCTTTCCAACCCGCCTTCACGTCGTTCACCGGCGCGTCAACTTCCAGGCGCGGCGCAGTAAAGAGACGAATCATCGGATACTTCGCATTGGCGATCTCGGTATCAGCGTTGTCCGTCTGGCGGAGCGGCCATTGCATATTCGATTGTCCCCCGCAAATCCAGACTTCGCCGACCAGCACGTTCTTCAACTCAATCTTGTCCTTGCCGGTGACGGTGAGGGTGAATGGGCCACCTGCTTTGAGCGGTTTCAATCGAACCATCCACTTGCCTTGCCTCGCGACGCCAGCGACCTTCTGATTCTGAAACTCAACGGTGACAGTTTCGCCCTCGTCGGCCCAGCCCCACACCGGCACCGACATTCCCTGCTGCAAGACCATCCCGTCAGCTATGATCGCGGGCAATTTGACGTCGGCGCGTGCTGCACTCGCTGTGATGAGCGCAAAGCTCAGCAGAACAATAAGGCGTGGTAATAGGCGTTTCATTATTCTCCTCCTGGGTTGGCGAATCAAAGGTCTCAAGAACAAGGCCGCTGCGGTGGCATGGGCCTCTCGAAAGTCTGCGGCTCTCGTGTACACCGATCATCCGTCCAACGGACTCGTTCCCGGCGCTTGCCCGCGGGATTTCTGGACCTTACACGAGCAACTCCACGATCTCCACCCGGATGCCGGTGCTGTCGAGTTGGAGCCGGGCGACGGCGACTGGAAGTTTAAACCGCCGCGGCCCCGCGCTTCCAGGGTTCAGGTAAAGAACTCCGGCTCGTTCCTCGTGTGCCGGCCGATGGGAATGACCGCTTACCACAACCCGGAAGCCGGCAGCCACCGGGTCGACATCCAGTTCGTTTGCGTTATGCAGCAGGTAGATTTGGTGGGCGCCGGCCCGGATGACCTCCCTCTCTGCAAGCTTGTCAGCCCACGTCCCCTTGTCGTTATTGCCTCGCACCGCCACCACCGGCGCGATCGTCCTGAGTGCCTCGAGTATGCCCGCCGATCCCACATCGCCTGCGTGGATGATCACGTCGCTGTCGCCGAGTGCGCTCAGTGCCTCCGGCCGCATCAGCCCATGGGTGTCTGAGATGACGCCAATCTTCAACGTGGCTTCCGTCCTCAATCTGTCTGCCATTGACGCGGGATGAGCCTGCCCTGATCAGCCAGCACGCTTCTTACTCGTCAAACCGTACGGAGCGCGTATCACGTTCTCTGCCGGTTGGTATGCACAGTGGCCGATATAACTCTGGACGCCGGGCATCGAGCCATCGCCGTCCCGATGACGTCGGGATGGTCTCTCCGTCCAAATCGGCAATGATCATGTCGTCATCGGCCCTGCCGGTCTCCACTAAGATCTCGCCGTACGGGTCCAGGATCATTGCGTTTCCTGTTCTCACCTCATCGTCGTCGATCCCAATTCCGTTACTGAAGATTAAGAACATCCCATTATCGTGAGCTCTTGACGGTAACCAGCGCATTATCCATCCGCGCCCTTTGGCACCTCTCAACTCAGCTTCAATCGCAGCGGGATCCTCTCTCCGTCGTTCCCAGAGAACCGGGTCGATCAGGCCCATAGCACGCGGGCTCCTGGAGCTACAACCACCTGTCTGGTGAGGCGCCAACAAAATCTCAGCCCCCATCAACGCGGTAATCCTCGCATTCTCAATGATGTTGTTGTCATAGCAGATGAGGACCCCAACCCTAAAACCCTGGGGTATATCAAAAACGGTGTATGAATTGCCGGGTGTCAAATGAGGGCTGACAAATGTGTGTAGCTTGCGATGGCAAGCGGTACGGCCATCCGGCATCGCGACGACATAGCTGTTGTGAAGGGATCCGTCCTCGGCCCGTTCAATAAGCCCAGCACCAATAGTGATAGCGTACCTGGCGGAAAGAGAGAGTAAGAACTCGGTTGAGGGGCCAGTCGGGATCGGTTCTGCCAGCCCATCAATATCGTCTCTGGCTAGTTTCCTGACATGCCAGTATCCGGTTATGCACATCTCGGGAAACGCGATGAGATCGACGCGGCTAGCCGCAGCTTTCTCGACAAATCCTCGAATCTTTTGAAGGTTGGCTGTCTTTTCACCTGGCAGGTGTTGAAACTGCACGGACGCAGCACGAAGATTTCTCATGGCAACCCAAGAATAATCCTACTGACGTCTTACCAATTCAGCTTTGGCGGGAAGAATTCAGCTATCAACTCTTGATAAAAAGGCTTCAGTGTCGCGATGTCCGGCCTCTCAGGGCTTTTCGAGTAGAGGTCATAGGCACTAAAGGCCCGGACCCAGTTAAACATCTCCCTATCTCGTTCACTCATCAAATGCCCGTACTCTCGCTGTTGGTGTATTACGTAGCACGAGTGATAGCGAATCATGTATGAGGCCTCTTCCGGCAAATAGTCTTTCACCACATGGTAAAGATATTCGTCGTGGCCCCACGAGAAGTGGACGTTCTCAAGGCCGCACCCCTGTGAATAGATTCCATCCCTGGTTTGCAAGAGTGAGTCATGCTGGTCCCGATTCCCGGCGAAGAACTCTGGATAGACGATCTTATCCGAAAAGGCACACCCCACCGGAAAGGTATCTCCAACTACGGCCCACTGCTGCTCGCCAAACATGCAGAGGATCTTTCCAAGGTCGTGTATGAATCCTGCCAGCACAAACCAACGTGGATGCCCGTCTTGTCTTATTGCCTCAGCCGTTTGCAGGTTGTGATTTATCTGAGAAAGATCTGTGTCTGGATCACTACTATCAACCAGGTCGTCGAGGAGTTCCATAGCCTCCCAGATTCCCAACTCGCGCCTGGATAGGGAGAGATACTCCCTCTTTTTCGAGAGCACGAACTCCAGCGTCTGGTTGGTGTGGTTGAGCTTGTATAGTTCCTTGACGCCACTGCGCGGTTCAGCCCTGTAGTCGCGGAACTCCTCAGGCTTCCGCGGCGGCAGTAGACCCTTACCGGCCGGACTTTCAGCTACAGTCTCCTCAACGGTCGCACTCTTCATACTACGAGTCCTTGTCAGTCCCAGATTAACTACATCTGAAGCTATTAGCCCAGACGCACAGCATAGATCATACGACCAGGCTTGACTGACTGAAAGGGTTTTTTTGGACCGCTGAAGGCTTTTCCGATCGCGTATTGCTCAACTCTGACCTGTATTCCGCAAATCTGAACAATCGACGAGCTACTAAATAGCCTCCGCGACAGATGCCGCTGGTTACAGTCGTTGTTTTCCAAAGAATCATGAATATCTTTCTTCGACAATTTTCAGGTGGTGCTGAATGTGCCCAATCAGAAAGTAACCTATCGCGCGAGCCGTCATCGGATGCGTTACGATGTTACATCGCAATTTACTCTGAGCGTCTGGAAGATTTTCAAATAGTTGATCTGTCGAAGCGCGCACAGCCCTAAATTCCGAAATCAGACTTTGTAATCCTCGGTGGGAAACGTCAACGTTCCTTGCATATAGTTCTTCGTCCATTCTGTAAAGCGCCGTTTCGGTGTCGCCCCGGGCGGCAACAAGTGCTCGGTAAGAAAAGACTCTTTCAGTATCAATGATGTGCATTAACACTTCCTTTATGGTCCATTTATCTTCCGCATATTTATAGGCGAGTCTTCCGTCCGGTATTCCTTCAAAAAAATCGACTGTTGCTACTGAGTTTTGACTTAACAAAGTCAAATAATCGCCTTCTGAAACTAAGTCAAAATACTTTTGATAGCCTGATGCGTATTCGTCTGATAATGGTTTTTGCATGGGCCTATTTTACATCATTTGATAAGTCCTCAGCACCTAACCAGGCTTCCGCTTCGTCTTTAGTACGAGCGAAGCGAATCATACCGTG
>DASYSA010000250.1:0-9425 GCA_036003885.1 Blastocatellia bacterium | reverse complement strand
TTTGAGACTTTTGAAGCTGGTTGTGTGCAATCCGAAAGTCGCAATTCGTAATTCCTCATTTCGAAATTCGAAATTCGAAATTCGAAATTCGAAATCCCTCCCCGGGGGTGTCATTGGAGAAGCTGCTGCAAGACTTACGCTATGCCCTTCGGATGTTGATCCAAAAGCCGAGCTTCACCGTGATCGCGGTGCTCGCGCTGGCGCTTGGGATAGGGGCCAACAGCGCGATCTTCAGCGTCGTGAATGCCGTGCTCATCCGCCCGCTTCCTTATAAAGATCCTTATGGCCTGATGTTGGTCTGGACCAGGTTCGAACCCGATCTGCCTCAGAACTGGGTCTCGGGCCCCGAGTTGGTGGACTTTCGGCAGCGCAGTTCCTCGATTTAAGAGTTCGCTGCAGTCACGTGGCCGACTGTGAGTCTGACCGGAGTCGGTGATCCCGAACAGATTCAGGGTGGCGGTGTCACCGCGAATCTGTTCCCGATGCTTGGAGTTGAACCTGCGTACGGGCACACCTTTACTCCCGAAGAGGACCAGCCCAACGCGGAAAGGGTCGTACTTCTGAGCGAAGGCTTCTGGAAGCGCCGTTTCGGATCGGACCCGAACGCCGTTGGCCAGGCGGTATCGCTGAACGGACAGAACGCAACTGTGATCGGCATTATGCCCGAGGGCTTCGGGATACTTCCTCCGGACGCGCAGTCTCCCAGGAACATCGACGTATGGTTGCCGATTGCCATCGACTTCAGCGCGGCGCCGCGGGGCAATCACGGACTCCGAGTCATCGGCAGGCTAAAGCAGGGAGTTACCCAGGAAGAGGCCCACGCGGAGATGAGTGCGATCGGCCGGCAGATGGACAGTGAGTTTTATGCCAGCCGAGGCTTCGGCATCAATGCCGTGCCTATGCTCGCTCACGTCGTTCGCACCATCAAGCCCACGCTGGTCGTGCTGCTTATAATCGTCGGCCTGGTACTGCTTATAGCGTGCGCCAACGTCGCTAATCTACTCATGGCACGAGCCGTCGCGAGGGAGAAGGAGATAGCCGTGAGAACGGCTCTGGGAGCCGGTCGCATTCGAATTATCAGGCAGCTCCTCACCGAGAGCGTTATGCTCTCATTCGTGAGCGGCGCGCTCGGTCTGCTGCTCGCGTGGCTGGGGCTGAAGGGGCTGATTGCTCTCGCGCCTCAGAACGTGCCTCGCCTCGAGGAAGTGTCGGTTGACCTTCGAGTGCTTCTTTTCACGCTGGTCGCTTCGCTGTTTACCGGAATCGCCTTCGGCGTGGTCCCGGCTCTTCAAGCTTCCAGGACGGATCTGAATGAGTCCCTGAAAGAGGGCGGAAGAGGCTCAACAAAGGGGGCACACAGCTTGATCCGAAACACGCTGGTCGTCTCTGAAGTCGCGCTTGCATTGGTTGTGCTTATCAGCGCCGGCTTGATGATAAAGAGCTTCTTGCGGCTTCAACAGGTCAGTCCTGGCTTCAAGCCTGAGAACGTGCTGACTGCGCGACTGGCGCTTCCCCCGACCCGCTATCCTGATAACCCGCAAGTGATCGCCTTGTATCAACAGGTGCTCGACCGAGTGAGGAACCTGCCTGGTGTTGAGAGTGTCGGATCGGTGTCCCATCTGCCTCTGAGCGGGGCTTACACTTCAGGCACAGTGACCGTCGAAAACCCTCCGATCGATTCACCGCCCGCAAGCTTCGAGGCCGACCGCCGGGCAATCAGCCCCGATTACTTCAACTCGATGAAGATTGCTCTGGTGAGGGGCCGCCCCTTCGACGAGGGCGACAAAGCGGATGGGCCGGGCGTCGCCATAATCGATGAAACATTCGCACGGCGCTTCTGGCCTGACGAGGACCCTTTAGGTAAGCGAATGAGGCTCGGCGGAAATCAATCAACTTTCCCCTGGCTCACCATCGTCGGCGTAACAGCCAATGTCAAACACTACGGTCTCGACTCGCAGGGACGGGAGACGGTCTACCTGCCCTATACTCAGGCGGCTCCAATAGCGCGGTCGATGTTCCTGACCGTCCGAACGGCGCGCGACCCCCAGTCCCTCGCCGGAGCCCTCCGCAGGGAAGTTTGGGCCGTCAATCCTGATCAACCGATTTCCAGCATCAGGCCGATGGAAGAGTTGGTCTACGGGTCCGTCGCGCAGCCGAGATTCAGTATGTTGCTGCTGGGGTCGTTCGCTGCGGTCGCTTTGATCCTGGCGGCGGTTGGAGTCTACGGGGTGATGAACTACTCGGTCACACAGCGAACGCATGAGATCGGCATCCGAATGGCTTTGGGCGCTCAGACGCTGGACGTGGTCAGGCTGGTCGTCGGCCAGGGGCTGCTTCTCGCCGGCATCGGAGTAACCATAGGCGCCGGACTCGCCTTCGCGTTAATGCGTCTGATGTCGACCCTGCTGTATGGCGTTACCGCGGCAGATCCGGGCACCTTTGTGGGGGTATCTTTGATGCTTGCCGGCATAGCCGTCGTCGCGAGTTTCATCCCTGCGCGCAAGGCCACCAGGATCGATCCAATGGCAGCTGTGAGAAGGATCTAGGATTTAGGATCTGGGATTCAGGATCTAGGATTTAGGATCTAGGATTTAGGATCTGGGATCTAGGATTTAGGATCGAGGATCATCTAGGATTTAGGATCTGTAGGGTTTAGAATCCTAAATCTTGGATCCTCCTTCCTAAATCCTCTAGATCCTAAATCCTAGATCCTTCCTTCCTAAATCCTAGATCCTTCCTTCCTAAATCCTAGATCCTAAATCCTAGATCCTTCCTTGACGCCTCCATCTGCGCTCACTAGAATCTGCATAGCTTGCAGAGATAAGAGAGTGTAGTTCCAATGACCGTCCAGGACCCCAATTTTAACTACGAGCCTCCTGAAATAGAGAGGGTCGCCGAAGCGAACCTTCCAACGGAATTCGGCTGCTTCCGAATCGTGGGCTTCAGAGAGAACCACACGGGCGAGGAATTCGTGGCCCTGGTCAAGGGACAACTCGATCAGGAGACTCCGACGCTGGTTCGAATACATTCGCAATGCTTGACCGGCGACGTCTTTCATTCCAACAAGTGTGATTGCGGCCGGCAACTCAACAATGCGATGAAGCTTATCGAGGAGGAGGGCCTCGGCGCGATCATCTATCAGCAGCAAGAGGGCCGCGGAATCGGCATCATGAACAAGATTCGAGCCTATGCGCTGCAGGATGCCGGAATGGACACCGTGGAGGCGAATATCTCGCTCGGATTCGAAGCGGACATGAGACAGTACGATAGCTGCGTTGAGATCATCAGGCAGCTTGGCCTTAAACGCATCAGGATCATGTCAAACAACCCTGATAAGATCGAAGCTCTGCGGGCAGCGGGCCTGGAAGTGGTCGAGCGCATACCAATGGAATTCGAACCGCACGCGAGGTCACTCGAGTACCTCAAGACCAAAAAAGAAAAGCTCGGCCATATGCTCGATGAACTCTTTCCTGAAGAGAAGACACGCCTGGAAGGCAGTGGATTAGAGCGCGGATAAGTGCGGAATCTCACGGACGAGCAGCAGATTGACGAGCTACGGAGACTGCTCGCCGAGAGCAGCCGAGCCGCCGTCTTCACCGGCGCGGGAATCAGCACCGAATCCGGCATACCTGACTTCCGAAGCCCCGGAGGCTTCTGGACAAAACATCAGCCAATCGACTTCAGTGACTTCCTCGCTTCTAAAGAGATGCGAAGGGAGACCTGGCGCCGCAAAATGGCTGTCGATGAGTCCTTCGCAGCCGCCGCACCAAATCGCGGCCACCGCGCGATCGCTCATTTAGTCAAGGAAGGCAAGGTTGGCGGCGTCATCACTCAGAACATCGACGGCTTGCATCAAAAATCAGGCGTCCCTCCGGAGAAAATCATCGAGCTTCACGGCAACGGCACTTACGCCCACTGCCTGAGATGCGGCCGGCGTTATGAACTCGCCCCGTTATTCGAGGCATTCAAGGTCGATGAGGAACCTCCTGTGTGCACGCGCTGCGGTGGATTGATCAAGAGCGCGACCATCTCCTTCGGTCAACCGATGCCCGAAGAACCGATGCGGCGGGCACGCGAAGAGACCCAACAGTGTGATCTTTTCCTGGCGATCGGCTCCTCTCTGGTCGTCTATCCCGCGGCGGGCTTTCCCATAATGGCCCAGCGGGGAGGCGCAAGACTGGTCATCATTAATCGGGACCCAACCGAGCTCGACCACATCGCCGACCTGGTTCTCAACGTCGAGATCGGCCCCATCCTGGGAAGACTGGCGGGAATCGATTGATGACTGTCACCGGATACTCGTCTTGCCGTCTGGTCCCAACCCTGACCAGCCTTCGGCGTGACCTCGCTATTGATTGTCAGCCTCTTTCAGGGATATCCTTTTTGGCGACACCTTGCGAAGAGATCAAACGTGAAGACCCTCACCCTTCACGATCGTTTTTCGATACACTCTTTGAATAAGGACAAACTCACCACAGCCAACCACAGGAGGATTCGATGATGGATAGATTTTCTCGACGTTCAGTACTGACAAAGATCCTGCCGGCTTCTCTGCTTGCCATCGCCCTGCCCGGCTATGCCAAAAGCGAAGCGCAGAGAGACAGGAGGCCTCCGAGAACGAGAGAAGAACAACCGCACATGCAGGCGGCTCTCGAGGCGTTGCGCAATGCGAAGCGCGAGCTGGACGATGCTACGTCCGACAAGGGCGGACATCGGGCCAGAGCTATCAGACTGGTGAACCAGGCAATGGGAGAAGTTGAAAGGGGCATGCGCTACGACAATCGTCATTGAGCCTGAACAGCGGCGTAAGTCAGGAGAATTGCGGATTTCGAATTGCGAAATTCGAAATCCGCAATTCGAAATTCAAATTTCCTTCCAGCCTGCACAACCTCCATTCGGTAACACCGAGAAATCTGTACTATGATCAAGAAGCTAATGTTGCTGCTCCTGACCGGGCTACTATTTCCATCGGCCGGTCTTTCGCAAAGAATTCCTGAGCCCAAGCTCACACCGGCTACAGGTTTGGACAAACACCGGGACTTGCTGCGTGACGCCATCGCGTTCGATGACCGGCGTGACTTCGACGGCGCGATCGCCCGATTGCAACAGATATTGGGTGAAAACCCTGATGACGTGGCCGCGATGTACCAGCTGGCGTACTCCCACTTTGGAAAGGAGGAGTACATGAAGAGCCTGGGCGTCGCATACAAAGGGGCGACGTACAAATCCCAGCAGCTTGCCGCCTTCTACCTGCTGATCGGCAACAATCTCGACCGCCTGGATGAGCCGGAACTGGCGATCAAAGTCTATAAGCAGGGGATGAAGTCCTTCCCGACTGATGCTCAGTTTCCGATGAACCTGGCGATCACCTATCTGAATTTCGGCAAACCGGAAGAGGCCAGGAAGAGTCTGAAGGAATCTGCCGCGCTGGATCCGAATTACCCCGGCAGCCATCTGGGCCTGGGGCAGTTGTACTTCACTAGCGGCTACAAGGTTCAGGCTGTGCTGGCTCTCTGCAGATTCCTCGTGCTCGAGCCAGACTCCAGCAGGTCGGCCGCCGCGCTGAAAACCATGCAAGGCATTATTCAAAGCGGGGTCGGTCCCGGCGAAGAGTCGAACATCACCATAGTTGTCGACGCGACGATGAGGACGGATGAGGGCGACTTCAACGCTGCCAATTTGGCACTGTCTATGCTCGCAGCTTCCCCTTACCTGGAGAAGAACAAGGACAAGAGCGCGATGAATCTGGTTGTCGAGAACTTCTCAACGCTCTTCACGGTTCTGTCGGAAGGAAAGAAGAATCAGTCCGGCTTTGCGTGGAACCACTACAGGCCATATTTCGTCGAGATGAAGAACCGCAACTACGTCGAGGCATTCTGTTATTACATACATCAAAGCGGCAGGTCTGCAGAGGCGTCGAACTGGCTTGCGCACAATGGGACCAGGGTGAGCGAGTTCCTGAACTGGTCAAAGAGTTATCAGTGGCCTAAAGGCAAGTAAAAAGGTTTATGGTTTGTGGTCTATGGTTTTTGGTTTATAGTGTCTTGTCTCAAGCTGGAGTGCATAGACAAAACCAGAGACCATAAACCAGAGACCGATGAACACAGAATCGGGCGTGATCAAATTGAAGTCGGCAGACGCCGATACCTATCGCAGGCTGTCACGGGCCCGCGAGTTCATCGACGACTGTTATCACCTTCCCCTCGACCTGGATCAGATCTCCCGCCAGGCGTGCTTGTCACGTTATCACTTCTTGCGGCTCTTCAGGCAGGTCTTCGACAGAACACCCCATCAGTATCTCACCGAGCGGCGAATCCAAAGGGCTAAAGAGCTACTTGCCTCGAGCCAGCTTTCGGTCACCGATGTCTGCTTTGAAGTCGGCTTCGAGAGCCTGGGTTCCTTCAGCACCCTGTTCCATCGCCACGTGGGTCGCCCTCCTATAAGCTACCGCGCCAGAGTCTTCCTGTTCAGGCGGTTCCCGCACAGCAACGTCCCGGCCTGCTTCCTTATCATGTACGGGCTCCAGCCCGGTGGCCCCAGGCAAGATTAGCAATTTTCGAGAAGCAGCCCTTCGAATAAACGATTACTCTATACGCGGCCCGAATCAGACCCTCTGAGCAAATCGCGAGGCGGCAACATCAGTCCGCGTTTTTGCATCCGGGTCGATCGAATGGCCCGCGTGAGCGACCAGCTCGCGCTTACAACGCAGAACACGAGAGGAAACCATGATCGAAAAAATGTCGCACGCGACAATCTACGTCATCAATCAGGACGCAGCCCTTGAGTTCTATCGAGACAAGCTTGGCTTCGAGGTTCGAACCGATGTCTCGATGGAGGGCTTCCGCTGGCTTACCGTCTCGCCAAAGGATCAGCCAGGCTTCGAAATCATCCTGATGGAACCCAAGGCCGGCATGATGTTTGATGAAGCCACAGCCACTCAGCTCAGATCCATGATTGAAAAAGGCAATCTGGGCGCCGGCGTTTTCGACACGCCCAACTGTCAGGTCACCTATGATGAGTTGAAAGCTAAAGGGGTGGAGTTCCTCTCGCCTCCAGCGGAGAGACCCTATGGCATCGAGGCCGTCTTCAAGGACAATTCAGGTAACTGGTTCAGCCTCACTCAAAGGACCGGGGACTAATCCTGACGCCGAGCCATTCACGTGTCCTGCACTCGGATGAGCTTTACGATTTTTTGCAGTTCCGGTTAGTCCGAGCCGGCGGGACATCTACGATGACAGCAGGTGAAAAAGGAGAACGACATGATTGGAAGAATGATACGACCAGGCCTTATCGTTGTGGTTCTGGTTCTGGCATCCAATGGGGTAACTGCACAAGAAAGCGCACAATCTGCTGCAAACCCCGGTTCGGTCCACCAGCAGTTGAACAAGCGAATAGGCAACTACAAGACGTCCACAAAGTTCACAATGCAGCCTGGCGGGCCCGCAACCGAGTCCAGTGGCACCGCCAAAATTACCGGCGCCCTCGGCGGGCGCTTCCTCATCGAGGAGAATTCCGGGACCTTCATGGGCGAGACCACTACCGGCCTGCGCCTGATGGGATACAACAACGCCACTAAACAATATGAGGCTTGCTGGACCTACACTATGTCCACCGCGATCTTGACCATGACCGGCACTAGTTCAGACAACGGCAAGACGGTCACTTTGAGGGGTAGCTTCGCCGATGAAGGCGGTGCCAGGCAAACCCTCAAGGTCATCACTCGAACTGTGGATGCCGATCACTTTGTGGTGGAGTTGATCGGAGAGACTCCGGAGGGTAAGGATGGACCATTGCTGACCACTACCTACACCCGAATAGAATAGGGCAAGGAAATGCGGAAATGCGAAATGCGAAATTCGAAATGGAAGCGCGAAATGCCCGAGACGCAGTGTATAACCAGATCATGCCTTTGATAACCTCGCATTTCCACACTTCGCATTTCCGCATTTCGCATTTCGCATTTCCTTTCCCCAGGCTTATAATCGGCCCCGTCGGTAACTTTTCGTCATTTCGCATTTCCCATTATGACCGCACGATCCCATCGCTTTTACCAGTTCGGACATTTTCGGCTGGACCTGGAGGACAGAATCCTTCGCAAAAGCGGAGAGGCCGTGCCGCTGACCCCGAAGGCGTTGGACACTCTGGTCGTCCTCCTCGAGAACTGCGGGCGTGTGCTTGAAAAAGACGATCTGATGAATCGAGTCTGGCCCGACACCTTCGTCGAAGAGGCCAACCTCGCAGTCAATATTTCCGTCTTGAGAAAAGCTCTGGGACCGAGCCCATCCGGGGGCCAATATATCGAAACCGTTCCCCGGCGAGGATACAGGTTTGCCGCCGAAGTCACTGAAACGCCATGCGACCGCGAGGAACTGATCGTGAGAGAGCGCACGCGATCGCGCGTTCTGATCGAAGAAGAGGATTCGCCCGGCGGCGGTTTCAACAGTGTAACGATTCAGGCAGCCAACCCTGAGCCGAGCGCCGGTCACGATGCGTCGCCGGTCTCCGAGCCGATCATTCGGCGTCCGGAGACTCGCTATGCCAGAAGCGGAGACGTGAACATAGCCTATCAAGTGATTGGCGAAGGCACCGTAGACCTTGTATTCGTGATGGGATGGGTCTCTCACCTCGAGTATTTCTGGACCGATCCCTTATTCGCAAGGTTCCTTAAACGGCTGGCGTCCTTTTCGAGGCTGATACTCTTCGACAAAAGGGGAACGGGCCTTTCAGACCGAGTGCCGTTGAATGAGCTTCCAACCCTTGAACAGCGCATGGATGATGTGCGCGCGGTGATGGACGCGGTAGGATCGGAGCGCGCAGCCTTATGCGGCATATCGGAGGGCGGGCCGATGTGCAGTCTCTTTGCCGCAACCTATCCCGAAAAGACGATTGCGCTGGTCATGATAGGAACCTATGCCAAGCGAATATGGGATCCCGATTACCCGTGGGGTCCGACTCTGGAAGAGCGCCAGAAGTTTTACGATGAGATTCAGTCCGATTGGGGTGGGCCGGTTGGGTTGGAAGAGAGAGCGCCCAGCGTCGCTCACGATCCGCAGTTTCGCAACTGGTGGGCAACCTATTTGCGGATGGGGGCAAGCCCCGGCGCGGCTCTCGCATTGACCCACATGAATGCCGAGATTGATGTGAGGGGTGTGTTGCCGACTATCCGGGTGCCTGCGCTGATCATTCATCGTACGGGCGACATCTGCCTCAGGGTCGAGGAGGGCCGCTATGTTGCGCAGAACATTCCGGGCGCGAAGTTCGTCGAGCTTCCCGGCGTGGATCATCTTCCCTTCGTTGGCAATCAGGACGAGATTCTCTATCAGGTCGAAGAGTTCCTCACCGGCGTGAGACATGTCCCGGAGCCCGACCGCATGCTGGCGACCGTTCTGTTTGCGCGAACGATAGGCCCGGCATCGGGCGCTGCC
>DASYSA010000249.1:0-5600 GCA_036003885.1 Blastocatellia bacterium | reverse complement strand
AGCGGATCCATGAGATAGTGACTTCTTACTCTGCCGTCACCTTCAAGCATCTGCTCTTACCGGTCTTCATTGGGGCATACCGCTTCAGAGAGAAGGTGTATCAGGTGCTGGTCAACGCGCGAACCGGGGAGGTTCAAGGAGATCGTCCGTACAGCTTCTGGAAGATCTTCTTCCTGGTCTGGTTCTTGTTGGCAGTGATTGCAGCCCTGATCTACTTCCTGGGAAACCGGTGAGGTTCACCAGGTTACAAGGAAGGAATTTGGTGGATGCGCAATGGCTCGGTATAATCGGGATGGCTGTGTGACAGATCGAGCAGTCAATTGGAGACAGAGATGCCGGAGTTCATACCGACCGAACTGCACGAAGTAGCCCGGAAGGTCGAAGATCAAGAGCGCCTTACCTTCGAAGACGGACTGAGACTCTTCGAGTGTCAGGACCTCGTGGCGGTCGGCGCGCTGGCTAATCGCGTGCGAGAACGACTGAATGGAGATCTCACCTACTACAATGTGAATCGGCACATGAACTACACCAATGTGTGTGTTTCGGACTGCGGGTTCTGCGGCTTCTATCGCCGCGTCCGTGACCCGGAAGCCTATGAGTGGTCGGTGGCCCAGTGCATTGAGATTGCCAGAAAAGCCTACGAGGAGGGCGCGCGCGAGTTGCACATCGTGGGCGGGCTGCACCCGCGCTTACAGTTCGATTACTACACCTCGCTGTTGAGCGATCTCAAGACTAACTTCCCCGACATGCACCTCAAAGCGTTCACTATGGTGGAGCTGGACCACCTGGGTCGGACATGCAGGATGACTGATGATCAAGTCATCGATGGACTCATAGCTGCGGGCCTCGACAGCTGTCCAGGCGGAGGCGCCGAAATATTCAACGAGCCAACTCGAAGCCGGATCTGCGCACATAAGACCACCGGTGAGCGCTGGATCGAACTCTCCCGGAAGGTCCACGAACGCGGCGTACACACCAACGCCACAATGCTCTATGGCCATATCGAGTCTTCCGAGGACCGGGTTGATCACCTGGTAAAGTTGAGGCGCCTGCAGGACGAGACTGGCGGATTCATGTGCTTCATACCCCTGGCATTTCATCCACAGGGGACCCAGTTCTCACATTTGCCGGGCCCCTCCGGGGTCGATAGCCTGAAGACCATCGCGATCTCCAGGTTGATGCTCGACAACATTCCACACATCAAAGCCTACTGGGTCATGCTGGGAAGGCAGATAGCTCAAGTCGCGTTGCGCTTCGGCGCTGATGACCTGGATGGCACTATCAATGATGGCGGAACGTTGATGGAGTCCTATCTGCACGAAGGAAACGAAAACCATCTCTCGAAAGCCGGGATTGAAGACCTGATACGCGGCGCCGGGCGTGTCGCGGTTGAGCGGGACACACTCTACAACCCGATTGAGAGCGGGCTGGCCGCGAACCGGCCACAGGGGGCGGGCCGAAGGCTAACGGTTCTCGGTTAATTCTCCGACCAGACCTCTATTCCCTCACGGCTGAAGAACAATCTTGCCGAATTGCGCGCGGCTTTTGAGTGCCCGGTGCGCGTCTGCGGCGCTTTCCAGCGGAAAAGTTCGATCGACGACTGCCTTAAGCCGGCCGTCGGAGAAGAACTTCGCGACCTCAATGAGTTCCGATTTGGAGCCCATGTAGGAACCGTGAAGGCTGATCTGGCGCGAGAACAGATATCTGATGTCGAGATTGCCCTGGTATCCCGAAGTGGCCCCGCAGGTCACGAGCCTGCCTCCCTTAACGAGGCTCCGTACGCTCTTTTCCCAGGTACCCTCTCCGGTGTGCTCAAAGACCACATCGACGCCACGCTTGTTGGTCAGCTTGCGCACTTGCTCGAGGAAATCCTGCTCCTGATAGTTAATGCACTCGTCTGCGCCAAGTGCCTTTGCCTTCTCGAGCTTCTCATTAGTGCTGGCAGTTGCGAATACACGAGCGCCCAGAAGTTTCCCTATCTGAATGGCGGCTATTCCAACTCCGCTGCCTGCGGCGTGCACAAGCAAGGTTTCCCCAGGTCTCAGATTCACCCGGTCAACCAGCATGTGCCAGGCCGTCAAAAAGACCAGGGGGAATGAAGCAGCCTCAGCGAAAGATATTTGGGGGGGCTTCGGGAGAACATTCATCGAGGGCACCTTAACAAACTCTGCATATCCTCCTGGGGTGCGGTAGCCGATTGAGTTATACTCCGCGCAGAGATTGTCGCGGCCCGACAGGCAGTACTCACAGTGCATACAGGAGAGACCCGGAGCGAGCATCACTTCATCCCCAGGCTTTGTGTTTCGCACGACGCGGCCCACCTTTTCCACAACGCCCGAGATATCAGATCCCAGGATGTGAGGCAAAGGAAACTTGATCCCCGGCAGTCCACCGCGTATCCACAGGTCGAGGTGGTTGAGCGCGCAGGCCTTCACGCGTACGAGAACCTCATCGTCGGCGATCTCAGGCTCGGGCACGTGAGCAAGCAGCAGAACATCTTCGGGTCCATGTTCGTTGAAAATCACTGCCTTCATCGATTCTCCAGACTTGGTTGAATTTGGGCTGATCGAAAGAGGAGAAGAATAGCATCGAGGCTGAGCGCGGGCAACTACAGCGGTCCCGCCAGTGCATCCCGTCCCTGCAACTGAAGAACAGTGTGTCTTTGGCCCGCTGTAGGTCGAGGGGAAGAGCTACTTCGCAGCCAGGTCGGTTCGAAATGAAGTTGAACTCAGGTTTGGCCTTCCTATTTTGACGGTTTCTTCAGTTTTGCCCAGATTCGTTTTGAATAAGACCCTGCGGTTGGTTATAATCAGCCCTGTCCCAAAGCAGATTCGCTGGAAGTATGGCCGAGGAGAACCCGAATGGTTGAAGTGCTCTCTACCCCCGCGGACCCTAAACAAGCCAGAAGTAAACAGACCAAGGAAAAGATCGTCCAAGCCGCCATCCAGCTCTTCCAGAACCGCGGCTATGAAGGCACAACCTCAAACGAAATCGCCGCTGAAGCCGGCGTCAGCGTAGGGTCCTTCTACGTCTACTTCACCGACAAACGCCAACTCCTGCTGACCATCTTCGACAGACTCGCCGACGAAATGTTCAAGAACATTTTCGAGATCGTCAGACCCGAACACCTATTCGACTCGGAATTGAGACCTACCATCAGACGCGCGGTCGCTAATACGATCGAGGACAAACAGAGGTTCTCGGGACTCCATCGCGTCATCAGTGAACTGGTCTTGAAAGACGAAGAGTTTGCGGCTCGCCGAAAAGCCGTGATGCACAGGTCAATCTCTAAACTCGAGGAGTTGATCTCGCTGGCAAACAAGGCCGGGTTGACATGGGAAATAGATGTGGAGGCCGCCGCTTTCGTGGTCAACCGAGTCGTCTTCGACCTGTCTCAGGACTACGTGACCGGCAATTGCGACTTCGATATGGACCGCGCAATCGATGCCTTGAGCGATATGATCCTTCGATACCTCTTCAAGCCTCGACAGTGATCTCCGAGTCTATCAGATCAGCCTTAAGATTCGGACTCATCCCGGTTATCACCATTCCAGGTTTCACGTACATCTTGCACGCCAGAGCGCTTTTTATTTCACCGCTCTCGGCTTCGTACCAGATTTGACAGTTGGTGCAGTCGCCATTCCAGCAGTAATCACCGACAGAAACCGCGTCGGCGCTGATGAACTGAAAACAGCGCAGCAGTTTGTTCCGTTCGGGGACATGTGCGCGGCGATTGCATATGTCGATCTCAATCAGGCGTTCGAAGACCTCGAAGAGCGCTTCCCTCCAACAAGACTCGATCACAGGAACCTCCGGTAGATGTAGCGGATTCTCTCTGCAGAGGGGGTTGGCCGTGATTCTACTAGACAGCTTGACCATAATAAAGAAGATTCTGGCGTGCCCTCATCCTACCGGTTCTCCCTCACCTCTACTCGATCCTTAAAACCTATCACCAGCACATCAGCAATTCCTGTGAACAAACCGCTCTCGACAACTCCAGGCAATTGCTTGATTGCCCTTTCGAGCTGCGGCGCATCGGATATCGAATCGAAACGGCAGTCTATTATGTAGTTCCCATTGTCGGTCAAGACGGGCGCCTCAACCTGACCTCTCAACCTGGACTGGCAACCCAGCTCGTTAAGATGCCTCTCCGAAAATGTCCACGCGAATGGAAGTACCTCGACCGGCACTGCCCATGACTGACCGAGCCGCTTTACCAACTTGCTCTCGTCGATCACATAAACCCGTCGTTGAGACGAGAGTGCGACGAGCTTCTCACGGGTCAAGGCGCCTCCGCCTCCCTTGATCATATTGAATGCCGGATCGACCTCGTCCGCACCGTCGATGGTTATGTCTACGCTGCGCACGTCGTTCAGATCAGCCAGTGGAACACCCAGGCTCCGGGCAAGGTTCGCGGCGGCTTCAGACGTCGATACTCCCGTGATGAGCAGGCCACCGCGTACAAGCTCCGCCAGCGCCTTAATGGCGAACTCGGCGGTTGACCCTGTACCGAGGCCCACCACGTGTCCGCCGCTGACGAACTCTATTGCGCGTTGAGCCGCATTCCTCTTGCCGTCGTCGTTCATATCCCCTCGGTTTCACAAACCATAAACCAAGTTGGCGTCATCTTCGCGCTCTGCTACACTGCACGGGACCACACGATAGCAGGTTGTAGAGATTCAAACCAGAGGTAGGAGCTTCTCCAGGTTGACAACAACAACATCATCGCGACCCAGCTTCGCCGGCGCTTACGAAAAGGAATTGTCCGCGCTTGCGGACTTAATGGATTGGCTATGGACAGAGCACGATAAGTCCTTCGTGAAGGCAGGCGACGATAAGGTCTATGCTTTCGGAGGCGGCGGCTACATAGTCGTCGTCGATGAGTCGATGTGGCAAGGGCTGATCGAACTGATTACACCGAAGGCGGGAGTGACGATCAAGCCTGGCGATGACGGCAAGATAAACGTAAGCGGGACTGATCTGGACGAGAAAGGCGTGAGAGAGACATTAAACGACGGCATCGAGGGGCTCCAACGCTACTACGAGAATCGTTATTGGAGCACTCCGAACCCCGCGAAACCCTGGGGCGGCAAATCCGAATAACGGTCGGAGCCAAGTGCTTCCACACACGACTCAATCAGACTTTCGGGATCTTCATCGAAGAGGACTTTGCACCTCATAGCAGGCTTTCTGGCGAAATCCATTATCGTATCGATGTGGTCCGCCACACCTCCGCTTCCCCGGATCACTCCTATGACTTTTCCTTCGTCGTACGCGATGGTGAATTCATTGAGCGTCCCCATTCCCCCGCCGAAGATTATCACGATGTCTGAAGCTCGAATGTTGATCACGTTGCGCCCTTTCAACCCGAAGCCGGTGTAGATTATTACCTGAGCTCCGTCGGGCGGCAGTCCCCATTCGGTGACGTGTTCCTCTCGGTTGGCGGCCGGCGAAATGCCTATGGTTAGTCCGCCATGCGCTCCGGCTGCTCGAGAGACAATGTCGGGAAGACCCGTGGTAGCACCGGTCAGCAGGACGAATCCCCGTTTGGCGATTGCAGCCCCAAGGTGCTCCGCCATGGTGCTCAGTTGTCCTTTGTC
>DASYSA010000248.1:0-17845 GCA_036003885.1 Blastocatellia bacterium | reverse complement strand
GGGCGTTCACTTCAACTCTTCTGACAGTATTCGACTCGATGATCTGCGCGGACTGACTGCGGCGCAGGTAGACCAGGACGGCAGCGTTGCGAAGTTTGAGCTCGTAAGAGACGCCGGGACGATTGAGTTCGAAGGACGGTTTAAGAACGGAAAAGGGGCGGGGAGTTTTCTCTTCAAACCGAACCAGAACTTTGTCAGCGAAATGAGGTCGCTCCGATATGAGGAGCTTTCGTTGAACGGACTGTTCTCGCTGACCCTACACGACGTGCGGATGGAGTTCGTTCGGGCGCTGCTGGCACTTGGGTACGATCGCCCTGCGATTGAGGAACTCGTCAGCATGAGCATTCACGGAGTGAACCTGGATTTTATTAATGAACTGGGCTCGCTCGGATACGAGCGAGTACCCATCGCGAGCCTGGTCAGCATGCGTATCCATTCGGTAACCACCGAGTTCATTCGTGACTTGAAGGGACTGGGATACGAGAGTGTGCCTGTCGAGGGATTGGTCAGCATGCGAATTCACAGCGTCGACCCGGACTTCATTCGAGGGCTCGGAGACCTCGGCTACAGCAAGGTGCCAACCGAGGAGCTTGTAAGCATGCAGATCCATGGCGTCACCGCCGCCTTCGTGAAGGAGTTGAAGGAGCTGGGCTATGAGAGTGTGCCGGTCGCAGAGCTTGTGAGCATGAGAATTCATGGCGTCACATCTGACTTCATTCGCCGGATGAAGGGGCGTGGAATATCCGACCTCTCGATTGAGCATCTCATCTCACTTCGCATTCACGGATCGGAAGGGTAGCAGTCCTGCTCCGGAATCCGAGGCAACGGGAGCGCGCACCTCGTTCCGCGCCCTCGACATTAAGAGAGCACGCGACAAACGACGCGCGTTTTGTGAGTGATCACTTGAAGAAAGGGCGGCTCCGACAGCCGCCCTTCTTCCATCAAAGGGAGCAACTGATAATGAATAGTTGGGCGGCTGCTCCTGCTGTCTCACAGCCTTCTCCAATCCACTCCTTCGGAGGCCACTTCGGGCACGGATCGGCTCTCCACCACTTCTGGGAAAGCGCATCCCACAAGCGAACAGGCAGGTTGCTTAGTTCCGCTTCATAGACGCCCAAACCACTGCTACCCAGCACTTACGCGGTCGACGATTCTGGCACGGCGGTTGACTCTCAAACCGCCGAGCGTCAGGTTAGACGTGTCTATTCCTGCTGACAACCGGACACTGATTCGCGCTCAATCAGGAGAACTCATGCAAACCTATCTACAAGACCTTCGCTACGGAGCGCGAACGCTTCTCAAGAAACCGGGCTTTACGGTGGTCGCCGTCCTGACTCTGGCGCTTGGCATCGGCGCCAACACAGCAATCTTCAGCGTAATCAATGCCGTGTTGCTACGCCCGCTGCCGTTCAAGGAACCGGAGCGACTGTTGCTGCTCTGGGGCACGAATGCCAGGGATGGAGATCAGCAGCAACCGGCGTCGCTTTTCGACTTCCGCGACTTCAAAAAGGAGACGCGGTCCTTGAGCGACCTCGGCGCCTCCTCGGCGGTGCTATGGAGTTTCGTCTTATCAGGCGGCAGCGAGCCGGAGCAAGTTCAAGGGCAATACGTTTCCGCCAATCTCTTCCCCATGCTTGGCGTTCGACCGGCAATGGGCCGCGGTTTTTCGGAAGAAGAAGACGTGACGGGCGGCGCTCCCGTGGTCGTCCTGAGTCACGGGCTGTGGCAGCGTTACTACGGCGCCGACGCCGACATCGTTGGCAAGACGCTGACGCTCGGCGGCAACACCGCGGAGATCATCGGCGTGATGCCTGCCGGTTTTCAGTTTCTCGAAAACGCTGCTTTGTGGGTGCCGCTTGGACAGAATACGGTAGCAACTCGCGGCCGCGCCATTCGTCTGCTTACTGTGGTTGGGCGGCTCGACAGAGAAAACACAGTGGAACAAGCGCAAGCCGAAATGGCCACGATTGCTCAGCAATTAGCTCAGGAGTATCCCGACACGAACCTGGACATCGGCGCGCGGCTTGTGCCGCTGCACGAACAGGTGACGGGCAAGGTTCGTCCTGCTCTTTTAATTCTGCTTGGTGCCGTCGGCCTCGTGCTACTGATTACCTGCGCCAACGTCGCAAACCTGATGCTGGCGCGAGCATCGGCGCGACGTAGAGAGGTGGCGATTCGCGCGGCGCTGGGTGCCGGGCGCGCTCGCTTGATACGACAACTGCTGACTGAGAGCGTTGGCCTGTCGGTTGTAGGCGGCGCTGTCGGGTTGGTGCTTGCGACGTGGGGCATTGACGCGTTGATGGCGATGGGACCCTCACAAGTTCCGCGCTATAACCCGGTCGCGATCGATGCCAGCGTGCTCGGCTTCACGTTCGCGGTTACCGTCCTCACTGGTATCGTCTTTGGTCTCGTGCCCGCCTTGCAGGTCTCGAATCTCGATCTGCATTCCTTGCTCAAGGAAGGTGGGCGCACCGTCGGCGGCGATTCCTCGCAGCGTCGAGTGCGCGCTTTGCTGGTCGTTGGCGAGATGACGGTGGCGCTGGTGCTGCTCGTAGGCTCGGGGCTGCTGATCAGAAGCTTCGTGCGGCTGTTGGAAGTAAACCCGGGATACAGCACCAATAATGTCTTGACGATGATGGTGCTCCTGCAGTCGTCCGGTTACGCACAGCCTCAACAGCGCCTGGCCTTCGCCGAGCAACTCGAGGAGCGCCTCAAAGAGCTGCCTGATGTCACCTCGGTAGCATTCGTGACCCGCCTGCCGCTGTTTACGACTCTCAACAACGCCACCAGCTTTCTCGCCATCGAAGGTCATCCCCTTTCAGCGGGGCAGCACCCGCAAGTTGATTTTCGGCGAGCCAGCACGGGCTATTTTCAAACGCTCGGCATTCCGTTGCTGAAGGGCCGGCTGATCACTCCCGAAGACGTGACCAACAACACCGGCGCCGTGTTGATTAACGACGCTATGGCTCAGCGCTACTGGCCCGATGAAGAGCCTCTCGGCAGACGTCTCAGCACGAGCGGGCCAAACCCGGAGCAGGGTCCCTGGCAAACGGTTGTCGGCGTCGTCGGCAATGTCCGGCATCTCGGGTTGGACGTTGAGCCGCGCCCGGAAGTCTACTACCACATGAACAGCTCGCCATTCATCAGCCCGATCATCGTCATTCGCACCAAGGGGGACCCGACGAACGTGATCGGCTCGGCGCGCGCCGCCGTGCGCTCAATCGACCCCGGACTACCCATCAGCAATGTCAACACCATGGAGCAACTGCTCACCGCTTCACTCACGTTGCGGCGCTTCTCCCTGGTGTTGTTCAGCGTCTTTGCTGCGCTGGCATTGGTGCTTGCCGCGATAGGAATCTACGGCGTCATCAGTTATTCGGTCACCGAGCGAAAGCAGGAGATCGGCATCAGGCTGGCCCTGGGCGCACAGCCTGCCGATGTCGTGCGCCTCGTAGTCGGAGAGGGTATGAAGATGGCCGGAGCCGGTGTGGCGCTGGGGCTGATTGCTTCATTGGCCCTGACGCGCTTAATGACGGGGTTGCTGTTTGGAATAAGCGCGACCGACCCGCTGACATTTGCCATGATCGCCCTGCTGTTGGTCTTCGTGGCACTACTGGCCTGTTACATTCCAGCGCGGCGGGCGACAACCGTTGACCCGATGATTGCGCTTCGATACGAATGAAGAGTCAGAGACAAAGGAGATCCACGATGATGAAGAGATTGGCGCTGACTTTGGTCTTCGTCTGCTTCTCGCAGGCGGCGGTGTGGCAAGCGGCGGCCCAGACGCGTAACTCGATTTCGAAAGAGGATGGCGTCTGGGTATGGAGCTGGAGCGAAGACGGCAACTCGCTGGAACTGACCGTTAGAGGTGATGTGCAGTTTACGGACGACTACACGAATGTCAGGCGAATGAGTCCTGGCAGCTCTCTTCGCTTGAGAGAAAAGCGTGGAGGCCTCAATCGCAGACTCGAGATCGAACAAGGTGCGGCCGGAATGACCGTCTCCTACTTCGTCGATGGGCAGAGCCGGCCTTACGACGCCGAGGCCAAAGAGTGGTTAGCTAAGGTCTTGACCGAAGCTGTCGTTCAGACCGGCCTGGATGCGGGCCCGAGAGCGCAGAGGATTCTGAAGGACGGTGGAGTCAGCGGTCTGCTCGATGAGATTTCACGACTCAAGAGCGACCACGTCAAGCATCTCTACTTTCTGGAACTGTTCCGAAGCGGAAGGCTCGAAACCGGCAACACGCCCGAGGTGCTGAGGCGAGCGACCCGCGAAATGAGCTCCGATCATTACCGAGCGCAGGTGCTGTTGGCACTCCCTGAACAACTACAAGCCGACGAGACTGTTCGCTCGGCATACCTGGAGGCAGCGGCACGCATCGGCTCCGACCACTACCGCGCGCAGGTGATTTCGGCAGGTTTGCAACGGCGTGATCCCTCGAAGGAGTCTCTGCTGATGGCTCTCAAGGGCGCGGCGGGAATCTCTTCTGACCACTACAAGACCCAGGTTCTTCTCAAGGTGGCGGAATCCTCCCTCGATGAAAGGATTCGTTTGGCGTATCTGGAAGCGGCGGGCGCGGTCCAGTCCGATCATTACAGGACGCAGGCGCTGCTGAAAGTGGCCGAAGGCTCCCTGGATGGCGCGGCAGCCAGGTCTGCCTATCTGAAAGCGGCGACTACGATCGGCTCCGATCACTACCGCTCACAAGCTCTCTTAGCCTTTTTGGCAAAGGGCAATGTGTCGAAAGAAGCGCTGCTGGCCACGCTCAAGGCGTCCGAATCCATGTCCGATCACTACCGGGCTGAGATGCTTTTAAGACTCGCGGCGTCCCATCCCGGTGACGAGAGTTTTCGTGCAGCTCTGGTTGAAGCTGCCCGCACGATCAGGTCCGACCATGAGCGTGGGCGGGTGTTGAGCGCAATTTTCAAATGAATGTCTGTTGTGACCGGACTCGCCGCATGTGGTTAGCTGCCGGCACGGTTCGTCGCGAAAGTCGATTCGATAAGTGGCGCTCCGCTGCAGAATGAAAGGAGAGCTTATGCAAACACTCTGGCAAGACCTGCGTTACGGTCTCCGGATGATGTTCAAAAAGCCCGGACTGACTGCGGTGGCTGTGTTGACTCTGGCGCTTGGCATAGGCGCAAACACTGCCATCTTCAGCGTGGTGGACGCTGTGCTGCTGCGGAGATTGCCCTTCCCCGACCCGGACCGGCTGATGCTGATCTTTAACACTGCTCCGCAACTCGGCTATCCCCAGGCGCCTATCCCTTATGGGACCTTCATCGACATCGGCGAGCAGAACCAGGTCTTCGAACGGATGGGAGCCTGGGAACTGTGGGATAACAATGTGAACCTCAGCGGCGATGGGGAGCCGGAGCAGGTCCGGCGCGCGCTGGTCTCTGCAAATCTCTTCTCGACTCTGGGCGTCGAGCCGATCTACGGGCGGACTTTTCTCCCGGAAGAAGACAAAGCGGACAGCCCGCCTGTGGCGGTTATCAGCGAAGGACTATGGAAGCGACGCTTTGGCGCCGATCCTTCGCTGATAGGAAACCAATTGATCCTACATACCAGAAGCTACACGGTTATCGGAATCATGCCATCGACCGTCACCTTCCCGGCATCCGGAACGGCACCCGAAGTCTGGCTGCTCCTTTCTCAGGTCGAGGTTCCGTGGTGGAACAGGGAGAATCGCGGCAGCCATGATTTCGGCGTGATTGCCAGGCTCAAGCAGGATGTAAGCATCTCGCAGGCCCAGGCAGAAATGGACACCATCGCACGCAGGCTGGAACAAGAGTACCCGCAGAGCAACACCGGCTTTGGCATTCAGGCCGTTCGACTCCACCACCAGACAGTCAGAAATATTCGTCAATCGCTGATGATATTGCTGGCCGCTGTCGCCTTCGTGCTGCTGATCGCCTGCACCAATGTGGCAAATATCCTCCTTGCGCGCGCCACTTCGCGACGGAAAGAGATTGCTCTCCGCGTGGTGATGGGAGCGAGTCGTTGGCGCGTGATTCGACAGTTGCTCACCGAAAGCGTGCTGCTCTCGCTGATCGGGGGAGCACTGGGCGTGCTGCTGGCGCTGTGGGGAATCGAGGCGTTCGCTGCCGTTCCCTCCGGCAAGCCCGATGTTTATTCGCCCTCCGTTATTGCTCCGGATCAGATCGGTCTAAACAGCCAGGTCCTCGGCTTCACCTTTGCGCTGTCCCTGGTTGTCGGGATCGTCTTCGGCCTGGTACCAGCGCTCCAGGCTTCGAAGGTAGATCTGAACCAAACGCTCAAGGAAGGTAGTGCAAAAGCTTCAGGAGGATCCCGCCAGGCCCGCACTCGCAGCGTGCTCGTTGTCTGCCAGGTGGCGCTCTCGGTGGTACTCCTTGTCGGAGCGGGGCTGATGATCAAAAGCTTTCTTCGCCTCCAACAGATCGATCCGGGCTTCAATACCGCAAACGTGTTGACGGCCAGAATCATCCTGCCGGGTTCCAGGTATTATCGTCCCAGCCGCCAGCGGGAATTCTTTGAAACGGCGATGCAGCGAATACGGTCATTGCCCGGCGTTCTGGCAACAGGCATCACAAAGGGCCTGCCGTTGAGCGAAGATGATGACGGCAGATTTATCCAGATCGAAGGACAGCCTCCGGCGCCTCCCGGCCAATGGAATCTCTCCAAGTTTCACTACGTGAGCGCCGATTACTTCCGAGCCATCGGCATAGATCTCGTGGATGGTCGTCTCTTCGACGAGCGTGATACCTTCGACGCCAGGGTGGTAGGCATCATCAACGAGACATTTGCGCGCCGCTTCCTTCCAGGCGAAAACCCGATCGGCAAGCGTGTAAATCCGGGGGACAGAGGGTGGTATGAGATTGTGGGCGTTGTGAAAGACGCGAAATTCACCGCACTGCAAGAGGGGCCAATGCCCGAAATCTATGCGACTTACTTTCAGGGCTTCAACCTTGAAATGACAATGGTCGTCCGTACCCAGTCCGACCCTGGAGGTCTGATCGGCTCCATCAGCCAGGAGGTGCTGGCAGTCGATAGGGATCAACCTATTGCCCATATCCAGACCATGTCTGATCGCCTCGCCAGTTCAGTTGCAAGACCCCGTTACGACGCCACTCTGCTTGCCCTGTTCGCTCTGCTGGCCCTGTTCCTTGCAGCAGTCGGCATCTACGGGGTCGTATCGTATTCGGTCTCTCAGCGCACACACGAGATAGGCATCCGCATGGCTCTGGGCGCACAACGGAGCGATTTGCTCAGCCTGGTGCTGAGACACGGAATGGTCCTGATCATTTTCGGCTTGGCTACAGGCGTGGCCGCGGCTCTGGCGCTGACGCGGCTGATGTCGAACCTGCTCTACGGAGTGAGCGCCACCGATCCGACGACTTTCGTGCTTATCACGCTGCTACTGGGGGCTGTGGGGATGGCGGCCTGTTACATTCCTGCGCGCCGTGCAATGAAGGTCGACCCGATGGTAGCGCTCAGGTTCGAGTGAGCAGGGGCCAAGGGTCCAGGGCGGGGCTCAGCGCCAGCGCCCCAATGGAGGATTATGCACACACTCTTGCAAGACCTGCGCTACGGAGCGCGGATGCTCGTGAAGAGACCCGGCTTCACTTCGATCGCCATCATCACACTCGCTCTCGGCATTAGCGCCAACACAACTATCTTCAGCGTCGTTGAGGCAGTTCTGTTGCGCTCCCTGCCCTACAGAGACGCCAGCCGGTTGGTGTGGGTGAGCGAGGTGAACATGGCGAAAGGGGCGAGTGAGTCCTACGTCGCACCCCCCACTTTTCTGGATTGGCAAACTGCTCAGCAGAGCTTTGACGCGATCGCCGCCTTCAGCGACTCATCCTTTGTATTCACGGGACAGGGCGAGCCCGAGCGTATCAAGAGCGCCTCCGTGTCCGCCGCCTTTTTCCCGATGCTCGGCGTTCAACCGATCATGGGTCGCAACTTCACCGAGGAGGAAGACCGCGTCGGGGCAAGACCCGTCACCATTATGAGCCACGCCCTTTGGCGCCGCCGATTCAATGCCGATCCGAACATCGTAGGGTCGGCAATCACGCTCGAGAACAAACTTTACGAGGTGGTTGGCGTTGTGCCCCCAGGCTTCAAGATGCCGGCGAATGCCGAAGCCAACGAAGCAGAGTTGTGGACACCATTAATGCCTGTCATCCCGGATGCGCAAACCTTGCGAGGGGCGCACTATCTGCCGGTGGTTGGGCGCCTGAAAGAGGGCAGCTCACCGAGGCAGGCGGAAGCGGATCTGAACGCGATCGATGAGCACATCGCCGAGAGTGATGCATCTTATGCCGGATATGGGACCAGGGTTGTATCGCTTCACCGATACGTCACCGGCGACGTAAGCAAGGCGCTGCTCGTCCTCTTCGCGGCTGTCAGCTTCGTGCTGCTCATCGCGTGCTCTAACGTGGCCAATCTTATGTTGGCACAAGCGACCGCCCGCAGGCGCGAGGTCGCCGTCCGGCTTGCGCTGGGGGCGAGCCGCGGGCGTCTGATCAGGCAGATGCTTACCGAAAACATGATTCTGGCGGTGCTGGGCGGCGCGATGGGCCTTTTGATGGCCGGGTGGGCAATCGATCTGTTGCCGAGGTTCGCTCCGGCACAGCTCCCGCGCGCCAGCGAAATTGTCCTGGACGCCGGCGTCATCGCCTTTACGGTCTTCGCGACTCTGATCACCGGATTGCTGTTTGGCCTGGCGCCGGCGCTGCAATCCACAAAGCTCGAGTTCGGCGCTGCGCTCAAAGAGGGCAACACCAATCTCACAGCAGGGCTGCAGCGAAGAAGGCTGCTCCATTCCCTGGTCATTGCGGAAATGGCGCTGACGTCGGTGCTGCTGGTTGGCGCCGGGCTGATGATCAATAGCTTCGCGCGCCTTGTGAGCGTTGATCCGGGTTTCAGCCCGGAACGAGTCACCACCTTCCAGCTGGGACTCCCACCTTTGAAGTACGCTGAGCCGAATCGGCAGGCGGCCTTCTATCAGGATCTCGTCGCGCGGATTCAGACTTTGCCGGGAACGCTTGCAGCCGGTGGAAGTGTCAGCCTGCCGGTGAATCGCCAGAGCATGACATCGCCTCTGATCATCGAAGGCGAACCCGACAGGAAACCGAGCGGGTCCAATGCGGTTCAATATGCGACGGTGCTTGGAGACTACTTCAGCGCCATGGGGATACCCGTGCTTCAGGGACGAACTTTTGCAGAAGAGGACGATGAGCGAGGGGGCCGCGTCATCGTGATCAATGCCGCGCTTGCACGGCGATTCTTCCCCGGCGAGAGTCCCATCGGAAAGAAGATCGGCATCTATTTCAGGAACGGACGCGACCGCGAAGTAATCGGCGTGGTCGGCGATGCACGGCACTCGGGGTTGGACAAGGAGTCTCCCCCGCAAGTCTTCGTGCCGTTTGGGCAGAACCCGTCTCGAAATCTGAATCTCGTGGTGCGTTCCGATGCCAGGCAGGCGGCGCTTGTCGCCGCTGTGCGAGACGTCGTGCGATCCATCGACAAGGATCAACCCATCGATCGCGTAGCAACCATGCCGGAACTGCTGTCGCGATCAGTAGCCCAGCCGCGCTTTTATACCGGTCTGTTGACCAGCTTCGCCCTCATCGCCTTCGCGCTGGCCGCGCTGGGTATTTACGGAGTCATCTCTTACAGCGTCACCCAGCTAACGCACGAGCTGGGGATTCGCATCGCGCTTGGCGCAGATCCGCGTGACATTCTGAAGCTGGTGCTCGGGCGAGGGATGGCGCTGACCTTGATTGGCGTGTCGATCGGACTGGTCGGGTCTCTTGCGCTGACCCGCCTGATGTCCGGTCTTCTCTTTGGAATTAGCCCAACCGATCCGGCGACGTTCGTCCTGGCGACCTTGTTACTTTCCGGAGTAGCCCTTGTAGCGTGTTATGTTCCGGCGCGCCGAGCAACAAGAGTCGACCCGATGGTTGCGCTGAGATACGAATAGGAGAAGAACATGAACTCCGTTATGCACGACCTGCGGTACGCCATTCGAATGATGGCAAACAATCGGGCCTTCACGGCGATGTCTGTAATCGTTCTCGCTCTGGGGATCGCGGCGAACACTCTTATTTTCAGTGTGGTCAACGCGGTCCTTATTCGCTCGCTGCCGTTTCCCGATGCGGATCGTATCGTCATGCTCTTCGAAAGGGACTTTAAACGTCACAGCCGTGAAGCGATCGCACCCGCCAACTTCCTTGACTGGCGAGATCAAAACCAGGCCTTCGAAAGCATGGCGACGTACAGACCAGAGCACTTCAGCCTTACAGGCGCGGACAGGCCGGAGCTCGTGGCGGGTGCCGTGACCACCGCCGGGCTGTTTCTGGTACTGGGTGTAGAGCCGATCCTCGGTCGCGTCTTTAAGGCGGACGAGGAGAATCGCGGCAACGGTCGAGTCGCTCTCATAAGCCAGAGCCTGTGGGAGCGCCGCTTCGGAGGCGACTCGAGCATCGTGGGGCAAAACATAGTTGCCAATGGCGAGCCTTTGACGATCATTGGAGTGATGCCCGCTCAGTTCAGATTTCCGTTTGAGGAATCGGATTTGTGGATACCGCCCAGGCAAATCGTCCCGGAACATGTCCTGAGGCCCAACGTCAACATGGCGTCGACACGTGATAGTCACTACCTCGACGCGGTAGGCCGTCTGAAGCCCGGTGTGTCTCTCGCGCAAGCCGCAGCAGATATGGATGCGGTTGCCCGGCACATTGAAGAGCAGAACCCGGAAGATAACGGGGGCCGCGGAGTCTTGTTGATCACGCTGCGCGAAGACGAGGTTGGCGACCTGAGAGCGACGCTTCTGCTCTTGTTCGGGGCGGTCGGTTTCGTTCTGCTGATCGCCTGCGCGAACGTCGCGAACCTGCTGCTCGCGCGAGCAACGACCCGCCAGAAAGAGATCGCCATTCGGACCGCGCTCGGTGCGAACCGCTTGAGACTCGTAAGACAGTTATTGACGGAGAGCCTATTGCTTGCGGTGCTCGGAGGAGGGCTTGGCTTGCTTCTGGCGCTATGGGGAATCAATCCGCTGGTCTCACTGATGCCCGCGGGCATCCATGGCGCTCAGAATATTCGGCTTGATGGCCTGGTGCTTGGCTTCACACTGGCTGTGTCGCTTGCAACAGGCGTCATCTTCGGCCTGGTTCCAGCTCTGCATTCTACCAGGAGCGACCTGAACGAAACTCTCAAAGAAGGAGGCCGCGGCGGAACGGCCGGCGCTCGCCGCAATCGCGCTCGCGGCTTGCTCGTCGCTTTGGAAATTGCTCTGTCGATGGTGCTCCTGATTGGCGCGGGACTGATGATTAAGAGCTTCGTTCGGCTCGCGAATGTCAATCCGGGCTTTGACACCCGCAGCATTTCCACTATGCGGCTCTCGCTCCCGGCAGCGCAGTACGCCGACCCGCGTAGCCGCGCGACGTTTTTTCAGCAGGTAATCGCGCGGCTCCAGTCAGCGCCAGGGGTTCAGTCGGCGGCCGCAATCTCGCGACTTCCGCTCACACCGGGAAACAGCAGTAGAAGCTTCTACATTGAAGGCCGTCCGGAGGATGGTTCCGGCAAGAGCCCGAGCGCTGACTACCGAGTGATCAGCTCCGAGTATTTCAGTTCGATGGGTACTCGACTACTGAAAGGGCGCGCCTTCACGGAGCGAGACGATCGGAACTCTCATGATGTCGTCATAGTCAACAAGACGATGGCGGGACGCTTCTGGCCCGACGAAGATCCGCTCGGCAAACGCTTTCGCATTGAGGCAGACGGCGCCCCGATGATGGAGATCGTGGGTGTCGTGGAAGACGTAAAACACTTTGGGTTGGCTGCTCAAACCAGGCCCGAGATGTATGTGCCGTACCAAAAAGACCCCTGGCCTTTCATGACCATCGTAGTTCGCAGCACGTCCGATCCGAAAGGCCTCGCCGACCTGATGAGGAGCGAAGTATGGGCCGTCGATAGAGACTTGCCGGTCCCGGACATTAAGACGATTGAGCAGCTCCTCTCGAATTCTGTGGCTCAGCGCCGTTTCAACATGTCGCTGCTGGCGGTCTTCGGCGCACTGGCCCTGTTCCTCGCAGCGGTGGGGATCTACGGGGTGATGTCCTATTCTGTCACTCAACGTTCCCACGAGATTGGAATTCGGATGGCGCTGGGCGCTCAGAGGTCCGACGTCTTGAGGCTGGTCATCGGGCACGCCATGACACTCACCATGATCGGGGCCGGTCTCGGACTGGCTGCCGCGTTCGCATTGACCCGGCTGATGACGAGCCTGCTGTTCGAGGTCGATGCGACTGATCCGGCCACGTTTGCGGGAATCGCGGTTGTGCTGACAGGAGTGGCTCTGGCAGCCAGTTTTGTGCCCGCTCGCCGCGCCTCAAAGGTCGATCCAATGATAGCGTTGAGATGTGAATGAGTTTGGTCAGTTGTCCGTTGCCAGTTGTCCGTTGTCAATTGTTAGTTCCTTGGACAAGTGACAACGGACAACGGACAAATGACAACTATTGTGAAGAGGTGACCGATGGAACAACTTCTGAAGGACCTTCGCTATGGATTTCGAATACTGCTCAAGAGCCCGGGATTCGCCGGATGCGCGGTCCTCGCGCTGGCATTGGGCATCGGGGCAAATACTGCGATTTTCAGCGTGGTAGACGCCGTATTGTTACGCCCGATTCCTTATCCGGAAGCCGACAGACTGGCGCTGCTCTCGTCTGGTCCGCAGGGCCAACGATCGCCAAGTGCCTTGCCCGACTATCGCGAATGGCGCGACCAGAATCACGTGTTCGAGGGGCTTGGGGGATTCTACTATGGCGATTTCAACCTGTCCGGGCAGAACCAGGATCCCGAGCGGGTTCAAGGCGCGTTCACCACGACAAACCTGTTTTCGGTTCTTGGTGTGACTCCGGCAATGGGACGGAGTTTCCTTTCCGAAGAAGAACAGTTCGGTCGCCATCGGGTGGTCCTGTTGAGCTACGGGCTCTGGCAACGACGCTACGCTGCCGATCCGGGAATTGTCGGGCAGACGATCACGCTGGGGGGCGAGGCACACACCGTAGTTGGCGTGATGCCTCGCGACATGCCGTTCCTCGATAACACGCCGAGGGTCGAATTGTGGCGGCCGATCTCATTTGCGCCCGGCGATAACATGGATAGTCGAAATAATCACTTCGTCGTGCTGATCGGCCGGCTCAAACACGGGGTCACTGTCGAGCAGGCTCAAGCCGAAGTATCCGCGATTGCAGCAAACATCCGGGCGGCTTTTCCCGGAAACGATGGGCTTGAAGGATCCGTTGCCCTGCTCAGCGAACAGCTCGTTGGAGACGTGAGGACTGAATTGCTGGTACTACTGGGCGCGGTAGGGTTTGTGTTGCTCGTCGCGTGCGTCAACGTAGCAAACCTGCTTCTGGCGCGCGCGGCCTCGAGAGAAAAGGAGCTTGCAGTTCGCGCGAGTCTCGGAGCGAGTCGCGCTCGCTTGATTCGCCAGTTGGTGCTGGAAAGTGTCCCGCTCGGATTGAGTGGCGGAGGGGCAGGATTGTTGCTGGCGACCTGGGGAGTAGATCTGCTTGAACTGACGCTCCCTCCAACGTTGCCGCGCTACAACGCGATCGGAATCAACAGCAACGTACTTTTATTCACGCTCGGTCTATCTCTCTTGACTATCACTATATTCGGATTGGTTCCTGCCTTTCAGGCAACAAAGCGGGACGTTCGTGACGCGCTCAGCGATGGGGGCCGCAGCATGACAACGGGCCGGCGGAGCAGCCGTCTGCGCTCGATACTCGTTGCCGCCGAACTGGCGCTAGCCCTCGTGTTGTTGATCGGCGCCGGGCTGATGGCGAAGAGCTTTCTCAATTTGCGCAATGTCGACGCAGGCTTCAATCCTGAAAATGTTTTGACGATGCGCATACCGTTGCCGGACGCGAAGTATGCTGTTCCTGTGAATGCAAACTCGCCAACACCGCCTGCTCTAACTTTCTTTGAGCAACTGCTCCAGCGAGTGCAAGCCCTGCCTGGTGTCGAGTCGGCGGGCGTGAGCACGGTGCTTCCGCTCGGGGCGGGGTTAGGATGGGGAAAGTACTTCAGCATCGAAGGACGACCGACTCCCGCCTCGATCGCTCAAGTGCCTTCTGTAAGGTTCGTTCTGATCAGTGAAGAATATCTCCGAGCGATGGGGATTCCCGTTCATAAGGGGCGTGCCTTCACCGAACACGACACGGCCGATTCGCAGCCGGTCGCGATCATCAACGAGACAATAGCTCGCCGCTTCTTTCCCGATGAAGACCCGCTCGGCAAAACAATATGGATGGGTGCCCCCGAAATCCTTTTCCCGCCCGAAGCCCAGACGCCTGAGAATCGCTTCGTGAGGCGCACCATCGTCGGCGTAGTTGCGGACGTCAAGGGCTCCACCCTGGACAAGGCGACCAACGCTGAGGTGCTGGTCCCCTACCGCCAGTACAACCGGGAAGGGTGGACCAACACGCTGATGCTGGCGGTGCGAACCAGCGGGACACCTCAAGGCTCGCTTGCAGCCATCCGCGATGTAGTTCGCGATCTCGACCGAGAGCAGCCCGTCACGACCGTCGCGACGATGGATGAGCGACTTAGCCGAGCGCTGTCCGCGCCGCGATTCAGCACGATCCTGCTGGGACTGTTTGCTCTTATTGGGTTGGTGTTGGCCGCGGTCGGCATCTTTGGCGTAATGTCCTACGTCGTCACACAGCGAACGCACGAGATCGGGATTCGCATGGCGCTGGGAGCGAGCCGGGGCGCTGTGCTTGCGCTGGTGGTTGGACAGGGAATCCGATTAACGCTTGTAGGACTGGGTATCGGTTTAGCGGCCTCGGTCGCATTGACCAGACTGATGGCCAGCCTGTTGTTTGGTGTGAGCGCGACCGACCCGATGACGTTCGCTTTGATTTCAGCGCTGCTTGCGGTGGTCGCGTTGATGGCTTGTTATCTGCCGGCTCGACGCGCTACGAAGGTCGATCCGATGGTGGCTCTCAGATACGAATGAGGTTTTGTCATTTGTCATTTGTCATTTGTTCGAGACGAAGTGCCAAGTGACAAATGACAAATGACCAAGAGGTATTTGATGGAAGAACTTCTGCAAGACCTTCGCTACGGATTTCGAATGCTGCTCAAGAGCCCGGGCTTCACTGGAGCCGCGGTCCTCGCTTTGGCATTGGGCATCGGAGCTAACACGGCAATCTTCAGCGTTGTCGATGCGGTCCTGCTGCGGCCGCTTCCCTACCCCGAGCCTGATCAGCTAATGGTTCTGCGAGAGTTCAAACTGCCGGTTCATCCCGAGTTCCCAGTGGCCCCAGGCAATTTCCTGGAATGGCAGAACCAGAGTTCAACATTTGAATCCCTGTGCGCCTATCGCGGGGCCTCCTACAATCTGGTGAGCGGATCCACACCACAGCGTATTCAAGCTGCGCGCGTCTCCGCGGGCTTGATCACCGCATTGGGCACACCGCCCGCGATTGGGCGTGATTTCCTGGCGGAGGAGGACCAGGAAGGGCGCGGCAACGTCGTAGTTCTAAGCCACGGTCTCTGGCAGCGACAGTTCGGGGCCGACCCCAATATCGTCGGCCAGACCATCACCCTGAGTGGAGTCGTTCATATCGTGGTGGGAGTGATGCCGCCCTCGTTCAGATTCCCTGACGACGCGACCGAGATCTGGACCCCCCCTTGCACTCGATCAGGATGATCGCAACTCCCATGGCGCACATTGGCTGTCGGTCATTGGCCGCACTAAACCAGGAGTGACGACACGACAGGCACAGGATGACATGAGGGGCATTGCGCGCTCTCTCGAAGAGCGATATCCCGACCAATGTACCGGGTGGGATATCGCGGTGACCCCGATGCTCGACTATGCGGTGCACGATGTCAAACCGGCGTTGCTCGTGATGTTGGGCGCCGTGGCTTTCGTCCTGCTGATAGCGTGCGCTAACGTCGCTAACCTGTTGCTCGCGCGCGCGGCCACTCGACAGAGGGAGTTTGGTATTCGCGTAGCTCTTGGATCGAGTCGCTGGCGCATCGTTCGGCAGTTGCTGACAGAGAGCGTCCTGCTCGCCCTGGTCGGAGGAGGCGCGGGTCTGCTCCTCGCGGCGTGGGGTGTCGAAGCGTTGATGGCGCTGGCTCCCGAAGACTTGCCGCGCGTCAAGGATGTATCGATCGACAGCTGGGCGCTCTTGTTCACGCTGGGAATAACCACGGTGACGGGGCTCGGCTTTGGAATCGTGCCGGCTCTGCAGGCATCCCGACCGGACCCGAATGAAACCCTCAAAGACGCGGGCCGCGGCTCGACCGCGGGCGCACGAAAGCAGCGAGCTCGCAGCATCCTCGTCATCGCGGAGGTGGCCCTCGCTCTCGTAGTGCTTGTTTGCGGCGGGCTCCTGATGAGAAGCTTCTGGCGGCTGCAACAGGTCGAGCCGGGCTTCAATCCCAAAAACGTACTGACGGTTAGGCTCTTCCTGCCGGAAAGCAAGTACCTCGAGAAATGGCGCTCGAACGATTTCTACAACAAGCTCATCGGGAAGGTCTCGACTCTCCCGGGAGTCCAGTCTGTTGGAGGCTCGAACGTTTTGCCCGTAACCGACCCCTTCTACCTGGGAGTCGTAATCGAAGGTCGCCCTCGGGTAATCGACAGCGATTTGCCCAAGACGAACTATTTTGCGGTCACTCCGGATTACTTCAAAGCCATGGGCATCCCTTTGATGCGAGGCCGAGTCTTCAACGAACACGATACAGGTGACTCCAGGCGCGTGGTGATCATCAATGACACGATGGCCAGACACTACTTTCCCGATGAAGATCCGATCGGAAAGCGAATACACATAACTATGGGAGAGGAGATCTTTCGCGAGATTGTCGGGATCGTTGGGGACGTAAAACAGGGCGGCCTGGACCATGCCACGGAGGCTCAGACATACGAGCCCTTCAGTCAGGAACCGGATCGCTTCTTTAACCTGGTGGTACGAACCGAAGGCGACCCGGCGTCGCTGGGTTCTGCGATTCGCGCCAAGGTCCTGGAGATCGATTCCGAGCAGCCTGTCTCCACGATTCAGACGATGGAACAGGTTCTGGCGACCTCGGTGGCGCGGCAGCGCTTCTCGACAATCGTGCTCTGCATCTTCGCAAGCGTGGCGCTGGTTCTGACGGCGGTCGGGATCTATGGCGTTATCAGCTACTCGGTCACTCAACGCCGCCATGAGTTGGGGATAAGAATGGCGATGGGCGCACAGCGGTCGGATGTGATCAAGCTGGTGGTGGGTCACGGCGCGTTGTTGGCGACAACCGGAGTCTCTATAGGACTCATAGTCGCGCTGGTTCTAACACGAGTGATGGAAGGTCTACTGTTCGGCGTCAGTGCGACCGATCCGCTGACGTTCGCCGCAATATCGGCGCTACTCATAGGAGTGGCTCTGGCAGCCTGTTTCGTCCCGGCCCGGCGCGCGACAAGAGTCGATCCGATGGCGGCTCTGAGGTGTGAGTAGGGGGCAGAAGTCAGAGGTCAGAAGTCAGAGGTCAGAAGTCAGAGATCAGAGGTCAGAGATCAGACATCAGAGGTCAGAGATCAGAGGTCAGAGATCAGAGATCAGAGATCAGACATCAGAGGTCAGAGATCAGAAATCAGAAGTCAGAGGTCAGACATCAGAGGTCAGTTCCCTGCGTCGTTTGATTGGGTCCGAACTGGTGCTGCCATCTGACCTCTGACCTCTGACGTCTGACCTCTGACTTCTGACCTCTGACTTCTGACCTCTGACTTCTGACCTCTGACTTCTGACTTCTGACCTCTGACCTCTGACTTCTGACCTCTGACTTCTGACCTCTGATC
>DASYSA010000247.1:0-4270 GCA_036003885.1 Blastocatellia bacterium | reverse complement strand
GCCGGAATCCGCCAGCCGGTGCGCGTGGCGGCCGTTGCGTATGGCACTGCGTTCGAGGAACAGTGGGGCGTTCCGGCCCGCGGCGTCGATTTCTTCGACGTCAAGAACGACCTGGAAACGCTGATCGCGCCCAGGCGCGCCCGCTTCGAACCGGTTATCCACCCGGCATTGCACCCCGGGCGTGGCGCCGCGGTCGTTCTGGATGAGGTGGTCATAGGCTGGATCGGCGAATTGCACCCGAAATGGCAGAAGAAATACGAGTTGTCTGAGCCGCTGGTGGCCTTCGAAATCGATGCCGAACCGCTGCAGCGGCTGCCGTTGCCGCAGAATCGCGAAATTTCGAGATTCCCCCCGGTACGCCGCGACCTGGCGGTAACCGTGGACGAGTCCACTCCGGTGCAAGCCATTCTGGACGGGCTTTTGCGAGCGAAACCGGCCATCGTTCACGAGGTCCGGGTGTTCGATGTGTACCGCGGCAAAGCCATCGAAAACGGGAAAAAAGGTCTTGCTTTCCGTGTGTTATTGCAAGATACTCAAAAGACTCTGACGGATGCCGAGGTGGACGCCGCGATTGCGGGTCTGCGCAAGGTCCTGGAACAAGAATACGGTGCCAAGCTGAGACAATAAGGTGAAGTCATGACACTGACCAAAGCAGACCTGGCGGATCTGTTGTTCGAGAAAGTCGGTTTGAACAAGCGCGAAGCCAAAGACATGGTGGAGTCCTTCTTCGAGGAAGTGCGCATTGCGCTCGAGGCCGGGGAAGGTGTGAAGCTGTCCGGTTTCGGCAATTTTCAGTTGCGCGACAAGCCGCAGCGGCCGGGCCGTAACCCCAAAACCGGTGAGGAAATCCCGATTACTGCGCGTCGGGTCGTGACCTTTCATGCCAGCCAGAAACTGAAGGCGATGGTGGAAAAGAACTACGGTGGACAGCAGCAACCACAACAGCAGCAGTCCTAAGACCCCGCTGCCGCCGATCCCCGCAAAACGCTACTTCACCATCGGTGAAGTCAGCGAGCTATGCGGGGTCAAGCCGCACGTACTGCGCTACTGGGAACAGGAGTTCACCCAGTTGAAACCGGTGAAGCGGCGCGGCAACCGGCGCTATTATCAGCACCACGAAGTGCTGCTGATCCGACGCATCCGCGAACTGCTATACGAGCAGGGATTCACCATCAGCGGCGCGCGGGCGCGACTTGACGAGGCTGCAGTGCAACTCAAGACGTCTTCCTCGAGATTCAATTCCACGCTGTTGCGCCGGGAAATCCAGAGTCTCCTCGACATCCTGCGCGCCTGACACGCTCCGCGCGCGGGGCCTCTGCTATAATCCGCTCTCGATTCGGGGCGTAGCGCAGCCTGGTAGCGTACCTGCATGGGGTGCAGTGTCGCGGGCTCCAGAACAATCAATGAGATCAAGTAGTTAAAAATAACTCTCGGCAGTTTTCTTGTTTCAGGCGCCACTCCAGGTACCATCTGAAATGCGGTAGGGCAGCAGTATTTCACCCCACTACTGCTCGGCCATAACCACGTCTATGGCTTGCGGCGAGGTACGAAATTTCCTATAGCGTCCGAAGCCCACGAACGTATTCGCTGCTCTAGCGGCGATAAAGATCGAGTTGATTTGCTGCCGAGATGATTCGGCGGGCGAAGCCGCCGGCGCATCGCTCGCAATTCAGGCGACTCCTTCTTCCCCTCTCTGCGGGCTACGAAGCCGGCCGTTTCTCCTGATTGACGATGGGGAACGCCGCTATCGCCGCTTCCACCTCACTCTCCAGCCAGCCGACCGCTCGAGGCCCAATCTTCCTCGGCGGCGGGAAGCTCCCGTCTTTGACGCGCCGCCAGAGCGTTGGTGCTGACCATCCGGTACGGTCCAGAACAGAAGGTTTGCGCAGAATTTTGTTAGGCATGAAGTCGCGGGCAATGCGCAGCTCACTTGTCGAGCAGACGTGCACGTGGCCGTTGGCTTCGAGCAGGACCTGCCTACCCTTCTCATCGTCCCACTCGAGCCTAGATTTGTCACAGCGCGTGCACCCAGTCTCGCTGGCGCAGGGCGCCTTCGATCTGGCGGCGCTGCTCGGTGGCAGTGGGGCTGACACACGCCGTCCTGCGTGCTCTCCGGTCGGCGGAGGCGGTAGCAGGTTTTGAGTTCGCTGTCTCATAGTCTCCTGCACACGATTGTGAGTATCGAAGAACACCAATGGCATCGAGTCGCCAAACCGATTGAGTGTGCGGCCAGGAGGCGAGTGTCCGCTCTTGAACCGTATCGTTTGCGGTTTCGGCTGTCGCCCGCATGTCAAGTTAGCCATGTACGTAGCGTTGCGGAACTAGCAGAACTCACGGGCTGGCAGATTTGATAGTCCGGATCGCCCTGCTAAGCGCGATGCTTTGCCGAGTCGGAACAAGCACTCCGGCGGCTTGGCACTTGGCACGCTAAACAGTATCCTGAAGCAGCCTGGCTTGAAAAAATACAGAAGCTTCGATTCTTCGCGCCGTTCAACGCGCGCGTTAGACCGCATCGTCGACTGGGCGTAAGATTCGGCACATTGCTGGAGGAAAACACAATGACACAACTTCTCGAAAAGGCACTGAGCCAGGTGGCAAAGCTCCCTGCGTCCGAGCAGGATGCCGTGGCCGCTATCGTGATGGAGGAACTCGCGTCCGAACAACGATGGACGGACTCCTTTGCCAAATCCCAAGACCTCCTTGCCAAGCTTGCTGAGAAGGCCTTGGCTGATCACGCCGCTGGACGCACCAAGCCACTTTAGCGGCAGTGCAGTCCCAAACAACCGAAGGGTTCCGTGCGCTCCTCGCCGCGGCGCCCGCTTCGGTCCAAGCGAAGGCTCAAGGTGCCTATCGCTTATGGTCAGAGAACCCGGCTCATCCCTCGCTTCGATTCAAGAAGGTTCACAACACACTACCGATCTACTCGGTGCGGATCGATCTCGACTGGCGGGCTTTGGGCGTTCTCAAACAAGGAGTCGTGATTTGGTTTTGGATCGGGCCTCACAGCGAGTACGAAAGGCTGCTGTCTAAATTGTAGGTCACGGTCTTACCACTGCATCTATTCGCACGCGCTCAAAAACGTCGCGCGCCGGTAATTCGAGACGATTTGCCCAGGGAGATCCGACGGCGCATGCTGCGCGCTTGGGATACCGGCTAGAATACGGCAGTTAGTCCGCCACCACCGTGACCCACCAACTGACGCCCAACCCGTCCATCAAGGCGACATCTCACGGCAAGCCGTGGTCTGCACCTCAGTCAAACGTTAGCGCGCATGGAGGTCGGCAATTCGCTGTGAACGCTCAGACGAACTTCCGGATGGTCGGCTGGTAGTCTCCTCAGCGGAGCGAAACAGCGGGCCGATTCTGAAGGTCCTCGAACGCGTTCTACCGAAAACCGGCCTCGTGCTGGAGGTCGCTAGCGGCACCGGACAGCATGTGGTTCATTTCGCTCGGGCACTGAAGCAGCTGATCTGGCAACCCACCGATATGGACGCGGGCTGTCGTCGGTCGATCTCCGCCTGGCTGGCGACCGCAAACCTTGCCAATGTGCGCCAACCCCTTGATCTCGACGTGCGCACGTTGCCGTGGCCCGTGCCCACGCTCGATGCGATCGTGTGCCTCAATCTCATACACATAGTCCCTTGGTCGGTAACGACAGCTCTCTTTGCCGGTGCAGGGCTCGCCCTTCCCGAGGCCGGTCTCTTGTACCTGTACGGCCCTTACTCCATGCCGGGCAGGCACACAGCACCGAGCAATGCGGCTTTCGATAGTGCCCTGCGCGCCCAAAACCCCGAATGGGGTCTCCGAGATCTGGAAGAGGTCGATTCGGTGGCGAAGGAGCAAGGCTTCGATTTAGCCGAAACAATCGATATGCCGGCGAATAACCTTAGCGTGCTCTTTCGAAAGCGCCAGGCAACTCGCAAATAACCCAGGTCTTCTGGCATGAGCACTACCGCACGGTGGAGACGGACGCGCGCAAGAGCGGCGCGCGCCGCTCATCGTGAACGTTGAAACGTCGCTTTGGGATTTGACGGATTTGCTCCGGCGTCACTGATCGGGGCACGCGCTCTTCTGATATGTGCCCATCAAGCGGACTACATTCACAAGCGGTGTCGCGGCCGAATGAACTGGTGGTCCGACAGAAATCTTCAAATCGGACCACTCACTTCGCTACGTCTAACGAATGAAAGGGACTTCCCCTACTCGGTTGCGGTAGAACCGCACGGCATCGAAGTGCCAAGATTGAAGTGCTGTTGTCATCAATCTGAGAC
>DASYSA010000246.1:0-11502 GCA_036003885.1 Blastocatellia bacterium | reverse complement strand
GGTGCTGAAGTCAGCGTCTGACACTACCATTCGTACGATCGGCGAGCTGAGCTCCACCCAAAACCAGCAACTCGAGCACGTCGTGACACATCTGAAAAGTCTCAACGACGTAAGTCAAAAGCAGCTCGAAGGGATACAAAGCACGGTCAACTCTCAGCTGAAAGACATCGAGCGAGCCAATGAGAGAAAACTCGATGAGATCCGGCAGACCGTGGAGAGCTCCGCAAACACTACAGCGAAGGCGGCGCGCTATCTCCGCGAAGAGGTCAATGCAAGTCTCAAAGCGACGGCCGACTCGGTTGTGAAGACCATCGGCGAGCTTGCTACCCTACAGCAGTCACAGCTCAATACCGTTGTCGCACAGCTCAAGGCGCAAAGCGATACGAGCCAGTCCGCACTTGATAGCTTTAGACTTGCAACCGATCAGCGGTTGAGACTTCTACAGGATAACAATGAAAAGAGAATCGAAGACCTGCGCCTGACCATCGATCAGCACTTGACGCAAATTCGAGAAAGCAATGAGAAGAAACTGGAGGAGATGCGCAAGACTGTAGACGAGCAGCTCCAGGGAACGCTCGAGAAAAGACTGGGCGACTCATTCAGCCTCGTGAGCGAGCGCCTTGAGGCGGTTCAGCGCGGGCTCGGCGAGATGCAGAGCCTTGCCACCGGCGTCGGAGACCTCAAGAGAGCCCTGACGAATGTGAAAACACGAGGGACCTGGGGAGAGTTTCAACTGGGAGCCATACTCGAGCAGATTCTCACTCCTGACCAGTACAGTGCGAATGTACGGACAAACGAGAACTCGCAGGAATCGGTTGAATACGCGATTCGTTTACCGGGCAGGTTCAATGACCCGGCGTCGTCTGTGTGGCTTCCTATTGACTCCAAGTTCCCTCTTGAAGACTACCGGCGGCTGACGGAAGCCGCGGAGGCAGGCAACGCCGACGGTGTTTCTGCAGCGGTCGCAGCTCTAGCGGCTACGGTTCATCTTTGCGCACAGACCATCTGCGAGAAGTACCTCAATCCTCCCAGGACCACTGACTTCGCAATTCTATTTCTGCCGACGGAGGGTCTCTACGGCGAGGTGCTCCGTCAGCCCGGGCTCGTCGAGCAGTTGCAAAACACCTACAGAGTTACGGTGGCAGGTCCGACGACGTTGGCGGCAATACTCAATAGTCTGAGGATGGGCTTCAAGACTCTGGCGATCGAGCAAAGGGCCAGCGAGGTCTGGAACATTCTGGGAGGCATTAAGACCGAGTTCGGGAAGTTCGGGGCTGTCCTGGACAAGGTAAAATCACAACTGGAAACAGCCGGCAACACGATCGATAAGACGCTGACACGAACGCGCGCGATGGAGAAGAAGCTCCGCGACGTCGAGCAGCTGCCGGAGGCCGCTTCAGATGAGTTGAGCCTGGCTGAGGAATTATGCGAATCCGGTGATGAAGACCTTGTAGGTGTGAGCGATGAATGATAGGCCGTAGGATTTAGGATCTAGGATTTAGCTGAGACGCTAGATCCTAAATCCTGGATCCTAAATCCTGCTTACTGCGGCGCCGTAGGCTGTGACTGGCCTTGTTGCGTCTGCTGGACGTTTTGCTGCTCGCGTATCCGATCGAGCTGACTCACCTTATCTCGAACACTCCTGGCCTTCTCCGCGACTTTCACTGCCTCGCCCTTCTTGTCCAGACTGTTGAGCAAACTAATGTACTTGTCGAGAATCGCGACGTAGTAGTTCAGAGCCTTCAAGTAGTATATGTTCCGCGTAATATAGTCGAACGCGTCAACTGCCAGTCGATAGGCGGCCTCTGCTCCGGCGCTATTCTCTTGTGAGGTTGAAAGGGTCGCCACAATGTCGATTGCGTTGAGATATTCGGACACCAGGTTGACAGGACTCTTCGGCTTCGGGGTTGCGGCGGGGTCGGCGAGCCGATTGAAGTATTTGTTCAGAGTGTCGAGCCGGCGACGGTACGCCTGTTCCCCTTCCGGTACCCGCTTCTGCTCTTTGTAAAACAACGCGAGGGCGTAGATTACCCTGTTCTCGTTGTTCCAGTCTCCCTGTTGCGCATAGATGGTGAGGGCGCTCTCATAGAGCTGCGCCACCTCGGCGGACTTGTTTGGGTTCTTCGAGTAAAGCGCGGCAAGCAGTTCCAACGCTTCTGCATACAGTAGGCTACGCGGCTCGACCTTATAGGAATCAAGGAGGAGCTTATTGTACTCCTCGGCCCGCGGGTAGTCCTTCTTGTACTCCCGATAAAACCTCGTCAGCTTGTCCCAGCTCTTCCTCTTCTCCAAAACGTTGCCGTCCCTATTCCGAACGTCTAAAGCCATCAGGTAAGCTGCCTCGGCGTTGTCGAAGTTACCTAGTGGGACATAGGCATTCCCCAGCTCATCGAAGTCTGCGTCCAGACCCTTGATCAACGCTGCCGAATCGATAGGGTTCGAGTTCTCCTTCCGCCGGCGCTTGAGCGCGGTGCGCTGGAGAAGGTTCGCCACGCGAAAGACCTCTTCCGCCTTCTTCGTGTCGCCCTTCGCCACATAGATTTGCCCGAGATCGTCATAGCTGTCGGCGAGGTCGTTCCCTCCTTCGTGGTCGTGGTCTTTCTCTTCGAAATTTATAAGATCATTGTAGACCCGCTCGGCGGCGACCCAATCGTTCTGGGCCCTGTAGAACTCTCCCTGCTCCTTGAGCGCCGCGGCCGCCGATTCGTCGAAGCCGCGCTTTAGCCTGATTTTGACCGCCTCGGCGAAATTCTCCTCCGCTTCTTTGAACCTGCCCACGTCGCGGAAGAGGCGGGCGAGGTTCGCGTGGCCCTCGGCGACCTCTTCCCGGTTGATCGATTTATGATCCTCCGAAACCAGCCCCTTCTGGAAATCAAGAGCCTTCTGATAATAGCGCTCAGCCATCTCGAAGAACTGCTTCGAGTCGACCTTCCTCTTTTCTACGTTATCGTTGGTCACGGCTCCCTGTGTCGCTATTTCATGATAGACGTGGGCAACTCCGTGGTAGGTGTCGAACAGGATCGGGTCTTTCTTGTCCGTCTGGTATTTCTCGAGCTTTTCCAGAGCCCGCTCGTAATCTCGTGCGGCAGCACCCAATTCGCCAGCCTTCCAGTTCGCGGCACCCTTGTTCGAGTAAGCCCAGCCCATCTCGACCGCGGCCCGTTCGGGCGTGAGACTGCGCTGGCGGTCCACTCGGCCGCCCGCCCCGGGTTGAAGCGGCATAAGGGTGGCGGCCAGGTCTTCGAAATACTGCTGGGCATCGGAGAAATTCTTACGCTGGAAAGCTTCCAGACCCTTGCGAATCAAGTTGCTGCGTTCGACCGCGGCGATGGACTGCTCGAAGTTTTTCTCAGCCTCTCGTCTGGCTTTTTCGGCCTCAGCGCTGTTCTTCTCGGCCCTCGCCTCCTCGGCCTCAGCTTTCTTCCTGGCTTCTTCCGCCTCGGATGCACGTTCTTTGGCGATCTCCGTTTGCTGTTGGCGTTGCGCCTGGGCCTCAGTCAAGGCCAGTAGATTATCCTTCAACTCTTTTGTGCTCTGCTGTAGTTCTGTGGTTAGAACTTCGGCCTTCGACCTGGCGGCTTCCGCTATTTTCTGCTGTTCGTGTGCCTCGCGTTCGCTCTTCTTGGCCTCGCCAAATGCATACACCGCAATCCCCAAACCTCCCAGCGCCAGAACCGAGATCAGGACCAGTGCGAAAGTGAAGCGTCGGAGACGTTGAGCCGCTCGGCGCTGCTTCTCTGCGAAATCCCGGGTCATCGCTAATTCCCGCCGATCGCGTTCGACCTCCTCTTGTCGCTGACGCTCCTGTTCCGCCATCCGTGCATCGCGGGCGTCGCGGCTTGCATCAAGAAAACCTATGGCGGTCTCGAATTCGGGTTGATATCGCTTCGCCCACGCAAGGTTCGCCTTGTGCTGCTCGCGCCAGTCGAGCGCTATTTGCAGCGCCGGGTCGTTGAGAAGTCCTTCCTTGCCTTCGCGGTTGAGGACTGCGGCCTCGGCCAGGCGGCGGTAGATTCGCGCCGACTGGGCCTCTTCGTTCACCCAATCTTTGAGTCGCTGCCAGTTGCGGATAAGACTCTCGTGCGAGATGTCAATGACAGTCTCAGGCGACAGCCTGATGCCGGCGGGGGGCATCAGGAACGAACGTCCCTCGCGGCGGAACACATTGATGACTGCGACTACCTCTTCCTCGCTCGCCTCCGCAATGGCGCAGATTTCGCGGAGGCTCGTCGGGCGTCGAATCTCCCGGTTGTCATTGCCGCGCTCTGTAAGAGCCTTAAACAGTCTCTCAGCGATGAGCAGGCTGCGCTCGTTGGGCAGTTCGCTAAAGGCTTCGTCCGCGTGTCGCGAGAGCGCGGCGGCCATCGTGCCGATGGCTTCGTAGTGTTCGAGGCCGAGGGGCCCGCCATTGCGACGGTCTTGCCAGTAATCCCACGTCCGCATCAAGGCGTGCTGGAGGATGGGGAGCTGGTCGGGGTTATCGCCGACGTCGTTCAGAAGGCGAGAGACAAGTGGCTCAGCGATTTTGCCGCGTGTGACTCCGACGGGCCCCGCGATGGCCATCCGCCGCTCGTCGCGCGTCATGCGCGGGATAAGATACTGGCCATCATTGATGGCTTCGGGCAACCCCTGGAATTGCGCGCAGTCGCCGAGGAAGTCCGAACGCATAGTCAGGACGACATAGAGCGACAGCTCGTGCTGTTGCGCCGCTTCGAGCAGGAGCTTGACGAAGGCCGACGCGTCGTCGCCAGTGCTCGTCGTCGCCCGCGCCTCACGAAAGCGGAACAACTCCTCGAACTGATCTACTACGACGAGCAGCTTCTCGTTATCTGCGAGTCTCGCCTGCCGCGCAGCGTCCACCAGCCCGAGCGAGCCGCGCCTGAGAGTCGCCTCGATGAGTGCCTCGGTTTCCGCAGCGGGAAGGCCGCCTCCGGCCTCCGGCAAAACATCTCTGTCGGCGAGCGCATGTGAGAGATTGCCGAAGGGGTCGCTGCCCGGCCGCATAATGCAGATGCGCCAGCCGGAGCCGGCCCCGGCCATCATTCCGCCGCGCAGGGCCGGAAGCAGTCCGGCGCGCACAAGCGAGGACTTGCCACTGCCCGAAGTGCCGACAACCGCCAGGAGACGCGCGCGTTGGAGCCTCGTGATGAGCGCGTCCGACTGGCCCTCGCGACCAAAGAACAGACGATACTCGTCCGTCTCGAAGGGGCGGAGGCCGGGAAAGGGATTTGTGAATCTTCTCGGCTCGATCATCATTGACCTCCTTCGGCGGCCTGCACGGCGCTGACGAAGTCGCGCAGGTCGTTGGGGTCGAACGAACTGAAATTGCGGATGACGTAGGGAACCATGTGCGTGAGGAAATCGTTCTTCTCCTCGTTCGGCGGCGAGCCGACATATACGGCGCTGGCGCTCCAGTCGTCCTCGCGCCCGTAGCCGTAAGCCTTCTCAAGATCCTCGAGGTTCTTGCGCACCCAGGGCTCGTCGCCGCTGCCGAAGAATATGAGCGCGGCGTCACACTCTTTGAGGTTCTTGCGATGGTAGTTCATGAGCTCGTCGGCCATGCCCTCGTCGAGCCACGTAATGACCTCCAGGTTCTGCTTGAAGAGGTATTCCTTGATGGGCCGCACCAGACTCCGGTCGCGGTTCTCGCAAATGAGGTACACCTGCTTGAGCTTCGAGTGTCGGTCGACGCGTGCGGGTGTCTTCGCCGGCGGGTTGAGCTTCTCGACGATGCGGCTCTTCAGGTCTTCGACGCTCGTCTGCAAGAGCTCCGCGCCTGCAGTTACGCGGTTCTGAAGTTCCGTGATGAAAGACTTCTGGCGCTGGTCAGTAATCTCCAGGGCGGGCGTCGATAGACCGGGCGGCATCCAGAGGAGACGAAGGAAGGCAGGGTCCGCCGCGCCCCGCTCGGCGGCCAGTTCCTCCTGTATGCGCACGACCGAGCGGGCATTGTCTTCGGGAGTGGACCCATAGCGCGTTCCGACGATGTGGACTGACAAAGCACTGCGCGAGAGGCCGTCGCGCACAGCATCCTCAGTCTGCTTCATCTCCTCGAGCGGGAGCTTCTGCTCCGGGAGCACCCCGTAGCCGCGCTGCCGAAGTTCGTCGCGAACAAGCTCTCGTTCCTTCGTCAGGTCAGAAGTCGTTTCGGCTAGGTACACGATCTTCGCGACCCCGTGGGTGCAGGGCGGGCTGATGGAGGGTTTGGCAACCTCGCCGACGTCCGGCGGTCGATCATTGGGTGAATGCTTAAGATCGATGAGCGCTCTCGTAATGTCCGCCACGAGCCGGTTGAGCATCTTCCAGTACTGCTTGTCCGTCGGGTCGGGGCTGAACTCGCACAACAGGCCGGTCGATTCGTCTTCGGCGTAGAACTGGTAGCCGATGAGGTTTCTGATGTGCGACGGCTCCAGCTTCTTCAGGTGTTCGAGCAGGGGAGTCTTGACGACCTTGAAGACGCGCGAGCGGTAACCCGGCCCGGCTGACGCTGGCGGTGGCTCGCTTGCGTGGAACGCTTCCATCTCCCGCGTACACCAGTCGGACTGGACGTAGCGGGGCGAGATGACGGGGACGAGCAGGAGCGAGCGCGTAACGCCGTCGCCGATAGCACCCTGCAGCTCGTCATTGCCTCGCAGGTCGTGGCCGTCGCGCCAGATCTTAACTTCATAGCCGAGTGCCTGCGCTAACAGAACAGACAGCCGCTCATGGAGCAGGTCAATCCAGCCTTTCTCACCGCCGAAGGGGCTGAGGTCATCAATGTGAGCGTAGCTGATGAAGATGTCGTTTGTGAAAGACGTGAGGCTCATATCAACCCTCCCGGTGATTGATCCGGCCGGCAGACTCGAATATCGAGGGAACTCTATCAGTTTGGTGAAATGCCGTCACGGCCAATTGCGACCTTAACAACAAGACTACTTCGACAGGCGAGGTCTCACCTAATAGCCGCTCGAGACGTCGGGACAAGTGATCTGTCAACAAACGCCGCAGCCTGCCGCACATTTATCAAGCAAGACGACACAAAATGTTTGAGGGGCGATCTGGATGACGTGAGGGTGAGACTCCCCGGACTGCGAGAGTTCAGGACTAGCCCTCGTTATGAGAGCCAGGCGTCATGAGATTTGATGAACACACCCAGGTCGAGTGTCTCACGTTGCCGAGACAGCAAGTCGCTGCAGTCGGGTAAAACACAGACGCAGCGGTCCTACTTTGCTTCTGGTTTGCCCAACGGTCTACGCCCCGGCGCCGCCGCCGAACAACTTCGCCTGACGCTTCTGCATTTCGGCCGGAGTCAAATCCTCGGTGCGCGTAGCAATCGCCCAGGTGAAGCCAGACGGATCTTTCACATGTCCGTACCGATCCCCCCAGAACTGATCCGACATCGGTATGGCCACCTCGCAACCAGCAGCGGTCGCCTGCGTAAAAACGGCGTCGGCATCCGGAACATACAAGGTCAGCACCAGCGGCCAGCGCCCTTCCGCGATAGGCGGCAACCCAAACTCTGGGAAGTCGTCGTTGAGCATCAGGTTGCAATCACCGATTCGTACGAGGGCGTGAAATAGCTTGCCACCCGGTCCGGGCGCTCGCGAGATCTCGACCGCATTAAACGCGCGTTTCAGAAAATCGATGTAGTCCGCCGCCGCCTTTACAGTGATATGGGCCGTCAGCGTGCCAAAACCTTCGGGGATGGGGTTCTTTGCTTTAGCCATAAGTCGCCATGATATCATCAATCAATCGTTGACGTAACCGGGTGGCTCGGCGTACACGTTTCCAGGATTCCAGTCTGTTTGATAATTCCGCAGGTCCGCTTTAGAATCGGTCCGGTGATTTGGAGATGAGTCAAAGCGGTCCTTTCAACCGAGTCCTGCTCGTAGTGCTTGACAGTGTGGGCATAGGCGAAATGCCGGATGCCGCGGACTATGGCGACGCCGGTTCCGACACCCTGGGTCACGCGCTTGGTTCGCGTGAAGTGAAGATCCCAAATCTGCGCGGCATGGGACTGGCCAACATTCGGCGGCTGCCCGTTCAACCAACCGAGGCTCCCGCCGGAGCGTTCGGCAAGGCCGCGACTCAGTCTCGCGGCAAGGACACAACCACCGGTCATTGGGAGATGGGGGGCATCATCACGAGCAATCCCTTCCCAACATACCCCGATGGTTTTCCGCGACGCGTACTCGCCCCGTTCGAAGAAGCCATAGGGCGCAGCGTACTTGGCAACAAAGCGGCTTCCGGCACTGAGATCATCAAGGAGCTCGGTGAAGAGCATGTCCGCACGGGCCGGCCAATCGTCTACACCTCAGCCGACAGTGTCTTTCAGATAGCTGCCCACGAACACGTCGTACCCCTCGATCAGCTCTATCGCTGGTGCGAGATTGCACGCGAGTTGCTGACTGGCCAGGACAGGGTGGGCCGGGTAATCGCCCGGCCGTTCATCGGCGAACCGGGGAGCTTCCAGAGAACTGAGGCGCGTCAAGACTATGCGATCGATCCGCCGGAGCAGACCCTTCTCGACCGAATGAAGGCTGCGGGTCTCGCCGTCACCGGCGTTGGGAAGATCGGTTCCATATTTTGCCATCGGGGCACAACCGAAGAGCTCGCCGCAGGAAATAACAACGCCAGTGTGAACCAGACGCTGCTGGCCCTTGGGGAAACGACGCGCGGTCTGATCTTCACCAATCTCGTCGATTTTGACATGCTATACGGCCATCGCAACGACGTTGAAGGTTACGCCCGAGCGCTCGAAGCGTTCGATCTGAGGCTTCCTGAGATTCAGGAGGCGATGCGAGAGGATGATCTGTTGATCATCAGTGCGGACCACGGCTGCGATCCAGGAGATGTGTCTACGGATCACACGCGAGAGTACGTTCCGGTGCTCGTGTGGGGGCGACGCGCTCGCGCAGGAGCCGATTTAGGAATTCGGTCATCATTGGCCGACATCGGGCAGACCATAGCGCAAAATTTCGGGCTCGAACTATCAGCAGGCCGCAGCTTTCTCAATGAAATCGTGTGAGATTTAATCGACCACCGAGTCAGTTTCATTTTATGGGAAGAGACATAGTCAGGGGGATCGTGATAGTCGTGTTGAGCGCACAGGCGTTGGCCGGGCGGCCTGTCGTTTGCGCCGCCTCTTCTGGGATCACGTTGTTTGAGGCGGCCTGGTCGCGGCCGGACGACTTCTCGCACCTTGTAGAAAAGCTCAAGAGCCAGAATGCTACCGAGCGCCGGGACGCCGCGGAACAGCTCGGATATCTGGAGGATCGCCGAGCCGTGGAGCCTCTGTTGGGAATGCTCAAGGATCAGGATGCGGATGTTCGAGCGGCGACTGCTGATGCACTTGGAAGCCTGAGTGACAAACGCGCAGTCGAGCCGTTGATTGGGTTATTGAGTGACAAGGTCGCATTTGTGCGGAGCGCGGCGGCAAGAGTCCTGGGGCAATTGGCGGATGAGCGAGCAGTCACTCCGCTGATCGCTGCGCTTAAGGACTCAAGCTCGAGCGTGCGTGGAGCGGCAGCGATCGGGCTCGGCTCGCTCAAAGATGGCCGGGCTCTACCTGAGTTGGTCGCTATTGTGAGAGACGAAGCGCCGGATGTGCGAGCGGCGGTTGCGGCGGCGCTCGGGGCCCTTCGCGACAGTCGGGCGAGTGATCCTCTACTTCAGATGCTCAAGGATGAGGACAAAAGGGTAAAGGTGACAGCGGCGCTATCACTCGCTGATCTGGGAGACAAGCGAGCAGTAACGGCGCTCACCGAAGCAGTAACTAATGAGAAGGATGAAGAGGCACGCTCGCAAATGAAGGAAGCGCTCCAGAGGCTGATGGCTGCTCATTCTCCTAAGTAACCCTGCGATCCCGCTGGTTATGGGTTTACTCCACAGACAGGAATCTCTCACCCTAGTCTTCAGTCGGCCGCTTTCTCATGCTCTTCCGGGCGCGGCGTCTCGCAACCTGAGACTTGAGCCGACGGCGTTCACCGGGCTTCAGATAAAATGCATGCTTCTTTGTATCGGTGATGATACCTTCACGGGCCACCTGACGTTTGAATCGTCGAATTGCACTCTCAATGCTCTCGTTGTCGTGAACCTGTACTCTTGCCACTCAATACCTCCTAAAAGTTAATCACCATCTGTCGTAAGAACCGCCGCCGCCGCCTCGACCGCCGCCCCCGCCCGAGCGGCCGCCGCCGCCCCCTCTGCTATCTCGATCCGCCTTTCGCACCTGACGACACGGCTTACAGCGCTTCGGTTCGCTCATTCCGCGCTCCTGATAAAACTGCTGCTCGCCAGCTGAGAAAGTAAAGGGCTGGCCACAGTCGGCACACGTCAGCGTTTTTTCTTCCATCTCGGGCTCCTGACCTCCATTTTGAGGGTTTGCGACTGTTGAACATCCCCAGCTGGAGTGTGACGACTGAAGTGCAAGACACAAGCCAGTCAAAAGAACCCAATCTAGTCTCAAACCGAACCACCTTCAACCTGCATAGACTACACAAGCGGCGTAAGTGCTGTCAATGGCGCACGAGCAGCGGCGGTGCACTCGGGTCCCATTTGCCCCCACACCTGCCAGCTGCTAATATCGCGGACCGGACGAACTTCAATCTCTCCCGATCCCTCGAGGAGAATTCAGAAATGACTACCAGAGCACTCAGTCGTACTGCAACAGCGCTTCTGACTCTATTGTGTTCCCTGTTACTACTCGGTCCATCCCAGGCTAACTCCGGCGACCTGGACGACAACTTTGGCTTTCAGGGCCGAGTCGCGACCTCATTCGGCCGGTTGATCCGGGCCAGCTGTATTGCTATTCAGGAAGACGGAGAGATCGTAGTCGGCGGAGTAGCGTCTGGTGACACATCGACTGCCTTCGCGATCAGGCGCTTTCACCCCAAAGGCAACCTCGACTTGACGTTCGGTCTGGGGGGCGGGGTGATGACCGAGTTCGGTCCGGGCGGGACTGCGCTCCACAAGCTGGCCATACAGGGCGATGGTAAGATCGTGGCAGCGGGTACGACATACAGCGGGAAGAGCGGCGGCCCCGATTTTGCGCTGGTTCGCTATAATTCTGATGGCAGCCTGGATGAAACCTTCGGATCAGGTGGAAAAGTCGAGACCGACTTCTTCGGCCATCAGGACTTATGCCTGGCGGTAGTACTCCAGCCGGACGGCAGGATTGTCACAGCTGGTCAGGCTTTCACAGATAACGGAGCGGCCGATTTTGCCGTCGCCCGATACAATTCGGATGGCAGTCTGGATGAAACTTTTGGCTCGAACGGAAAGGTATCGACAGACTTTTCGGGCTCGGAAACAGCGGTTGGCCTCGTGCTCCGTGACGATGGAAAGCTTGTGGCCGCAGGTATCTCATTCTCTGACGGGAAGGACACGCTTCTGGCGCGTTACAACGACGATGGCAGTCTGGATTCCACCTTCGGTTCAGCCGGCAAGAGTCGTGCAAATTTCTTCACTTCCCCGGTCCCGAACCAGGTATTCGTGGCCTATGCTCTCGTTATTCAGTCCGAT
>DASYSA010000245.1:0-14653 GCA_036003885.1 Blastocatellia bacterium | reverse complement strand
GGTATCGATCTGAGCGGTGTGGCGGGTTGCTGGATCCCGCCTGTTAATGTTACCGAGTCGGGCCTGGTCTTTACTTCAGATTGCGGTGGTCGCGTTGCAACAGGAGAGCCATTGGGGGGAAGCGGCACTCTGCCATTCGTGGGGAACGGCTGAATCGGTCGTGGTTTGGACGACAGGTTACCCGTTGTGGGCGACAGGAACCTGGCTCTGACAAGGTAATCATTGGCCGAAGCTTTTTCACCCTGCGACTCGTAGATTCTTGCCAGCTGAAGGCACTCCCCAGCGGCCTCGGGCTTCATGCCGGCTCGAAGGTAAACGTCCTTCAACTTCATGTGAGCGTGGGTGCTGTCTGGATTAAGCTTGAGAATCTCATTGAGTGTGGAAATTGCTTCTTCAATTTGGCCGGATCCGACCAGCAGTTCTGCTCTGGAGATCTGCCGAATAATGAAGTCGTCGATCATAGGTGTCGAGCCCCCGCCGGTGGGAGCGGTCATGCCTATGGGAGTTTTCAGTTCCATGTTTTGTTCCTCACCAAACTGTCGGATCTTTGTTGCCCTGCTTGTTTGTCGCGGAACAGCTAAGGAGACTCCGCAATTCGTTTTGCAACCTATCAAATGTCATACCAGACCTGAGTGATCGCCGCGAATTGCCCGGTACCCGGCGGCCCAGCTACTCCTCATCGCCAGCATTACTCGTGTCCAGTGAACAATTGACAATGGTCTTGGAGATCGTCACACAGCACTCAAATAATTGTTGCTCGGGAAAGGTCCGGGCTATCCGCGGAGCCAATCATAGGTCACATCGACATATTGCGAGCGCACGACTTAGGTCAAAACGACAGTTGTCCGTCGTCCAATGCTCGGTATGCAGGCTGCTCACCGTGCTCGGTAATGCACGCTGCTCTCCGTGCTCACTGACCACCCGACGACAGGCCACTGACTACTGGACCACTGTCTACTGACCACTGCCTGCCAGACCGCTGACCTTTGGCCCCTGACCGCTGCGCTCCTGACCACTGACCTCTGACCACTGGCAAGACGATAAGCGGATTTGCTACAATCTGGCTTGGCAGCAAACGAACTGCCTCCTCTTCTCCAAGAGTGAGCGGAATGGTAGAGGGCAAGCCGTCGAAAACGGCTCGCCCTCATTTTTGCGTCTGAGGCTTTTTACAGCGACGGTGAACTCGGTGAACTCCGATCGCGTCAAACTTAGGAGTCAATTTTAGGAGTTGTGGAGAGTTGTAGAATGAGATCCAAAAAAGTTTTCTGCGCGCTAGTGATGGCGCTTTTCGCATCAAGCTTCAAGCCGGCCCTTGCAGATGAGGGAATGTGGCTTTTCAACAACGTTCCTCGGGCGGATATCAAGCAGCGATATGGCTTCGATGTCACCGACGCCTGGTTGAAGAAAGTCCAGATGGCTTCGGTAAGGTTCAACAACGGCGGGTCAGGATCTTTCGTCTCCTCGGATGGGCTGGTGATGACCAATCATCACATCGCGTTAGAGACTCTTCACAATTTAAGCAGCGCCGAGACAGACTATCTCAAGACGGGCTTCTATGCGCGAACCCGCGCCGAGGAGGCCAGGTCGCCCGATCTCGAACTCAACATGCTGATGAGCATCGAAGATGTAACTACCCGGGTCAACGGCGCGGTTAAACCCGGTATGTCGGCGGCTGAAGGGAACACGGCGCGGCGTGCCGAGATTGCTGCAATTGAGAAGGAATCGCTCGCCGCGACAGGGCTGCGGAGCGATGTGGTTACGCTTTACCAGGGCGGTCAGTACAATCTCTACCGGTACAAGAAATACACCGACGTCAGACTCGTCTTTGCGCCGGAAGTCGACATCGCGTCCTTCGGGGGCGACCCTGACAACTTCAACTTTCCTCGCTACGACCTCGACATGGCGTTCTTCCGAGTCTATGAGAACGACAAACCGATCAGGGTCGAGAACTACTTTGTATGGTCGAAGTCCGGGGCGAAGGATGGAGAGCTGGTTTTCGTTTCAGGTCATCCGGGCTCGACTGCGCGGCTCAACACCGTCGCTCACCTGGAGTATCTGCGCGACACCGGACTACCGTTCACGTTGAAATTGCTCAACCGCAATCTGGAGGCGTTGAAGAAGTATGGCGTGCAAGGCGAGGAGCAGGCGCGCCGCGCTCAGGAGGACGTATTCGAGATCGAGAACAGTATCAAGGCGCTCAAGGGCCAATACGAAGGACTGAAGGGCGAGTCGCTGCTTGCAAAGAAGCGTGTGGCCGAAGCCGCGTTGCGCCGCGCGATTGCTGCCGATCCCCGGAAGCAACGGGAGTACGGCGGCGCCTGGGACATCATTGCTAAAGGGCGCAAAGAGCTGCCCAGTTATGTGCGAGTCTACTCTCTGCTTGAGAGCGGCAGTGCCTTCAATTCTGTGCTGTTCTCCTATGCTCGAACGCTGGTTCGGCTGGCCGCCGAAAGCGCCAAACCCAATGCCGAACGACTGGCTGAATACACGGAAGCCAGAAGGGCCTCTTTGGAGATGGGCATTTTTTCGGCGGTCCCGGTGTACGAGGACCTGGAGAAGATTCAACTCGCAGAGTCGCTGGCCTTCATGCGCGACGAACTAGGCGCCGAAAATGCCACAGTGAAGAAGGTGTTGAATGACAAAGCGCCCGCAGTGCGCGCAGCTGAGCTTATCGATGGAAGCAAGCTCAAGGATGCGGCTTATAGAAAGCAGGTTGCAGAGGGGGGCGCGAAGGCTGTTGAAGAATCGACTGACCCGATGATTCTGCTGGCACGCTCCATAGATGCGGAAGCGCGAGCGGTTCGAAAACGCTACGAGACCGAGGTGCAGAGTAACGAGCGGCCCAACTACGCAAAGATCGCCCGCGCCCTGTACGAGGTTCAGGGAACAAAGCTCTATCCGGATGCGACGTTTACGCTCCGCCTGTCATATGGAGCGGTGAAGGGCTACAAGGAGAATGGAAAATTCATTCCGCCGTTCACCACTATTGGCGGACTCTATCAGCACGCCGCCGCGCACGGCGACAAGCCGCCCTTTAAAGTGCCCGAACGCTGGATAAGCAAGAAGCCGGCGCTTGACCCTAAGACTCCATTCAACTTCGTTTCGACGAACGACATAGTGGGTGGAAACTCGGGTTCGCCGGTTGTGAACAGGGATGCGGAGATTGTGGGACTGATCTTCGACGGCAACATCCAATCGCTGGTGGGCAACTTTATCTACGATGGAGCGGTGAATCGCGCGGTTTCAGTCGACTCGCGAGTTATGATCGAAGCGTTGAGGAAGGTCTACGGCGCAAATGAGATAGCCGACGAGTTGAGTAGATCGGCTAACGCTTCAGCGGGTAAATGAGGTGAGCGCGACGGGCTGGTCTAACGGCGGGCCATCCTTCATGACCGGCCGCGCAGCAGGTCGGCCGCAATGCGATCGTCGACTTCGATCTCCAACCGGAGCAGAGCTGTGCTGTACGTCTTACCCTGCGCGTCGGTCTTCAGTGAAAGCGTTCCGCCGCCATCCAGGCTTTCGTGCAACAAAAAGTTCAGCGCGCCCAGGTTAGGCACCTCGAATCGCTCGACCTCGCCAAAGCAGATTCCCTTGAAGTGTTCCCTTACTCGCTCGGCGGTCACCTGCTCGACCAGTAGAGGATACCACTCGGGCTTGTAAGCGATCAGGCCGACGTTGGCGGTGTCCCCTTTGTCGCCGGAGCGCGCGTGCGCGAGGTGAACCAGTTTTATTTTTGCCATTGTGTTCTAGGCCTCTACAACGGAGACGACCGGCGTCACTTCGCTCTTGGGAATAAGCGCGGGCCAGTAGGCAATGATCTCTTCGACCTTCGGCCGGCCTCCGCCAAATCCTGTAACCGTCGGAGGACCGTTGAGAACCAGCGGCGCGATCTCTCTGGTGAATCGCTCGACCGCCCGTTTGTTTTCGGATCGCACTCCGATCCGCATCGCCAATTCTGCCAACTCGGGTGGAGGTTCGCCCGCGGACCGGCCGTGACAAGCGTTTACGCCGACGAACTCAGTCAGGATGTGATCGAACTTCAAGCCGAGCCGGTCGAGTCTCTCCCTTAAAATGACATCCGCCGCTTTGGCCTTCTTGTATGCGTCGGGCCAGGCATAGACCAGCGAACCGACAGCTTTCCAGCCGGCCGAATAGCTGATGCTCACCTTGTACATATCTGTCATCGGACGGCCCCTGATGTTTGAGAAGCGCACAAGATCCGGACCTTCCTGTTCAAGCTGGATAGAGGTGAAATCTGCCACGCAGTCCGGAGTGATGTATTCGCGCGGGTCGCCCATTTCGTAGAGGAGTTGCTCTTTGATTGACGCCACGGTAATCCGGCCGCCCGTGCCCTTATGTTTCGTTATGGAGAATGTGCCATCCGGATGAGCGACCACAATCGGGTAGCCGATGTCGGCAGGGTTCGGGATCGTTTCCCAATCGACCAGGCAATTGCCACCGGTACACTGCGCTCCGCACTCGATGGTGTGCCCTGCGATAGTTCCTGCCGCCAACCGATCCCAGTCATCTTCAGCCCAGCCGAATTCATGAATCATAGGGCCAAGCGTGAGTCCGGTGTCGGTCACTCGGCCTGCAATCACGACCTGCCCGCCCTGCGCCAAACAATCGGCGACAGGGCGCCCGCCGAAGTAGACGTTAGCGCTTTGAACCCGCGAAAGAACCGAATCGAGCGGTTTGCCTGTGTCCAGGTTCTTCAACTCGATGCCGCGTGCAATGAACCCTTCAAGGCGATCCATTATGTCGTCGCCGGTAACAATTCCGATCTTGATCTTGCCACCGAATCCCGAACGGCGCGCAACTTCAATGACTGCATCCCGACAGGATTCGCAGTTGACGCCGCCCGCGTTTGCGACAACCTTGATCTTTCGCTCGACCAGGTCGGCCAGGACGCGTTCGATCATCGAAACGAAGTCGTGCGCGTAGCCCGCGCGCGGGTCGCGGGCCCGCTGCTTCTGCATGATCGACATTGTAATTTCGGCCAGGTAGTCGAGGCCAAGATAGTCGATAGGGCCCCGCCTTATCTGCTCAACCGGAGCCTCGAGCGAGTCGCCCCAGAAGCCCTGTCCGTTTGCGATTCTGATTGTTTTCATGCGCAGCCTTTCGCGAAATCCTATGCTACGTGCGAGGGCGGGAGAGGGTCAAGTACGGGAGTGTGCGAAGCGGCGAACGAAGGATAAGGGTTGGATCTCACAGTGGGCGATGCGAATGAAAGGGCGGGCGGGTGTGTGACGCTCTCACTTCACCCGCTTCCCACTCCCGCTTCACTTACGGTTTCGGTGCTGGTGGAGGCAAGTCCCGCGCTTCTACTGTCGACTGAAAACCGACGCGGTTATGCGAGCCGTCGCAGAAGGGCTTATTGTCCGAATGGCCGCAGCGGCAGAGCGAAACGACAGTTCGACCTGCAAGCCCGAAGGTGTTCCCTGCCACGTCCTTGATTACGATGTCGTCGCCCGTTACCCGCAGCGGGCCGTTGTTAGTCACGATTATTTCTACGCCCATCAGTCTCTCCTCTCGGGAAGTCATGTTTATTTGTCGTTCGGATTGTACAGGAGTGATGGGTGATCGAGCCATTGTGAGTTAATATGACCGCGCCTCAGGGATGCAAGGCGGTTCTTCTGGACGGGGCTTAATGAATCAACCAACCAATGCAGGACTGGTACGTGGGCTCAGCAGATGGGACCTCACGGCTGTCGCGGTCAACGGGATAATAGGAGCAGGCATCTTCGGCCTGCCGGCCAAGGTGTATTCCAGGGTTGGCACGTTCAGTCTGGTTGCATTCATAGCCTGTGCCGTCGTGGTAACTCTGATAATTCTCTGTTTTTGCGAAGTAGGCAGCCGGTTCACCGAGACTGGAGGGCCTTACCTTTATGCCCGCAAGGCATTCGGGCGCCTGGTCGGGTTTGAAGTGGGGTGGATGATCTGGCTGGCACGGCTCACGGCTTTTGCTGCCAACTGCAATCTATTGATCGGCTATCTGAGTTACTTCTGGCCCGCCGCCAATACCGGGATAGTACGCGCGACGGTGATTTCATTCGTCGTAATCGCGTTGACTGCCGTGAACATCATCGGAATTCGGGATGTAGCGAGAGTGACCAACCTGTTCACTGTGGTAAAGCTGCTGCCGCTTCTTCTGTTCATTGGCGCCGGCCTGTTCTTCCTTAATCCTGAAGCATACTCTTTCGCCGAGCGGCCCACTTATGGCGCATTCTCCGCTTCTGTGTTGATCCTGATCTACGCTTTCACGGGGTTTGAGATGGCGGTAATACCGGCAGGTGAGGTTCAAGATCCACAGCATAGCATGCCGATAGCCATACTGACGGCAATAGGCGTAGTCACAGTTCTCTACCTGTTGATACAGGTTGTGTGCATAGGCACGCTGCCCGAGTTAGGCAGTTCGGAGACGCCGCTCGCGGATGCAAGCGGTCGCTTTCTGGGGATGGCCGGGGCTGGAATCATCTCAGCAGGGGCGCTTGTTTCGATCATACCGAATCTGAACGTGATCCTGCTTGCAGGTTCGAGACTGCCATTCGCGATGTCGGACCGGCGCGAGCTTCCTCGAGTTCTGTCGCGTACACACGCCCGGTTTCACACTCCCCACGTTTCCATATTGCTCACGTCTGTGGTTGTCCTTGTGCTGACTCTTTCGGGTACGTTCATTTATGCGGCCACGATAAGCGCAATCGCCAGGCTGCTGGCTTACGCCGGGACTTGTGCTGCGCTTCCGGTGCTGCGCCGCATGCCGAGCGCCAGTCCTGCGGTGTTCAAGTTGAAGGCGGGAGTCGCGGCATCAATAGCTTCTCTCGCGCTGATCGCGTGGCTGCTCTCCAATACGACGGTCTACGAAGCTCGTGACGCGGGGATCGCGGTGGGATTGGGACTCCTCGTTTATCTCGCTTACGGTCTCAAGCGGCGCCCTGTGGAGCCAGAGGAGGTTTTTGGACCACCGAACTCCTGAAATCGCCGGGTTCTTCCTCCGGCTCCCGTGCGTCTCTCGGCCTTTCCTGGACATAAGAAGGAGCACGCTGGTCTAGTCGCCTGATGCCGAATCGCAAAATCGAGGGCGTGACCCCACGGATTTTCTGTGATAGCAGTCTCGTCTCAGCGGGCCTGATGCCGAATCGCAGAATCGAGGGCCCGACCCCACCACCCGGGCGACTGAGAGTCTACTTGTCTATTCAACGCTCTCTGAGTAGTCTCTCGGAGAAGAATCCTTAAAAACTCACAATCAACTGTTGAAGGGGATGCTTATGAGAAAGAGAGTCATACTATTACTGCTTGTCCTGTTAACTGCGCTCGCGGGTTATTCGAATCCGGGGATCAGTGCCGGAGGGACGCCGCTGGCGGAACGTCTCGGATTCAAGTCCGGCGATAAAATTCTAATCATCAACGGCGATGACGTTGGCGTCAGCCATGCGGCCAACGCTGCAACCATCGACGCGCTGGAGAACGGTTTGATGACCTCGGCGACGATAATGGTTCCGTGTCCCTGGTTCCCGGAGATTGCGGCTTACGCAAAGGCCCATCCCAACGCGGATTTTGGGCTTCATCTCACTCACACCGCTGAATGGAAAGGCATAAAGTGGGGACCGGTCGCAAGCAGGAACGAGGTGCCCGGACTCGTGGATCCACAGGGATACCTCTGGCCTGATACACCGATCGTGTATCAGCATGCGACTCCCGAGCAAGCCTACATCGAAGCTCGCGCCCAGATTCAAAAGGCTCTGGCTGCCGGAATAGACGTAACGCATCTCGATTCCCATATGGGGGTACTGCAGTACAACGACGCCTATTTCCAGGTGTATCGAAGACTGGCCAGGGAATTCGATCTGCCGCTGCGGATGGGATCGCAGGAGACTCTGGCCCCGCTGGGCGGTGGACAACAACGTGGACAGCTCGACTCGGACGGAACGCTCTGTCCGGACTACTTGATCTATGGCAGTCGCAAGCAGGGCGAGTCTGCGACTGAGTATTGGAAGCGCGTCCTCAAAGAGTTGAAGCCGGGAGTAACCGAGCTTTACATTCACGCGGCGCTTGCCGGGGAGGAGATGCAGCACGTGACCAACTCGTGGCAGGACCGCGCGGCCGAGCATGCGCTGTTCACAAAGGATCCGGAGATTCGCCAGATTCTGGAGAGCCAGAGCGTGAAGCGAATCGGCTATCGGCCGTTGCGCGAGTTGCAGCGGAAAGCACGAGCGGAGGGCAAGAGCAAATAGGGGGTCAGGCCCTCGATTCTGCGATTCTGAATTTCATTTGTTGCTCCGGTGTCCCGGATGTCGGTCTTGTTCCTCCTGCCGCCCGCCATTGTGCCCACCGCGGAGAAACAAAGGCGTTGGTTGCGGCCAATCCGCTCTCCTTGCTTTTTGAAGAATCTTCGTGCGACGGTCAATTCCTAAAATCAGAATCGCAGAATCGGGGGCCTGACCCCGAATCGAGAAATCGAGGGCCTGACCCCCATTCAGGTCCTCGCCCAAATCGGACGCGCACCCCTTCATTGACACCCTGTTGAACGCTCAACTATCATCGAGTTTACTCTCCGACTGGCCGCTATCTTAACGGTCCGTGTGACTTTGCCGCAGGAGAACTCGATGAGCACAGCCGACCTGACTAATCGTCTGGAAGAAGCCGAGCGGGAATGGGAAGAGCAAACGCTGAACCCAATGCTCGAGCGATCGCCCGAGAACAAGGAGCGCTTCACTACGGTTTCCCTGACCCCGGTCGAGCGTCTGTATACGCCCAACAGTCTTCCAGACTTCGATTATGAAGCCGAGTCAGGATTCCCCGGGCAGCCGCCGTACACCCGCGGCATCCACGCGACCGGCTACCGCGGAAAGCTGTGGACGATGCGCCAGTTTGCGGGCTTCGGCTCAGCCTTCGACACAAACCTTCGGTTCAAGTATCTCCTGGAGCACGGGCAGACGGGATTGTCGGTTGCATTCGACTTGCCGACCCTGATGGGCTTCGACTCGGATCACCCGTTCAGCGAAGGAGAGGTGGGTAAGTGCGGCGTAGCAATCTCATCTCTGGCGGACATGGAGGTGTTGTTCGACGGCATCCCGCTGGAATCAGTGACCACTTCGATGACCATCAATGCGCCGGCGTCGATGATCCTGGCCATGTTCCTTGGTGTCGCCGAGAAGCAGGGTGCGGATTGGAAGAAGCTCGGGGGGACGCTTCAGAATGACATCCTGAAAGAGTACATCGCGCAGAAGGAGTGGATTTATCCTCCGCGCCAGGCAATGCGGCTTATCGTGGATACGATCGAGTTCTGCACGAAAGAGGTGCCGCACTTCAACCCCGTCTCTATCTCGGGATACCACATTCGCGAGGCGGGTTCCACTGCGCTTCAGGAGCTTGCGTTCACGCTTCGAGACGGAATCGAGTATGTGCAGTACGCGATCAACCATGGAATGGACGTCGATGACTTCGCGCCGCGATTGAGTTTCTTTTTCAACTCGCACAATGACTTCCTGGAGGAGATCGCCAAGTATCGCGCTGCCCGGCGCATCTGGTATCGAGTAATGAAGGATCGGTTCGGCGCCAGGAATCCCCGGTCGTGGGCCCTGAGGTTCCACACTCAGACGGCGGGCGTCTCGCTCACCGCGCAGCAACCGCTCAACAACATTGTCCGAGTGGCGATTCAGGCACTCGCTGGAGTGCTGGGCGGCACGCAGTCGCTTCATACCGACGCGTATGACGAGGCGCTGGCGCTTCCATCGGACGAGGCTGCCCTGATAGCTTTGCGAACTCAGCAGATAATCGCACACGAGTCGGGCGTGACCAACACGGTCGATCCATTGGGCGGCTCGTACTTCATCGAGAAGCTAACCCGCGATATGGAAGAAGGCGCGATGGAGTATTTCCGAAAGATCGACGACTTCGGCGGAATGGTCGAGGCGATCGACGCGGGTTTCCCGCAGCGCGAGATCCAGGAATCGAGCTACCAGTATCAGCTTGCGGTCGACTCCAAAGACAAGATCATAGTCGGGGTGAATGAGTACGTGATGAAAGATCAGCCTATGGGGGTACCGCTTCTCCAGATTGATGAGTCAACAGCCGAACTTCAAGCCGAGCGCTTGAAGAAGCTGAGGGTCGAACGCAACAGCGCCCGCGTACAAAACACGTTGAAGGCTCTGGCGGATGGTGCACGCGCGGGACACAACACGATGCCCCTGCTGCTGGATTGCGTACGGGAATACGCGACGCTTGGCGAGATGTGCGATGCGCTGAGGCCGGTGTTGGGCGAGTATCAGGAGCCGATGTTCTGAGTCTCGCAAGAATGGTATGGCTGAAGCAAGAATCAGAGTTTTATTGGCGAAGCCGGGTCTCGACGGGCACGATCGCGGAATTAAAGTGATCGCGCGGGCGTTACGCGATGCCGGAATGGAAGTGATCTACACCGGACTGAGACAGACTCCTGAGCAGGTCGTGAGCGCCGCGGTTCAGGAGGACGTCGACGCAATCGGACTGTCGATCCTATCGGGCGCCCACATGACGCTATTTCCGCGGGTCGTCGAACTCGCGCGCCAGGAAGGCCTGGACGACGTGATCATCTTCGGGGGTGGGATCATTCCCGATGAAGACATTCCTCTGCTGAAGGCACTCGGCGTGACCGAAGTGTTCACTCCCGGTGCCAGGATGGAGGACATAGTAAAGTTCATCCAGGGCAGATCCCGTCGCGCTGCAGTGATCGCCACAGAGACGCCTGAACGCGTTGAATAGCATCCCTGCCAGGCGTATGGGGCCGCTGAGTTGAGTCCCCGCTGCCATACCTCAGCCCGATGCTGAGCGCCGCCCTGCATACCAGATCGCGAAAGTAGAGAACAGCGAAAATGAGACTAAAGACGCTGGCGCTGGTGTTCCTGTCAGCCTTGTTGTCATCGGCTCAGGCCCAGATCGATAAGCCCGCAACTCACGAGTGGCACGACGTCAGCCGTGATGTGTACGTCGATGGTGAGTTGGATCGCGCCGCTCAGGTCCTGGTGTGCGATTCGCCCCGCCGGGTTGCCTTGATTTCATCTCGCCTCCGGGATTCAGTAGTTCTGGATCTCGAGGCGAATACTGTTAACCTGGCATCCAGGAGCGCCTTGCGCCTCGCCCCGGATCGGAATTCGGCGACCTCCGAGGCCGGATTGCAATTGCGTTCGATCGGCAAGTTCGCCGCCATCGACAGTACGACCTACCTGTTGTCGGCGGAGGGAAAATCGATCCTGCTCCGGCAACACCCAGGTGTCACCGGCGAGATGAGCGAGGATAAGCTCTATGAGGTTGCTCCGGTTTGGCGCTCGATGATGGAGTCTTATCAGCCGCAAGCCGAAGCAGTTGCGGCCCTGAAGGCGAACGACAAAGATACCGACGTGACCCTGGTATTTGGGACCTGGTGTCCCGACAGTAAGAACTACGTCCCGCGCCTGCTCAAGGCGCTGCATGCCGCGGCAAACGACAAGCTCAAAGTTAAGCTGGTCGGAATAGACAACCAATTTCGCCAGCCGGTAGGCACAATACAGCCCCGAACGATAATCAACGTGCCGACGGTAATTGTAGAGCGGGGCGGCCGCGAAATGGGCCGAATCGTTGAGACGCCTGCGGCGGGCACAATCGAGGAAGACCTTGCCGCAATCCTGAGGGGAAGGCCGAATCTGCACAAAGGCAGGTGGAGTCGCGGGGCCGAGATCGCTCATGGTGCTTATCTATACAAGGACCAGAACGGCAGAGAGTGTGGAAACGAGACGTGGGAGCTCTACAACACTTCCGATGGGGGATTCCTCGTCCACAGTCAGATCAGCGCAGGCGAGCTCGCGACCGAGGTGTACCATACAGTGAATGGGGCGGGAAAGACCACGTTTGTCGAAATAACCAAGAGGCGCGGCGAGGCTGTCACGCGAGTCAGGTACAACATAGACGACCATACTCTGACGGCTCGACTGCGCGGTAATCTCTCAGGCGTCGTGCAGCAGACCCTGGAGACGCCACAGCGCTTTGCCTTTTCGTCGCCGGCGATCGCATCTCAGGGCCGAGGGTGGCCCGCGGGCACGCAAGTCATTTCGACGTCACCCGGTTACTTCGTGCCAGCAGAGATGGATGACACGGTCGGCACGCTCGACAAGACCAGCTTCGAGCCACGTGGCGAACAAACCATTCGCGTGCAAGCAGGAGAGTTCCGAGCCAGGGATGTCGTGCGCAAGTCGGCGAAGGAGACTTCAGAATGGTGGCTGCATTCCGGCATCGGCGTTCCGGTCCTAGGGAAGGTCGCCGGAGGAATGGAGTATGTCCTGACCTCGCTCGAAATTTCCAGCAAGTGAATCGCAAAGGGACAGGATTTAGGATCTAGGATTTAGGATTTAGGATCTAGGATAATCTAGGATTTAGGATCTAGGATCGCATTCGCCTTCTGATGTACATGGCTGAGTTCCTAATCCTGGAATCACAATCCTGAATATCCTGAATCCTAAATTATCCTAGATCCTAGGTATCCTAAATCCTAGATCCTGATCCTAAATCCTAAATCCTAGATCCTAAATCCCATCCTGACCGTTTGTTGTTGACCGAACTCCGTCAAACTGATCAAGGCTTCTTACAAGTCATAGATGGAACAGGTGCCTGCATACTCGCAAGCATCTATAACCATTGATATATCAGGACTTAGCTGAGAATCTGAGATTGCCAGAGCGAAGCGGCACAGGTCGTGCAAAAGGTATCCTCGACGCTTGCAGCCCCTCTGCAGCACATTGGGTGAGATCAGCGATCGAACAAGATGGTAAGCGGTACTTCGTGGGTGGCGAATGATAACTTTTAGACGGATTAGTGACCTCAGCAGTGTCCCTCAAACAGAAAGTGACTGGACTTCACGAGATTCGCTTGTGATGGACAACCTGTCGGTGGTGGGAATGGTGGTTCGGCGCCTGGCGCGCAAGTTACCTCCAACCGTTGACCTCGACGACATACAGAGCGCCGGCATCCTCGGTCTGATGGACGCTGCGCAGAAGTACGACTCAAACCGAGGAGCAAGGTTCCGCACTTACGCTGAAGTGCGCGTGCAGGGCGCGATCCTTGACTATCTCCGATCGCTGAGTTGGGCCCCGAGGGGGATGCATCGCCGGGCCAAGGACATCGAGGCGGCTCGTTCAATCGTCGAGCAGCGTATAAGTGGGACGGCAACGGTCGCCGAGCTTGCGCAGGAACTGGACCTCAGTGTCGAGCAGTGCCACGAGCAACTGATGCAAGCCGACACGCTTGATTTCTGCGAGGTCGAGGATGTGGTGCGGGACCTGGATCAAGTCCGCCAGACGCCAATCGCCAGCGAGCTCGGCGACCCGCTGCTCCAACTCGAAGGCAAGGCAATGCTGGGGATCGTTTGGGAGGCTATTGAGACGCTGCCCGAACGTCACAAGCTGATTCTGTGGCTCTATTATTATGAAGAGCTGACGATGAAGGAAGTAGGCGCAGTCCTGAGGGTCAATGAAGCCCGCGTCTCTCAGCTTCATTCAAAAGCCATAGCAGGTCTTCGACAGAAAGTGAATCATCGCTTGAACTCTCCTGCCGTGAATCCCGAGTAGCCGAGCAGAAGAAGGCGGGTCCGGCAACTGCGACTATCCTCTCGGCCAGCAGCCGTGAATCAATCTTGAAGCCCGGGACAGAGATGATGCGGCGCACCTGGTCGACCCGCTCTTCCCTTATTCCTTTTCGCCTCACGTGATTCCTCTCCTGATAGAAATTCGCGACGCTGTTGCCCGATTGGGAGTGCGTACCCAGGGCCTGATGTGCTCCTTGGGCCGGTAGAGTGCTGGGGTAAGGAGAGGGACCGGTGTCTAGCCTCGCCTCACCATCTTGTTTAGATCCTCGTTGGCTTGCTTCAGACGATTGATGGCTTCTTTGTTTTCCATAAGCCTTTCGTACCTGGCGAGCGCATCCAGAATGGCTTGCAGGACCTTGTCCGGATCCCACGGCTTGCTTATGACTCGGATGGCGCCTGAGTTCTTGATCGCATCAATGAACGTCTCGCTGTCGTTAGTAGCGGTTACAACCATTCGCACCATATCGGGGTGAAGAGCCTGGCTCTTTCGAAGCAGTTCAGTGCCTTGCATTCCCGGCATCCGCTGATCGGTCAGTATCAATGACACGTTCTCACGCGCGAGTATCTGGAGAGCCTCCTCAGCGCTTGTTGCCGTCAGAACTCTGAAGTGCTTCCGCAGCAGCCGCTCCAGCATCCTTAGATTTATGGGCTCGTCATCAACTGCGAGTATTGTATGAGCCTGGGTTAACATAGAAGTAGTCGAGCCTGCGTCATTCGCAGACTTGGTTGAGAGATTCACCAGTGGCCTCGCTTTCTGAGTCGGCGATGAATAGGGAAGGATGAGACTGAACAAAGGCGACCAGATCATCAACCAGGCGCTTCTGTTCAAGCTGCTTCTCATAGTCGCGAAGCGCTTCTTCGATGGTCTGTTTGAGTTGCATCGGGTCCCAGGGTTTGCTGACAAACTTGTAGACCCGCGAAGTATTGATAGCGTCGATGAGTGCGTCCGTGTCGGCGTAGCCAGTTAGAATTATGCGCACGGTGTTCGGAGACGTCTTCATACTCTCGCGGAGCACATCGGTTCCAGTCATTCCAGGCATACGTTGATCGGTGACGATAAGC
>DASYSA010000244.1:0-38565 GCA_036003885.1 Blastocatellia bacterium | reverse complement strand
GAGCCGTCGATCTCCGGAGCCTGTGACTCCATTCGGCCTTCGAGAAGCAGGTCGCTCTCCTGCGAGGCCCCTTCGAGCAGCACCCTCACGGTTCGGCCTATCATCCCGCGATTCCTTCGCTTTGATATTCGAGCCTGCTCTGTCATCAAGCGGCGTTCCCGCTTCTGCATGAGGGCGCGGTCGACCTTCTCATCAAGCGCAAACGCAGCCGACCCTTCCTCATCCGAATATGTGAATACGCCAACGCGGTCGAACTCAACTGCGCGAACAAAGTCCAACAACTCACCAAAATCCTCGTCCCGTTCGCCTGGGAATCCTACAATGAAAGTCGTGCGGATCCCGACGCCTGCCACCCGATTGCGAATGCGGTCGATCATTCGCTCGTACGACTGGCGCCCGCCGCCCCTTCGCATACGGGCAAGCATTCTACGGCTCGCGTGCTGGAGCGGAATGTCAAAATACTTGCAGACGTTCGGGCGCTCGGCCATCACGTCCAACAACACATCCGAGATACCAGTCGGATAGCAGTAGAGGAAGCGCAGCCATTCGACACCCGGCACCTCGGCGAGGCTTGCGACCAATCTGGCAAGTCCGCCGGTGAGATTCAAGTCCGCGCCGTAGTTAACCGTGTCCTGCGAGATGAGGACGATCTCCTTGACGCCTTGCGCGGCCAACATCTCGACTTCGCGAACTATCGACTCGGGAGAGCGACTGCGAAAGACTCCGCGAAGACGCGGGATGATGCAGAAGGCGCAGGTATGATCGCAGCCTTCGGCGATCTTGACATAAGCCGTATAAGGCGCGGTCGCTCGGATTCGCGGGGTTGTCTCATCATAAAGGTAAAGCTCCGGTGCGGCCCTGCCCTCGCTGTAGACCGGGAGACTCCGCCGGCCGTTAGGTTCGGCAACGTCGAGAATCTCCTCGAGCTGATTCACTCCGATGCAAGCGTCGATTTCCGGTATCTCTCGCTTCAACTCTTCGCGATAGCGTTCCACGAGGCAGCCTGCGACGATCAGCCGTTTGAGATTGCCGGTCTGCTTGAGCTGGGCCATCTCCAGGATTGTATCGACCGATTCCTGTCTGGCGGAGTCGATGAAGCCGCAGGTATTGACCACCAGCACATCGGCGGCCGCGGAGTCCGTCGTCAGCTCGTACCCCTGCCTGGCGAGCATGCCCATCATCACCTCGCTGTCAACGAGATTCTTGGGGCAACCCAGACTGAGCATTCCAACTTTCTTCTTATCTGTCATTCGCGTATCTTAAGTTCTAAAGCTGATTCTGCAGACCTCGGCGCAAACAGCAATGTTAGACGATGGAATGGAGTTGCGCCAGTGTGACATGGGCACAACATAGAAGATATCCGCGAATCTCGCGAATATCCGCGAATCGGAGAAGCCGACCTACATCACCGCTGTTGGCCGGCAGGTGCAGCAAGATCTCCTGTTGATCCATTGTCGTTGGCAGCAGTCACGTAGCGCATATTGGTGCTATTCGCGGGTGGTTGAGTGAACTCTCGAAAGGCGGGCGATGCACGAACGATTCACGATAGAAGAACACGTGAGGTGGTCCGACATAGACCGCGCCGGAATAATTTACTACGGCCAGTTCCTGCGGTTTTTTGAGATAGCCGAAACAGAGTTATTCAGAGCTGCTGGGCTGCCCTATTCCGCGGTCTTCGACAGGTTGAACGTATGGCTGCCTCGGGTGCAGATACACTTCGACTTCCGAAAGCCGTTGGTGCTGGACGACCTGATAGAAGTCTCGGTCTATGTTTCGCGCCTTGGCCACAAATCGCTGACGCTACGATTCGAGGTGAATAGAAAAGGTGAAGCCGATCTGGTTGCCGACGGGCACGTAGTGCTGGTCTGTGTCAGCCGTAAGACCTTTGAATCGGTGCCGGTGCCCCCGGAAATGGTTGAACGACTGGCGCCCTACGTCACCAGAACCGAGGAACCTGGCTCCGGACAATGACTGATTATTGCGAGGTAATTGATGGCAAAAAGACACAACTTCCTTGGCGGTACACCGATTGACCCGAAGCCGGTGACCGGTTCGATGACCGTGGCCGAGCTCGTCGAGACCTCTTTCCTGGCTTATAACGCCGCACGGCTGCGCGAGGCGTGTCAGTTGTTTGTCGAGCGAATGCTGGAACCCGATGTCACGGTCGGCATGAGTCTGACCGGCGCGCTGACTCCCGCCGGGCTGGGGATGTCCGCCATCATTCCCCTCATCGAAAACGGCTTCGTGGACTGGATCGTTTCAACCGGGGCGAATCTCTATCACGATACGCACTTCGGCATCGGATTGCGCATGCACCGCGGCGATCCACAGATCTCGGACGTCATCCTGCGCGAAGAAGGCGTTGTCCGCATCTACGACATCTTCTTCGAGTACGACGTGCTCCTTTCAACCGATGCCTTCTATCGCAAGATGATTGAGGGTTCCGAGTTTCAGCGCGACATGAGCAGCGCAGAGTTTCACTATCTCGCCGGCAAGTACGTTGCCGAGCGCGAGCGAGTATTGGGCATCGGGCGCAAGAGCCTGCTTGCGTCGGCTTTCGAGAGTGGGGTCCCGATCTACACTTCTTCGCCGGGCGACAGCTCTATCGGAATGAACGTCGCTGCGAAGGCGCTGACCGGCAACCGGCTGAGGATTGATGTGAACGCTGACGTGAATGAAACCGCGGCAATCGTTCTCGACGCAAAGAGAACAGGAGGAAGGTCGGCGGTCTTCATTCTGGGAGGCGGAAGCCCCAAGAACTTCCTGCTTCAAACTGAGCCGCAGATTCAGGAAGTTCTCAAAATCGAAGAGAAAGGGCACGACTACTTCCTGCAGGTAACCGACGCGCGACCGGACACCGGGGGGCTGTCGGGTGCGACCCCAAGCGAGGCGGTAAGCTGGGGCAAGATCGATCCGGACCGCTTGCCCGACGCGGTGGTTTGTTATGTGGACTCGACTATCGGGCTGCCGATCCTGACATCATATGCGCTCGCGCGCCACGAACCGAGAAAACTGAAGCGCATTTACGATCGTCGGCAGGCAATGATGACGCTGCTCGCTGAGGCACACGAGCGCGCCGTCAAGCAGGAGTAACGCGTGGGATCTCATTTGCTTCCGGTGAGGAGTCGACCTCCTAACGCCCGCTACTAAGCGCGGCCTCGAATATTCAGTCAAATCAGGCTATTATTGTCGGCTGTCATTCAGTGGTTCTGGGCCCGGAAGGAAAATCATGGTTGAGCACACAGGTCGAGGGAGAATCCTCGCGGCGGAGCCGCTTGCAACAAATGTGATTCCTCGAATACTCATCGCGATATTGCTGGCTGCTTTCACCCTCGCCGCAGCTTCTTGTTACCGGGGAGCATCAGGAAAGCAGTCTGATTCATTTTCACCGAAGCCGGTCTCGGCTCGCGTGGTGGAGGCCGAGCGGCGCCAGGTGCGACGAAACGTCGAATCGGTTGGTTCGCTCTATCCCTACGAAGAGGTCACCGTCAGCTCAGAAGTCGAAGGCAAGGTCGAGCAGGTTCTGGTTGACGTGGGAGACCACGTCGCCGCGGGCCAGCCCATCGTCAAGGTCGTGCCGACCGAGCTCCAATTGACGCTCGATCAGCAGCGGGCCTCCTTGCGGCAGGCGCGGGCGCGATTGGGCCTTGCCGAAGATGGCGAGGACCTCAAGGACGTTACCCTGGCAGCCGAAGTCAAGAAGGCGGCAGCCGACCTCAACGACGCGCAGCAGAAATACAATCGAGCGAAGTCTCTTTACGAACAGGGGCTGGTGCCTCGCCAGAACTTCGACGAAGCCGAGGCTCGATATAATGCCGCCCGGGCCGCTTACGATCTGTCGGTTCAGGCCATTGAGAACCTTCGAGCCCAGTTGGTTCAGTCCCGCGCTTCTACCGCCCTCGCGCAGAAGAAGGTGAGCGATTCGATTATCCGGGCGCCGTTCGCCGGCGAGATCAAGGAGCGCAATGTAACTCAGGGCCAATATCTGAAAGTTCAAACGCCCGTTATGGTCATCGTTAACGCGGATCCCCTGCGCGTGCGGTTGAAGGTGCCGGAAAAGATGGCCGCATGGGTGCGCACGGGACAGGTAGTCACAGTCGCAGTGGAGGCCTATCCGGACCGCTCGTTCAGCGGAAAGATCTCTCGCATCAACCCCTCGGTCGAGCAGCAGACGCGTTCGTACGAAGTCGAAGCTCTGATCGAAAACCACGAGCGCCTGCTCAAACCCGGCTTTTTCGTAAAGGCGAGCATTCCCTCCAGCAACGTTGTCGACGCCGTGTTTGTTCCCCGGGGCGCCCTGTTATACGTCTATGGCATGTATAAGGTGTTCACGGTCCAGGGAGATACCCTGAAAGAGAGGGAGGTCAAGATCGGGGAGCGCGCAGATGAATCGGTGGAGGTGATGGAAGGCCTCAGTGTGGGCGAGCGCGTGGCGATACCAATTGCAGGCCAGGAGTTGAAAGACGGTGCACGAATCGAAGTCGTGAACTAGGGATGGTCTGAGGTTGAATAAATGACTCTTGCTGAAACTTGCGTGAAGCGACCGGTCTTTGCCGTGATGCTTATAAGCTTTCTGGTAGTGCTCGGCGTCTTCTCGTTCCGCGATCTTGGGGTCGACCTGTTTCCCAAGGCCGATCCTGCGACGGTCACCATAAACGTACGGCTGCCGGGCGCCACCTCAGAAGAAGTCACCACTCAGGTCGTACTCCCTCTCGAAGAGGCGGTCAGCACAATCAGCGGCCTCGACGAACTGAACTCGATGGTCACCGAAGGTAGCGCGAGGATCATGTGCAAGTTCGTCCTCGAGCGCGAGATTGAAAGCGCCGCCCAGGATGTTCGTGAGAAAGTTGCGGGCGCGCTTCGAAGCCTTCCGCCCAATATGCTTCCGCCGGTCATTCAGAAGGCCGACCCTGACGCCGATCCCGTAGTTTCACTCGTCGTCGCCGGTGACAAGAATCTTCGCGAGACAACAGAGGTCGCCGACAAACAGATCAAGCGTGTGCTGGAAACCGTCGATGGCGTGGGCGAAGTCAGCATGACCGGGTCGCGCGACAGGCAGATACGAATTTTCGCGGACGCGGAGAAGCTCAATGCGTATGGAATCACGATCAGCCAGCTTCAGCGGTCGATTCAGAACGAGAATGTCGACATTCCGGGTGGCCGGATCATTCGGGGCGAATCGGAGATGGGAGTTCGGACGCTTGGCCGGCTTGACGCCATCAGCCAGTTCGGCGACATCATAGTCGCGAACACCAACGGCACTCCAATTCGAGTGAGCGACGTGGGCCGCGTCGAGGACAGCTTCGCCGAGCCGCGCACCTGGAACTCGATCGACGGCAAGCAGGCGGTGTCGCTCGATGTGCGGCGGCAGTCGGGCACCAATACGGTCAAGATCATCGCCGCGGTGAAGGAGAAGCTGGCGCAAATCCAGAAGAACCTGCCTCCCGGGATCACGGTCCGCATCATTCGCGACCAGTCAGTCTTTATCAACGCATCGGTCGCGTCGCTCGAAGAGCACCTGCTGTTCGGGAGCCTGCTGGCCAGCCTGGTGGTCCTGTTATTCATTCGAAATCTGCGCTCGGTCCTCATTGCGGCGGTTGCCATCCCCACTTCAATAATAGCCACATTCACGTTGTTAAAAGCGATGGATTTCACGCTGAACAACATGACCCTGCTGGCGCTGACGCTGGCGGTTGGCATCGTGATAGACGACGCGATCGTCGTTCTCGAAAACATCGTGCGGTACATTGAAGAGAAGGGGTTCGAACCCAAGCGCGCGGCCATCGAGGCGACCCAGGAGATCACGCTGGCCGTGGTTGCGACGACTATTTCGCTGGTGATCATCTTTGTGCCAATCGCCTTCATGACCGGCTATGCGCGGCGCTATGTGAATCAGTTTGGCTGGACGATGGCGTTCTCGGTGATGGTGTCGATGCTGGTCAGCTTCACTCTGACGCCGATGCTCAGTTCCCGAATGCTCAAGAGGCTGGCCAAAAAACGAGGCCTGCAGGCAACCGATGATGAAGGAACTGAACAACGGTTGTCGACATCCCATCAGGACAAGCATACCTCCAAGGATGTGCGCTTCTTTGGCTGGATGGACCGCGCATACGGCCGTTTGCTTGGCTGGTCGCTCAGCCATCGCGCCGTGGTGGTCGTGATTGCCGTTGCGACTTTCGGGCTGACGTTTCCGCTCAACGCGCTGGTGGGTCGCGACTGGATTCCCCCCGACGACCAGAGCGAATTGAATCTCTCGATGAATCTGCCCGAGGGCACTTCGATGGAGGGCACGACGAAACTTGCAACCGAAGTGGCCAAGAGAATAGGTGAGATCCCGGAAGTCGAGTTCGTGAACCCGTTCATTCACGAGGGCACCTCGAACCACAATCACATCTATGTGCGGCTGGTCGATGTGTCGCAACGCAAGCTGACGAACCTCCAGGTGGCGGCCAAGATTCGCAAGATCACCGCCGAGTATCAGAACCTCCGCAGCAAGGTAATCATTCCATCGGCGCTTGGCGGAGGCGAGACCTTCTTTCCGATTCGCGCTCTGATTCTTGGCCCCGACATTCACCAGGCGGCGGAGTTCGCCAAGCTAGTGGCCGCCAGAATGCGCGAAGTGCCCGGCTTGCTCGACGTCGAGGCGTACGTGAGCCTCAACAATCCGGAGCTTCAGGTGAAGATCGATCGCCAGCGCGCCTCGGACCTGGGAGTGCGCGCCGCGGACGTTGCCGGAGCGGTCCGGCTGATGATTTCCGGTGAAGATCAGATCTCCACCTACAAGGAAGAAGACGAACAGTATCCCGTCACCATTCAGTTGCTTCCGGAACAGCAGAAGGATCGCGATGTGCTTGCGCGGCTGATGATCCCGTCGGTTAAAGTGGGACAAGTGCGGCTCGACAGCCTCGCGACGATCGAGCACGGGCTCGGTCCGTCTCGCATTGAGCGATTCAACCGCCAGTTCCAGGTTTCGGTGAACGCCAACAATGCGCCGGACTTTCCGCTCGACGCAGCGGCGCGGGCCGTGACCCAGGAGATCAGGAACGTGGGTCTCTCACCCGGCTACACCTTCCGCCTCCTCGGCTCGGTCAAGGTGCTGGATGAGACGACCACCAATCTGATCATAGCGTTCCTGCTGGCTTCGATCTTTATGTACATGGTGCTCGCGGCGCAGTTCGAGAGCTTCCTGCATCCGTTCACGATAATGCTGAGCCTTCCGCTGTCCATCCCGTTCGCGCTGCTCTCGCTGTGGCTTACCGGCCGCACGCTCAACCTGTGGAGCGCGCTTGGCGTGCTGCTGCTCCTTGGAATAGTAAAGAAGAACGGGATCCTGCAGGTCGACTACACCAACAAACTGCGCGGCCAGGGCGTGCCCTTGAGGGAAGCGATTCTCGAGGCCAACCACGTCAGGCTGAGACCCATATTGATGACCACGTTTTCGATAGTAGCCGGACTCATCCCCACGGCGATCGGAATCGGGGCCGGTTCCGCACAGAGGTCGGCGATAGCGGTGACGATCATCGGTGGGCAGAGCCTCTGTCTGTTGCTGACCCTGGTCGTGACGCCGGTGGCCTATTCAATATTCGCCGAGGTCGAAGAGCGCAAGGTATTTGCCGGCGCCCGCGCGCGACTTTCGAGGGTGAAGTTGAGTGCGACGCGATTCTTTACGTTTCTGATTCGGTGATGGATCAAAAATGAACGGCGCCTGACGGGCAGCTCAAACGATTAATCCCACTGGCGCCCGGTCAGGCGCCCAACGATCTCACCAAGGGCGGCTTCCGCTTTCGCCTCGATCTCGTCTCTGGTCTGGTCCTGAATAGGGTGCTCAACATAAACCGCGTCGAGGTCCGACCTCCCGAGCGCGCTGGCCTGCGCCCTCGCCGCCGTCATGAACTCGTGCGTTGCTACCGGCACTGTTGCTATACCCAGGCGTTCGATCCTGGTTGAATCGTGCAAACTGCACGTTGTGCACGAGCCTCAATCGGCCAGCGCCTCTATGACTGCGTCGCACCGGGCGAGGACGAGCCTGTCTATGACTTCATCGGGCGCCGGTTTAGCGAAGGTGGGCTTCATCGCGCGAACGATCTGTCCGACCTTGAAGCGTTCCTTCAGCAGATGCTCGAGGTGATCGAGAAATAGACTACCTCCTGGTTTGCTGATGTCGAGCAAGCCAAGGGTCTTCCCTGCGAGAGTGTCCAGTCGGGGCGCGGGGGCTTGCGGTCTTCGAGGAGTCTCATCGAGCGGGTTGACTAAGATGGTTGGCATATTCTCTCCACTCTTCAATTCTCAGAATCACTGATTGACAATCGGGTAGGCGACCATCTGACTGCCGCGCGGACCGGTGGCCCAACTGCTGATCACAGCCGAGAACTTCCCGGCCGTCCCGCCGGCCACCACGATTTTGATCTGCTCCGGTTCCCTGAACTTCAGGAAGCAAGGCTCACCGTCGACGATGGATTCCCTGTAGAACTTGACGTACTGCGTTCCCTCTCCGTCATCCGAATAGTGTTTTATCGGAATCGCGGTGTTTTGGAACAGGTACTCTCGAACGTCCTGTTTGCTGAATCCGTCACGGCGAAGAGTTTTTACGTGTTCCGGGCAGAGCACCACGATCGCCTCGATCATCGCGCATACACGATAGCTCCAGGACGTCGCAAGCGCGCGGCTGATTGCCTTGAGCACCACGCGTCCATCGCGAGCGTTGTGTTCACTCACGCCTTTGGGAGGCTCGGCCGCGAACAACGTGACGGTGCTTTGATCTCGCTCAAATCCCATGTCGACGTGCAGCGGTTCCCAGGGGCTCTCCTCTTCGTTCTCAGCGATGCAGCTCGAGAACTTGCCCGAATTGCCCAGCGTGGACATATCGATCACGCCCGGGCGCGCACCGCCCAGGTTTAGCATGATCAATTGCAGCGCGCGGCCGAGAGTGCTGTTGGCTCTCGCTACGTTGCTGAAAACGTTACTGCCGGCGGCGAAGCCAAGTTCACCGCGCACCGGTCCGTTGATTATTATGAGCGGGGCGGCGAAATGAGTCGTCGCCTGCACCCCATGAAGATTGAAGCGCTCATCACAGGCAGCCCGGACGAGCGGAATCAGGACGCGCATCAACTCCGGCGAGCATCCCGCCATCACAGCATTGGCGGCGATCTTCTCGACGGTGGCCGCGCCATAGTTGGGCGCCACCAGGCCAACAACTTCTTCCGGAGAGAGCGGCGTTGCATTCAGTAGCCGTTCGACCCTTTCAACGGTTGGAGGTATGACCGGCAACGCATCCCCGAACCCGGCTTGCGTGCAGTATTCGTAAGGGTCGACCTCATCGGGAAGTTCGGTGCGCGAGGCGCGCAAGCCCCGCGCAGTGTAGAGATCGACGCCGAGTCTCGTAGCTCCGCCTCCTGCCGCCTCGAGGTGTCGCGAGGTGCAGCCGGGCTTGGACTGGGGAGCGCCATCGTAAGGTTCGGCGAGGACGAAGGGTTCGATGCCGGATTCTTCGCACAATGCCGCCGTGATATCGTTCAGCTCCTTTTTATCGAAGGCGATCTGGGTTCGCATGATTCGCGCATTCCGATCGAGGAGAAACAACGTCGGCGCCACGACCGGGTCATAAGCGCGTGAGACTCGCAACTCGCGATCAAGCAAGACAGGGAAGTTGATTGTCAGCCGTTCGACGAGCATGCCCGTTGCTGATTCGCCGTCCTGCGAAACGCCGATCACGTCTGCCGAACCGCGCATCCGCTGTGCGAGCCGGTTGAGATACGGGAGAGTCAGGTGACATGTAGGACAATCGGCTTCGAAGAACACGAGCAGCGTGGGCCGGCCAGAGGCGAGCTGCCGGATGGGACCATCGAGTTGTTGGAGCGAGAAGTCTGGAGCAAGGTCGTTTGTCTGGAGCATGGTCTTATGCTACTCGAGGCAATGTCTGCCGGGAAGGCTCGAACAAGAAAACCCGAACCCTCTCTTCAGTCCCCCGTGATCGCGTTTCCTGTCCGGCGCACCCATAAAGTAAGGAGGGCGCCTGTTGGCGCCCTCCTTAGTGTTTCAGCCCATTCCGGCAGAGTTCAAAATGAGAGATTCAAGGCGAACTGCAACCGGCGGGGATTATCCGCTCCTACGAAAGCGAGCGGCACACCCTGCAGCTGTTTGTTGCTGGTGGGTACGAAGGGCTTCAGGTTATATGGACCCGTCAACAGGTTAGCGGTGGAACCGTTTGCAAAGGTAACGACGGCCTTGGCAGCGTCGCAAGTACCAGTAACGGGATCGAGGCACCCAGCGGCAGGGTAGGGACTAAGGAACTGGTCCCATACCTTGTTGAAGTTAACTCTGTTCAGGATGTTCGTCCCTTCCGCGACGAGGCCCAGCTTCAGCTTTCGTTCCCTGGAGATGAACAACGACTTCTGCACCCTCAGGTCCAGCGTATAGTAGTTAGCGCCTCTGGATGAATCACGGCTGGCATTGAACGGGGTAGCAAAGCTGCGGTCAGTTGAAGCGATGCCACTGACGAGGGATGGCATCCGGATCGAGAACGGGATCCCGCTCCGAAGGGTCACGATCGGGCCGATAGATATATCGGCAAACGCCCTGGACAAGAAGTTGTTACCTGCCCCTGCCTTGAACGGCGTGTTGTAAACCGCGTTGGCCACGAACACGTGCGGGAAGTCGAACACGGATATCGCCCGATACGTGTTCAGCCTGGTCGGCCTGAACCACACCTGGCTGCTGCTGAAATCGATCACGTCGTCGATGGCCTTGCTGAAGGTGTAATTGACCCCAAACTGCAGACCCTTACTATAACGCTTGTTCAGCGATACAGTCATCGCGTGATAGATCGACTTGCCTCTAGAGTCATACCCTACTTTGGCCAGGATTGTAGGATCTATCACGCTGTACTTAGGACCAATGAAGGGATCCACCACGCCCGTCTCCTTGTAATTGAGCTCAACCGGCATCTGGAGGTGAAGACCGTGGTACATGAGATATCCGAGCTCGAGAGACAGGTTGTGCACTAGTTCCCTCTGGACGCTCAAGCTTGCCTGAATCGAGTAGGGGTTCTCGTAGTTGGGGTTGGCGAGGAAAACAACCCTGTTATTCGCGCCTTGTCCTGTAGCCTGGCCAAGCCCGTTGTAAAAAGAAGCCGGCACATGCTTGAATGGCAGCAAGCCCGCTGACACGGCGGCCTGATACATCCCCGTCGCGCTGAGGCCTGTGGGGAGTATCTGGTTTATGTATTTCCCGCTATCGTCCAGCAGAGACGTGTATGATGGAATCAGCACGTCGACCGGTCCCTCAAATACGCCGCCGCCGCCGCGTATTACCGTCTTCTGGTCGCCCCAGGGGGTCCAGGCGAACCCTAGCCGAGGCGAGAAGTAGCTGTGCCGATGGAGCGGAGAAGGCTCGGCATCAACGTCAAAGCGGCCTCCGAAGTCCAGGGTAAATCTGGGAGAGACCTTCCACGAATCCTGCGCGAAGCCCCCAAAGTAGTGGGCCCATCCATGCCAAGCGGGATTGTTGAATCCCTGATGGAGGAAACTTGGTAGCCCAAAAACAAAGGATTGAGCACCGGTCAGGTTCGCCGAGGTCGGACCGGTTGCGGGGTAACAAGGGTTTCCGGCGACGGCGGGACCGCAACCGGTACCCAACGGCCCGTGCGTTAAGTTGAACCCAATAAGCGGTAGTTGTTGAGCTGTCGGATGCCCCCCTACAAGCGCCAATATGTCTTGAATTGAGGGGTATGCTCCGAACAGAATCGGGTACGTGTTGTCAGCGAAGTTGAACTGTCCGGCAAAATACAGGTCGTCCTCAACGTAGTAGTCAACGGGCCGATAAGACGCCCCGACTTTGAAGTTGTGGCTTCCTTTCGTCCACGAGAGAGTGTCGTCGAATTGGAAACGTCTCTGGTGGGCGATGTAAGGGATAGCCGCTGGGCTACCGAAATTGAATTGAGGAATGAATCCGCCAATCGCGAATCCATCGACCGTTATGGCTGGACGGAGATCAGCGCTGGGGTCTTTTATCGATCCCGTGTCCTGGTTCGGGACATTGTCCGCCCTATTCCACGGCACAATCTGGACCCGAAGTTGATTGACGAGCGACGGGCCATAAGTGTGCGACCAGCTTGTCAGAATGCTGTAATCCCTCGTGACGAGACTGGCTCCGTCCGCATAACTTTGCGCCCCGAAAAGGCCGTGCGAATGCTCGAAGCGGAAATTCAGCGAATTTTTAGCGTTTGGTTGATAGTCGACCCTGCTCACCAGGGTGTGTGTCTTGGTGAGATTATCATACGCTCCGTCGTCGCGCCTCATCAGATTGAGCAAGTTCGGATCGTTTTGCGGAACCAATGACTGCCGCATCCGCGTTGCTACAGCCGCCAGCGTCGCGCTTCCCGAACTGGCCAACTGGTTCAGGTAATTCTGTTGAGCGAGACCCGTCGCGGTGCCTCCGTTGAGTCCCAGCGCCGAAGAACTGTTGAGAAGGAAGTTGAACGCCCCCAAATCCGTCTTCACAAATTCGTAGGAGGTGAAGAAGAAGAGTTTGTTCTTGATGATCGGCCCGCCAATCGTGCCCCCGGTAATTAGGTTTTGGGAGTACAACTCTCGACCGTCCCTGAGCTGATCGATGAAGTTATTTGCCTGCGTAAACCTGTTTCGGAAGTAGCCGTAGGCGCTCCCATGAAACTGATTACCACCGCTCTTGGTCACCAAGTTTACGGAGCTGCCCACGGTGAAACCTATTTCGGCCGCGAAAGAACTCCGGTTTACCTGGAACTCCTGAATGGAATCCAAGGGTATGAACACCCTGTACTGTCCCGAGCCGTACTCATTCTCGCCTCCGTCGATGGTGGACAGGTTATTGCGTCCGTTGCTGCCCCCTATTGAAAAGCCGGTAGTCTGGAAGCCGGTGAACCCTGGCTGTTGAGAGCGGGTTGCCGCTGAGTCGGCTACCCCGGGCAGCGTGTAAACCGCAGAGGTCATGTTTCGGTTAATATTGGGCAGATTGTCGACCTGCGCCTGGTTGATGGTGTTTGCTTGTTGAGTCTGCTCCACCTGGATCAAAGGTGCGTCTGTAGTAACTTCTACCGAGTTGATGATTTCGCCAACCCGTAGACTGACGTCGTAGACAAAACTCTGACCCACCGTCAGCTCCATGTTTCTAGCGAACGCCTTGGCAAATCCCTGCGACTCGACCTGAACGTCGTAGACCCCAGGTTGCAGAAGTGAAATCCGATACGTCCCGTCAGAGCCGCTCTTGGCGGTCTTGATAATACCCTTGTCAACGCTCGTCAAGGTGATCGTTGCTCCGACGACAACAGATCCATTTGGGTCGGTAACCGTTCCCTTCAACGTGGCACTGCTGACGTCGGCCTGGCCAAAGGCGGATGTGTTTTGCGCCAGAGCGAGAGCCAGCACGCACAGGACGTGCGCAGCTTTCTTCATCACTGATTTCCGTTTCATTTTGTTCCTCCGGATGAAGGCTCAGGCTGTGCGGGAGGCAGCGCAAGAGCCGATGTGAGCGGACTTCTACCCGCACCCCTCAGGGACGGGGAGATACCTGGCCCAACTACCCAGCGGGCAGTCACGGTGATTGGGCCCCTCTGCCAACCGAACGTTTGCTCGAAAACCGTACCCGGTTGCTCGTAAGCTTCTGAACCGGCCCCACCCAACTCATGCCTCAATAATCGCTATCGAAGGGCCGGCCAAATGAAAACATCGGTAGAAACGCATGCTAAAAAATTGCGGATGCGCTCCTTATACAGCAGGGGTTGCCCGGTGTCAACAGCCAGTTGACCTTACTGGGTTCAAAAGGGGTCGAAGAGAGGAAAGAACCCACCCGCCCGAGCCCTGTGGTAGAATAGTCACGCACCGATGAAAAAGAGCATCTATCTTGAGACTTCGGTTGTCGGAGCTTATCTTGACAATGGCGAGCCATTCCGCCGGGATCTCACTATACGATGGTGGGAGCATGAGCTCGCAGACTACGAGCCGCACGTCTCGCCCCTGGTCGTGCGTGAACTGGAGCGAATGGACGAGCCCCGGCGATCTGCGTATCTAAAGCTCATCAAAGATCTACCCCGGTTTGAGATCAGCGAGGAGGCGACGATACTCGCCGACGGCTATGTCTCGCGGGGAATATTTCACCGCAAATACATCGCCAATGCACTCCACGTGGCGGTTGCTTCGGTGAACAAGGCTGATATGCTGGTGACCTGGGATTTCGGGTACATCGCAAATGTGCACAGGCAGTCACGAATCCAGTTGTTCAATACTGTGGCCGGCTTCTTTGTGCCTATGATTGTAACTCCGGAGTTTCTGATTAACGCAGAGTTTTGAGTAAGAGAAACGTGACACTGATGCGTGATCGCATCAGTGTCACGAAATCACAAATTTATGTATCGCAAGCCCAGATTCTTAGAAGAGCTGCACGCCATCCGGGAAGAGATGTCGCGTGAATGCGACTACGACGTGGACTTGTTTACGGAGATGGTGCGCTCCGGACAGCGGCCAAACTGTGGGCCGGCTCGAAACATTCGCGGCTTGCGGACCCGTGCCCCGGCGCAGGATCTGCCTGACGGAAAACCACATTCAGGCTATGGAAACGACTAAAGGATGGACTCGATGTCGATTCTAATACTGTTTTTCATGGGTCTTTCAACTTTGGGGGCAAGCGGCTTAGCTTCAGCGGCCGGACACACAAACGATGCGGTCTATTGGTCGAAAGGCGCGGACGATACCTCAGTAGCACAGACGAAGACGGTGCTCCTCGATATCCCCGATATTGCCGAGCGCGTAAACAAGGTCGTCGTTAATATTCGCTCGATGTCCGACAGCGGCGAGAACCTCGGAAGTGGTTTCATAATAGATCAGAAGGGCCTGATCGTAACTAACTTCCATCTGATTTCTGCATCGGAGCAGACGCGGAGGGGTTCCCCCCCGAAAGACGCGAACCCCTCGAACAAGCTTGTCGAGCGGGTATCGGTCACGCTTCACGATGGGCGCCAGTTTCCAGCTTCCATCAAGGGGTACGATGAGGCGACCGATATTGCGTTGCTTCAAATCATTCCGTCGGGCTCTCCGCTTCCGGTTGCCGACCTCGGGGACAGCGACGCGTTGCGAGTCGGCGAGTGGGTGATTGCCATCGGCAATCCGCTCGGACTCGATCACACGGTTACGCTGGGAATCGTGAGCGCAAAAGGACGCTCCGAGTTCGGGGGGCAGTTCGACGACTATCTCCAAACCGACGCTGCCATCAATCCAGGCAACAGCGGCGGTCCCCTGGTGAACGCACAGGGTAAGATCATTGGGATCAACACGCTGGTGCTGGAGCGGACCCAGGGCTTGAGCTTCTCAATCCCGATCAATACGCTGAAGTCGATCCTACCTCAGCTCATCGAGCGAGGCCGCGTGGCTCGCGGCTTCCTGGGCGTTGAGACTCGAGAACTCAATCCGGAGCTGCGTGGTTATCTTAAGCTCCCGCCTGACGCGAAGGGAGTGGTAGTCGTTCGCGCTGAACGCGGAACTCCGGCGGCCCGCGCGGGCCTGCGCCAGAACGACCTCATCACGGCCGTCGATCGCGAGGCAATCACCTCACAGTCGCAGTTCAATCGCCTGATTGCTTCGAAAGGCCCCGGAACTAAACTCTCAATTCAGATGATGCGCGACAACCGCGAATTCACTCTGAGCGTTGAGGTCGGCGAAGAGACGAAGACCAAGTGAGGAAGCGACGGTAGTGTTTGGGATCCTTGCATGGAGCACGCCGGCCAGCATTCCACCAATCACGAGCGAATGGGCACAGCCGTAATGGCCGAACTGTTCGAGGCCATCGGCTTCGACGTGCCCGACGAAGACTCCTACAATTTGCTCGCCGAGTACGCAGAGACCAGCGGCGAGCGAAGCCACGTTCATCGCGGGACTGCGACCCTGCACGGCCGTTGCTGGAAGCTCGGAGAGGGATTAGAAGTCTGGTCGATAGTCTACGACGGCGCCTCTCAGCTCTATTATGCCGACTGCCGCCCTGCCTTTCGCAGCCGCTACATCCGAACGGTCCACCCGTGGGAGCTAATCGAGTACGACGAAGATGGGGAGGCGATTGTTCGATCCCGCATACGCGACAGCACCGAAGTTGTATTCGAACTCCAAAATCTGACCGAGCTCAACCATGCGGCGTTCCGAGAACCGCAGCTCCAGGTGGCGGTCGCGGGTCTCGCGTATACCGCCGCATTGCAGCCGCCTGGGTCCCGGCGCGCACCTGCCCCTCGATTCGAACCCGCCGAGAAGGACCCGAGTTTCGGCAGAGACGCCTGCGAGAACGACTATGTCGTCAGCGGGACACTGCTCGCGTGGCGCGAGATGCAGAATCGCGTCACCGGGAGCAGTCTCATTTGGATTTATGTCGACGCGCGAGACATTCGTCTCGAAGTTCTGGTGAGCCGCCGCGTGCTCAAGGGCGAGCCGGCCATAGGCGCCACAATAACCGCTCGGGTCTGGTTACAGGGACACGTGCTCGAAGGAGCCGAGATAGCCGCTCGATACGAAGGCGTAGACCGCGAATGCGAACCAAGCGACTTCTGGTCAAGGCTCCGCCGCAGCAACTGAGAGGTAAAGTGACGCCTCGATCAAGGGTCGTGGTAAGAATCCGATCCCTCCACCGATCCCGGTTCTTCCATTGTGACTGAATGTCTGACCGTGCCCTCCAGTTTGACTGCTTTTGAATCCCTTCATTCACTAAGCCTAACTTGTAACTCTCAAATCTAGAGCCTCTTAGAGAAGCGGGCAATCGTGCAAGTTGCGGCACGGGCGTTGAATAGTCTTTCTACTGTGCTTTTCCTGAGACAATTGACCCCGCAGTTGAGGGCGAGCATGCCGGTTCTCAAGTAGGGAGTTTCCGGGCGCGGCTAATAACTGGATATCTCTGAAATCCGGTTTAAGTGACTGATTTACTCCGCATTCATTCTTTTACTTGAGATCGAGGAGACTTCGTTGCAGACAGAGACCAATCAGTCATACAAGGTATTTACGAGAATAGTGTCGGTGGCAGGGCTTATGGCCGTAGGCTACTCTATCTATCGTCTGTATCTTGACCCTGTTCGGTTGGACTGGATGATGTGCCTGGTCGGGATGTCGCTCGCGGCCTACCGTGCCGAGGTATCCATACCCGGCGTAAGAGGCAAAGTCACTCTCGGCGATACTTTCATTTTTGTGGGAGCGCTGCTTCTCGGGCCGTGGGCCGCCGCGATTCTCGCCACCGTTGACACGCTGGCGAAGTCACCCCGTGGGGCCAGACGCATTTCAAACATCGGCATCAACATCGCTGCGATGAATCTAGCAATACTCAGCGGATCGCTGCTGGCCACACTGGCGTTTGGGCCGATCGACCAACTGGTCTATAGCCGGGACCGCGTTCACCAGTTTGCGCTCGCCGCCGGCATGATCGCCCTGGTGAACTATCTCATCAACACAGCGATAGTGGCGACGACCTGTGCGTTGCAGAGCCGGACCAGCATTATCAAGACCTGGACCGATAGCTACATATGGACCTCTACGACTTTCTTTGCCGGTATGCTGGCGGCCTGTTTGATCGCGAAGGCGATAACGTTGTTTGGCTTCTACTCGTTCGTCATCGCACTCCCGATTCTTGCCCTGACTTACATCACCTATAAGACCTATTTCGGCAAGGTGGAAGCGTCGAACAAGCACATTGACACGCTCAGCAAGCTCCACCTGGCTACGATCGAATCGCTCACCCTGGCGATCGATGCGAAGGACCCGATGACCCGAGGCCACATCCAGCGAGTGCGGGTGCTGGCTGAAGGTCTGGCGCGGGCGGTTCGCTATCCCGAAGACCAGATGGAAGGGCTCAAGGCTGCTGCCTTGTTGCACGACATTGGGAAACTGGCAGTGCCGGAACACATTCTCAGCAAACCGGGCAGACTCAGCTCAGCCGAATACTCGAAGGTAATGATCCATCCCGTGGTTGCGGCTGACATCCTGAGCAACGTCGAATTTCCTTACGAGGTTGTGCCAATAGTGAAGCATCATCACGAAAGGTTCGACGGGACCGGCTATCCCAGCGGGCTCAAGGGCGAAGAGATTCCGTTTGGGGCAAGGATTCTCACCACGGTGGATTGCTATGACGCGCTGACTTCAAGCCGACCGTATCGAGCGCAGTTCACTCGCGAACAGGCTCTCGATCTCATGCGCCGCGAGTCCGGGCGGACCTTCGATCCGGTAGTCCTGGCAAAATTCCTCGAAGTGGTCGACGAACTGGAAGTCGGCTTGCCCGTGCTCACCTTGCGGCCCTCGTCGCTGGTGGGAATCGAGCCGATGTCTGTTGGGACGGCCAACCTGGTGGAAGCCGGCATTGGGCTAAGCGCTGGAACGCGCACCGAAAAAGCGCTGCGCGACATTTCGGCTGCGCAAAGGGAAGTACTCTCGTTGTATGAAATCTCCCAGACTTTGGGCTCGACGCTAAAGCTCTCGGAGGTGCTGCCCATCGTGGCGACGAAGCTGGAGCTCATCGCAAACTTCACCACGCTGGTAATCTATCTTTCCGAAGGTAACCGGTTGCGCGCAGCCTACGCGATCGGCAAACACGCCGAGGCGATCAAAGGACTGGAGATGATGGTGGGCGATGGCGGAGCGGGGTGGGTTGCGGAGCACAAGCAGGTGCTCATTGGCGGGAGCCCGCTGGCAGACCTCGAGGCCACTCTTGGACAGAAGGTTACGGCCTACCGCTCAACCGCGATATTCCCGCTGCTTCAGGAGAGCACTCTGGTCGGCACTCTCGCCCTGTACTCGGAAGAAGACTGTGGTTACTCGGCCGACGAAGTGAGATTGCTCGAGACGATCTCGTCGCATGCGGCGTCGGCGCTTCAAAACGCCCTGGTGTTCGAGCGTACCCAGGAATCGGCACTAACCGACAACCTGACCGGGCTTCCGAACTCGCGCTATATGTACAGCTTCTTCGATCAGGAACGGAGCCGGGCGGAGCGCCACGGATACGCGCTCGTTTTGATGATGATGGACCTGGACGGCTTCAAAAAGATCAACGACACTTATGGCCACCACGTTGGAGATGAGATCCTTCGGCACGTCGCGCAGATCGCGCGCGGCCAGTTGCGGACCGGTGACACTCTTATTCGCTATGCGGGCGATGAATTCGTAGCCGTGCTGCACCGGGCAACCGGTGACGTGGTGCGGGATCTCAGAACACGGCTACAGACCGCCGTGGATACATTCGCGCACGAAGTCCGGCCTGGCCGGATAGCGCGCGTTGGCATCTCAATCGGCTACTCGACCTACGGCGAGGACGGCCTCGCGATCGATGAGTTAATGGAAGTCGCGGACCAGCGAATGTACGAAGATAAAGTTGCACGCAAGCGCGGCCAGTCCGGCGGATGGGTCACCGCTGCGCCGGCCGCCAGCAGATAATTCCAGATGGCGAATTGGAGATTGCGGATTGCGGACGTAGCCCCCGTTACAGGCCACAGCCGAAACAACTGCGGGAGCCGCGTGGGATTCACAGCGCAGGATCGCAGGTTGACTGAAGGCCCACACCCGCAATCCGCATAGCCCCCAATTCAGATCAAGGCAGGGTGAAGAGATGAGTACAGAGATTGAAGAGAACACAATAGTTGTACCCGAATCCGCATCAAACCAGGTGCGGATGAGGATGCTGCAGCAGATGTCTGAAGCTCTCGAGGATGAGGCGTCCAGCCTCCTGCTGCGAGCCGCCAGCCTCGAGGAGGAAGACTTTCTCCTCAATCGGCAGGTCGACGATCGTCAGACGGAGATCAACCGGCTTCAACTCAAACTCGAAGCGGTTCGGTCAGAGCGGGACGGACTTCTCGAAAGGGTTGAAAACCTCCGCGACGAAGCGAGGGCTATGACGGAAGAGGCCCACAATAATGAGGACGAGATCGCTCTCTCGTTGATTGATGACCTCCCATCGGCAGAGGCGGAACAGCCTCGCGGTCCAGTCTTCTTTCAGAGGTCGCGTCTGACCAGGAGCAGCGGAGCCAGATAACCCCCGTGAGGGAGGATACTGCTTCGACGCAGCATTCTCCCATTTTCGTAACCAGCGTGCCCGGTCCTCACGAACGCCGGGCGAAAGGCCAGTAATGTCTTCTTCGGACGAGATTGACAGGCGCTCACCCCGTGAACGCCGGAGAGAAGAACGGCGCAAGTCCACGCGCTACGCCGCGGACACCTTGATAGTCCTGGAGGGCGTGACCTGGATTGACAACGAGGGTACCGACCGCCGCCGGAAGGTTCGGCGCCGAGAGGACCGCCATCGCATCGCGAAGAAAATTCTCGACGGCGCTCTCGGTTAATGGAATCACGTCCTATCGTTCGACCGCAGCATCGACATTCTGAACAACCAGCCACTTCGGGCAGGGTCGGCTTCTATCTACTGAAGGGAAGCACCGGAGTTATTTCTTGCGCCTGAAACGGCCCTCGGTGTAAAGCTCATAATCTTTTCCGGTCTCCGCCAGCTCAAATACCTCAACAAACTCGTTGGAGCTCTCACAATCCGGTATGTTTCTCGGGCGCGTCAGCCCGCAGCGATGTTCTCGATTTGCTCCGTAACAAAGACAAACTCTGCCGGCGTAAGCGCATATTCTTAACTTTTTTCGGCCGAACGAAAGATGTATCATTTCGGAGTCCGGATCGAGTAACTATCAATGGTTGAAAGCATCAGACAAGCTCGCGTCAGTATACCCGAGATTCTCATGGCGCTTCAGGAAGCCCGTACTCGGACGCTGGATCTGGTCACAGATCTTGACGAGGAGCAGTTGATGGGTCCGCGCCTTGGCATAGTCAATCCGTTGAGATGGGAGATTGGCCACATTGCATACTTTCAGGAGGCCTGGTGCCTTCGTCACTTCCTGGGTAGAGAGTCGATTCTCGCGAACAGCGACAAGCTGTACGACTCGGCACGAGTCCAACACGACACGCGCTGGGACTTGCCGCTGCCTTCGCGCCAAAACACGCTTAGCTTCATGCAGAACGTGCTGGACCGCGTAGTCGAATCGAACCAGTCATCAACCCACAAACAAATCCAGGGCTACGGCCAGACTTACTTTCTGCAGCTTGCGCTCTTCCACGAACAGATGCATGCCGAGGCGATTACTTACACCAGACAGACGCTTTCCTATGGCGCTCCCCAGTTCACCGGCCCCGAAGCACCGGCGAGCATCGAACAAAGCGAGCCGCGCCTCGGAGGCGACGCTTACATTGCCGGCGGACGATTCCTTCTTGGCAGTTCTCCGGAATCAGGCTTCACCTTCGACAACGAGCAATGGGCCCACGAGGTCGAAATTGAGCCATTTTCGATGTCAAGAACCGCAGTCACTCAGGGCGAGTTTGCCACGTTCGTCGAAGATAACGGCTACCTTCGACCCGAGTTCTGGAGTGAGGCGGGCTGGCAGTGGCGACAAAGCCAGGCCGCCGAGCACCCGGTGTACTGGCGCCGCGAATCAAAGGCCCAATGGCTGCGCCGGCACTTCGATCAATGGGCGGCACTGGAAGATCGACTCCCAGTGATTCACGTCAACTGGTACGAGGCAGAGGCGTACTGCAGGTGGGCGGGCCGAAGGCTTCCCACCGAGGCTGAATGGGAAATGGCAGCCAGTTGTGAGCCTTCACCGCAAAGTCGCAGCATCGCCAATCGCAAAAGAGTTTATCCCTGGGGCGATGAGCCGCCAACCGCCGAACGAGCGAACCTGGACTGGTTCGCGATGGGCTGTCTAAAGGTGGACGCTCTGCCTGCCGGTGACAGCGCATTTGGTTGCCGTCAAATGATCGGCAACACCTGGGAGTGGACTTCCACAAACTTCGGCGCGTATCCAGGATTCGAGCCGGGTCCTTACAGGGAGTACTCGGCGCCGTGGTTCGACGATCACAAGGTAATGAGAGGCGGTTGTTGGGCGACGCGGTCGGGAATGATTCGCAATGCTTATCGTAACTTCTATACACCCGAACGCCGCGACGTCTGGGCCGGCTTCCGTACCTGCGCCGTCTGAATGTCTGAACTCGTGGTGACTTTTTCCGGTCCATTCGAATGAAAATTGGTGTTGTCACGCCCGCACTGCCCCAGTCGCGTTCCGGCAATCAAGTCACAGCTGTTCGATGGGCAAAGATTCTCAGAAAGCTCGGACACCGTGTAGTCATCTCGCGAAACTACTCCGGCGAGGAATTCGAACTGCTCATTGCGCTTCATGCCCGGCGCAGCTTTGATTCAATCGATCGCTTCCGCCAGGCCCATCCTGATCTCCCGCTCGTCGTCACGCTCACAGGCACCGATTTGTATCGTGATCTCAATCAGAGCATAAAGGCGCAACGTTCGCTCGACATTGCTACCCGTATCATCGCGCTTCAGCCCCGGGCTCTCGATGAACTTCGACCGGCCTGGCGAAGAAAAGCGCGAATCATATATCAATCGGTTTCACCGTTCGAAAGGGAGAGGCCCCGGGTCTCAGAGAAGAACTTCGGTGTGTGCGTCGTGGGCCATCTGCGGCGTGTAAAAGACCCGCTACGGGCGGCTATGGCGGCGCGGCTTCTGCCGAGGTCGTCCCGAATTCAAGTTATTCACCTCGGAAGCGCCCTGGCAGCAGCCGAAGGGGAACGCGCTCGTCTAGAAGTGATGTCGAACACTCGGTACAAATGGCTCGGCGAAGTCTCGCCTTCCAAAGTCGCGGCTGTGATGTCAAAGAGTCGTTTGTTTGTGATCTCGTCGCGAATGGAGGGAGGGGCCAATGCCCTTGGGGAGGCGATTGTTGCGGGACTGCCCGTTCTCGCTTCGCGGATTCCAGGCTCGATAGGGATTCTCGGCGACGACTATCCGGGCTACTTCCGAGTGGGGGATACACGCGAACTTGCCCGTTTGATGTTGCGCTGCGAAACGGAACCGCGATTTCTTGCAGATCTCACAAGCCGATGCCGGGGTCTCGCCGCGCTATTTGATCCGTCTCGTGAACAATCTGCATGGGTGGATTTGCTCGATGAGATCTTCTCCGCGCGGCAACCCTGTAAAGGGTGGAAATTCTAGTCCTTTTTTGAATTCAGTCTGGCCTCTCTCTCCCTGGCCTGGGCATGAGTAGCGTATGTGGGTGCGAGGCTGGCAGCGCGTAAAAGCTCGCCGAGCAGCCGGCAACTTACTCGTTAAGTGTCACAGCTCAAATCTCTCGACAGAACTGAGCTTGGTCGCAATGCTCGATTTTCCCGAGTGTTGCCAGGTTTGACAACGGGCGGGCAATCCCGGAGACTTCGACTAATCGTCCATCGAAAGGGGAGAGCGTTTATGAGGATTTTGCCAGGCGTTTTCTGCTTCATCTTAATCGCCGCGATATTGCTGCCTTACGCGTCGGCGCCGAGCGCCGACACCTTCAGACCGGTCGTGCGCGGCCGCCGAGGCGTAGTGGCGGCGGGTCATCCGCTCTCTGCCGAGGCGGGACTGAGACTGCTCCAGCGAGGAGGCAACGCCATTGATGCCGGATGCGCCGCAGTCCTGGCCGCTTCGGTGATCGAGTTCTCTCATTTTTCGTTCGGCGGAGAAGTGCCGATCATAGTCAAGACCAGCAGCGGCTCTCCGATGGTAATCAATGGTCAGGGCATTGCGCCGCGTCTTGCGACACGCGAGTTCTTCCTGGAACGCGCAAAGAAGGGCGACCGCGAAGAGGGTCCCGTGTATCGAGGCTCACCTGAGTATGTCTCAATTTCCGAAGGGGGCTCCCGTCCGGGAGCGATTCCCTCCTCAGGCATCTTGCCGGCCACCGTCCCCGGCGTGCTTGATGCGGTCGTGGCGACCCTCGACCGGTTCGGAACGAAATCACTGGGCGAAGTAATGCAGCCGGCCATTGAGCTGGCCGACGGCTTTCCTCTGGACGAACTGCGTGTCAGCTATATTGAAAAGACCAAGCCGATCTTTGAGCGTTGGCCCACCAGCGCGAAGCTCTTTTTGCCTGGCGGACGAGTTCCGAAGGTCGGCGAAGTGTTCTCGCAACCCGACCTCGCGCGCACGCTGCGCCAGATCGTCAAGGCCGAGCGAGACGCAGCATCTCTTGGCCGCCACAAGGCTCTCATGGCCGCGCGCGATTTCTTCTACAAGGGACCCATCGCGAAGCGCGTTTCCGATTTCGAAGAAGCCAACGGGGGTCTCATGCGAGCCTCCGACTTCGCTGCTTTTCATGCAAAGGTCGAGCAACCGGCAATGTCGACCTTTCAAGGCTACGAGGTATACAAGACGGGCTTCTGGGCGCAGGGCCCGGCGATGCTCGAGATGCTCAACATCCTTGAAAGCTCTGACCTTCGCTCAATGAAGCACAACTCCGCCGACTACATTCACACTTTGGTGGAGACAATGAAGCTCGCATTTGCAGACCGCGACCGGTATTACGGAGACCCGGACTTCGCACGGGTGCCGGCAAACGAGCTACTGGCGAAAGACTACGCGGCAACCAGGCGTGCGCTGATAGATCCGATGCGCGCGTCGCTCGAGCAGCGGCCCGGCGATCCGGTCAACAAGAAGGCGCTTCCCACGCTCACTCCGCAGCCCGGGCTTACGGGTGCGTCGCGTGTGCCCGAAGCCGAGCGCGCCAACGACACTACCTGCGTGAATGTGATAGACAAGGACGGCAACATGTTTTCGGCGACTCCTTCGGGCGCCTGGTTGCCGGCTGTGGTTGCCGGCGACACCGGGGTTCTGCTCGGGCAGCGGCTTCAATCATTTTTGCTGGAGGCAGGGCACCCAAACATGCTCGAACCGGGCAAGCGGCCTCGCGTAACTCTTTCACCCACGCTTGTGCTGAAAGACGGCAAGCCATTCCTGGTGCTTTCGACGCCGGGCGGCGACAATCAGGACCAGTCGCTGGTTCAGGTTTTGCTCAACGTAATCGAATTCGGAATGAACGTACAGGAAGCCGTTGAAGCTCCGCGATTTCAAACGCTGCACCTGGTCAGCTCGTTTGACGATCACCGCTTCAACCCGGGCGTGCTGAACCTCGAAGATCGCATTGTCAAAGACGTGGTCGCCGAACTTCGGGCGCGAGGACACAAGGTAGAGATACAGGCAGCCTTCGGCAATCCATCCGCCCCTGTCGCAGTGAGGTTCCGGAGCGACAACGGCGTGATCGAGGGAGGAGCCGACCCAAGGCGCGGGCGATACGCCGTTGGGTGGTGATCCCTCATTGATGCTTGGAAATATTTTCAGCGAAAGGAACAGACCGCTTGATGACAGACTGGAAAGAACTTGCATCGGATCTCGACTCGTTCTTGAGACTTCAAACCAAACCTCTGGCAATCACGTTCTCGGATGTTGCGCCTACCGGCGTCCCGGAATTCGAAGCAACAGTCCCCGATCCCACACCGGATGGACGCACCGGCAGAGTGCCCGCAGGCTGTGTCTTCTGGATGGAAGGAGCCACGCGGACCTTCACTACTAAGCCTGAAGATCATGGCAACTGCAGCGTCGGGAGTCTGACTCATGGGCTGAAGACGCTCGAAGAGGTTGCCGGCAACTCAGACGTCGCGGCCCTCCTCGAATCCGGCTGGGTCACGCTCGATGTAGTGCCGCAGATTCCCGTTGTCAAACACCGCTCGAGCTTCATTACCTACGGTCCTCTTGCTGAGACTCGAGTAGATCCCGACGTTGTGCTGCTTCGGATCAACGGCAGGCAGGCGATGATCTTGTCCGATGCCGTGCCCGGCCTTGGCTTCGAAGGCAAACCGCAGTGTCACATCATCCCGATGGCCAAGGAGCAGAATGCAATTGCGGTGAGCGTGGGCTGCATGTTGAGCCGCGTGCGAACCGGCATGGCCAACAGCGAGATGACCTGTGCCATACCGGCCGGGCGCCTTGCTGAAGTAATCGACCTTCTCCGCAAGGCGTCGGTCGCCGATCTGGCGGTTGCGGCATACGCGAGCACCGACGCTCAACGCTTTGGCAGATAAGCGGGGGACCGCCGGATTCTCGCCGGCGGTCTAGCTTCTCGGTTGGTTCCGCGCCGTTAGACCTTACTCTCACTCCTTGCTATAAACTATCCACAGTTCATATGAAGCTTCTCGAGATCCTCAAACTGGTCGGCTTTGCTACCGGTGCGGCGCTGCACCTCTACATTGCCTGGCTCATCTGGAACAGACGGCTCGGGTCTCGGCAGCGCCTTACTCAACCGGAGCGCACCTTCCTGGCTCTTGGCCTGTGCCTCGGGGTTTGGTTCCTCGGGAATCTGCTCACCACGTTGCATGTGCTGCTGCTGTCCGGCAACACGCTGACCGTTGGACTCAGAATCTGGGACACGGTCACGATGACCGGGATAGCGGCAATGCCGGCTGCCCTCCTCCACTCACACATCGCGTTCTGGAGCTCGATCGACGACTACCGGCTGCTCAAGCCCCGTCACGTCAAGCTGGCGGGCATCGCGTTATACGCGCCTCTACTTGCTTTGCCCTACGCCGTCTATCGCATCTGGACCGGAGACTACCGACCGTTCCTTCTGGACCTGCGACCGCTACTGATTCCGTACTCGATCTGGTTTCTCTTCGCGCTCTGGGCTTCGGCTTCAATTGACTGGGCGATGAGGAACCGCTTTGGAAAAGGGGCCGAGCGCGAGCGAATTTTCTTCAGACGGCTTTCGGTGCTCCTGTTCATCATCGGCGCGTCGGAGTTTATCGTCGTCGTCCTCCGCCGTTCCGGTCCCGACGACTATGCTTATGTTTTCTACGTGTTGCTGTCGCTCGTTCCTACATTCACCGTTGCCTATCACGTCTATCGCTACAAACTGGTAGAGGTGCTCATCAAAGGCAGCCTGGTCTACGCGGGCTTTGCGATAGTCTTCTTCGTCGTCTACACCTACGTGGTCAGGTATGTTGACAGCTTTTTGGTGGATGCTCTCGGAATCAGGCCCCGCGTGATCGAGGCGATACTGCTGCTGGGAATGGTCGCGCTTGCCGGGCCGGCTGTGCGGGTAATCGAGAGCGGCGTCAAGCGGCTGTTTGCTCGCGAAGTCGGAATCTATCGCGATGTCGTCAGGCAGGTGACGAGCGGGGCGGCGGGCTTCGGCGATCTCGATGCTCTTCTGCGCTACACCGAACAGACTATCCGACAGGGGCTGGAGCTGACGGACGTGCACATAGTCGCGCTCGGCTCATCTCTTGCCGGGCCGGAGGGGCGCCTTGCCCAAAAGCTGATCGAGTGGCAAACCGACGTAATCGAGCATGATGAGGATCTGGCGCAACTCGGAGCTGCCTCGGCCTACGGCCTCAAGCGTGAAGGTTTGCTCATCGGATTAATGATTATCTCCGCCGATTCCCGGACGCTGACCTCCGAGAAGCGCGCGATCCTCGACGTGCTGGCAGGCCAGGTCGCAGTCGAGGTCGAGACTTGCCGTCTCGTGGAAGAGAAGGTCCGCCTTGAACGCGACCTCGCAACCAGGGAGAGGCTCGCAACGCTGGGCCAAATGGCGGCAACCGTCGCTCACGAGGTTAAGAATCCGTTGTCATCAATCAAGTCCATAGTGCAGGTCATGCGCGAAGAGGCCGGACTCGCGGGTTATAGCCGCGATCTTGAATTGATTGTCAGCGAGATAGATCGCCTCAATCAGACCGTCTCACAGTTGTTGGCCTTCTCGCGTCCGGGCCATGCAGACTCTCGCCAGGTCCCGCTTTCCGAATTGGTCGACTCGACCGTTGCCCTTCTCGGCAACGAAGCTCGACAGGGCGGCGTGATCGTCACAGCCGAGACGGTGTGTGAGCTGCAGCTAACAGGCGGGCAAGCGGCAGCGATTCGCGAAGCGCTGAGCAACCTGATTGTTAACGCCGTTCAGGCGAGCCGCCGAAACGACAGGGTCAGGATCGAGGGGAGCATTGAGATAATGAATGGGTCCGGAGGTCCATCCGTTGACCGTCCAGGTGGACGAGCGACATTGCGCGGCAGGGATGCGGACCGCAGACTTGTCCTTTCGATAACGGACACAGGCTCCGGAATCCCCGAGGAATCTCAGCGTCGGATATTTGAACCGTTCTACACGACGAAGGCCCGAGGCACCGGGCTCGGGCTCGCGATAGTGCAGCGTCGAATTGCGGAGATCGGCGGAGTGGTTGAACTAACAAGCCCTGTAGAGGGGGGCCATGGAACCCGCTTCCGACTGGTTGTTCCGTTGTTTGGATCGACTGCCGAAGATCCGAACGAGCCGCATCAGAGAAGTGACGAGTGACAAAAGGCTATGAACCGCTGCGGCGGGTGAAGTAGCGAACTCCCCCGGAGGCCGCGCACCAGACGAGGGCCGACATAGCCATAAGAGCCCAACCGAACTCTTCGACCGGAGGGGCGAATCGGCCGACGATTCCAGCCGTCACCCATGCTCCGCAGAACGATAATGCCGAAAGCCTTCGCGTCCACCTGATCTGATTGGCCGCCCGAATGCGACGGAGTTCGGCCTCCAGGAAATCATCATCGCGAACCAGCCGCTCGTAGTAGTAAGCTTCGCGGCGTGCCAGTCGCGCAAGTGCCGCATCGTCGCTCCCCGATGCCGCGTTGTAAAAATGTGCGACGTGCGCGAGCTTGCCGTCTCGCAGCGCTATTTCGGCCAGACCGATGTTAGCGCGAAACCGTGCCGGGTCGAAGGCCAACGCCCGGCGAAAGCAGTCTGTTGCGCGTTTGTAGTCGAGCCTCTCGAAGAAGGCTTCGCCCAGTCGCTCCAGCAAGTCCGGCGCTTCACCGGCAAGGCGAGACGCCAACCTGAGACAGGCGTCCGACCTCTGGAGCAGCCGCGCGTCCTCGGCTTGCGCAGTCGAGTGAAAGAACCGCGACATTTCGTAGAGCAGTTCGGGGTTACGAGGCTCCTTTTCATAAGCGATGCGGAAGTAACTGGAGGCCTGTGCGAGGCGGCCCGCCAGACGAAGCGAGTTTGCTACGCGGCGCAGCAGCGGAAAAGGCATCGAGGCTATTTCCGTCCGGAGCACCCGCGCGCCGTCGATGGTGTCGTGGGTTTCAAGGTATTCGAATATCTCGAACGATCTCGGGTCGAGCTTGTGCGGCCCGGCGGCCGCAAATAGTGCTTTGATGAAGCGCACATACGCCGAGCGATGCGAGCGAACGACTATCTCGATTCCGGGGCCGTGAATGTGCGTTCGATAGATCAAGCGAGCGTCGCCATTGGCAAAGCTCAGACTCGTCGTCTCTGTGGAGATCGCTTCGATGTCGCTAATCGCAAGCTGTTGGCGCGTTCGGCTCACTCGAGCGATCAGCGAGGCCAAAGGGCCACGTCGCCGAATGATTCGGCCATCGAACTCGATTCGATCCAGAACGGCCGACAGAATCACAGGCACGAGCAGGCCCCAGCACACAAGCGCCGCGATCACCGCGTCATTCCTGAGCAATGCCGATCCCGCCGTCAGCAACACTGCAGCGGACAACGTGTAGGGCATGTATCCCGGCCTGATGATTACTTTATCCGTCACCTGCTTCTAATTGTACGCACTGAAGCGAGCGGCCACAACGTGAGGGGGCGTTTTACGTTTGGCGTTTTGCGTTTTACGTCTTACGTTCGTGTGGATACCTTGACTGCGGAGGCGGAACGACAAACGTAAAACGTAAGACGCGAAACGCTCTTTTCAGTGGGGGAGCGTTTTACGTTTAGCGTTTTAGGTCTTACGTTCGTGTGGGATACCTGGACTGCGGAGGCTGAACGACAAACGTAAAACGTAAGACGCGAAACGTTCTTTTCAGAACCACCGAAGATCGGTCGACTGCACGACGAGGTCCGCGCTGAGCCTCACACTCATCTGAACTGGCAGGCGAAGGTCTCGCAGCCAGACCGTGTATCCATCTTCCCGCTCTTCGATTGTGGCCGATACGTAGCGCGCGAAGTCGAGAAAGACCTTGCCCTCCCGAGTCTGGCGGAGTGCATCGACGAATCTCGCATCGAGGGCAGGCATCTCTTTCCAGCCGTCGCCTTGTCGGCCGACCGTGATGTGCCGAGCAAGAAGTGAGTCGGGATAGGCCGCGACCGATTGCCAGTGCAGCGGGTTGCCGGGCTCCGGCCATACCGCTACCGAAATCGCCCCGATCGCGGGCAAAGAGTTGCGGGCCTGTACCAATGCAGACTGCTTCGCGGTCCACATTCCGCAGTAATACAACGCCAGGAAGACCAGCGAGTATCGCGCCACTTTTGGACCAGCTCGGCCCCACTTGAGCAGAGCTCCCAACACTACTGCCGCCAGACCGATGAACCAGATGCCTCTCACGAAGGTGGGAATCGGAAGGGGTGGAATCGCCATCAGCGACTCCGAGGGGCTGCGGAAGGCAAGGGCAACCAACAAGGCCAGCCCCGTTCCGATCGTCATCCAGACCAGTGAGCGTGCCAGGTTTTTCGCGGTCAACCATACTGCCGCCGACCCAAGGATCAGCCATATCCAGGGATCGGCCACAAACGTCAGATCTCCGTAAAACCAGCGATCGCTGAATGGCAACAGGGGACGCACGCCATAGGAATTGGTGAAGTCCATGAACAGGTGTCCAAGTCCACCGAGACACGACAGCAGGAATACACCTGGAGGTCTGATGGGTCTCCGGAAAGGGTCGCGGCGTGTTCGGTACCTGCGGTCGACGATGGTTAGGAAGAGGGTGAAGAGGGCGGCAAGCACCGCCAGCCCTACGAACGAATGCGTGATGCCTCGATGATACTCCAGATTCGATAGAGGTCCCCGCAGCCTCATCGTGACATCGATGTCCGGGAGGTTAGACGATATCAGCAGCGTTGCCGTGGCTAGCGGCGTCGTCCGCTCCAGCCCCGCTTTCGCCAGACAGAGTCCGAACAGTGTATGTGTGACGTTTTCCATCAGCGGCCAGTCCCGGTTCGGCCTGCGACAGCGACCGGACGTGAGGGTGCGACACAGCGAATGAGAGGCGAGAGCGATAGTCGGGCCGGGGCATAGCGGATTGAGACAGCGCTCAACCGTCTGAGGATCCGATTGGAGTCCTGGCGGTCACTGGATGCGGAAGCCGCACTCAAGGGATTACATCCAGACCAGCAGTCGTTACGGCGTCGGCAAGCTGGGCGTCGACACCGGCAGATCTTTGACCCGATCGGGCGCGAGCGCCGATAGACGCTTCTCGGCATCCGAGCTCTGTCCGCTCTCGCGATCGAGCTTGGCCGCCTCGAAATAGGCTTCTACGGCCTTTTCCGTGTCACCTGACGCTTCATACAGTTTTCCGAGGCCCAGGCGCACGACCTGGTGGGGAATGAAGGAAGAGTTGAGCAGACTCTCGTAATGAGACGCGGCCTTTTCGACATCGGCCATTTTAGCGAAGTGCTCCGCTAAAGCAAGGCGCGCCAGATCCGCTATTTGAGGATCCCCTTTCTGAATAGCCTCCTGCAGCAACTGTTGGCCCTTGTCTTTGTCGATGTGCAGGTAGGAGATCCCGGCATAGTAACGCCCGATCCCGCCGTAGAATCCGGAGTAGTCCTGCGCGAGACGATCAAAGGCCTCCCCCGACTCTTGCCACTTCTGCGTTTCGTCGGTGTAGTACTTGCCAACCTGAGTTGTTGTTTGGGCATCGACAACCTGCGCGCTGTACTTCTCGTATGCCTTCGCGAACTGCTCCCCGGCTTTCGACGCGCGGTACTCGAGGAAATAGTCACCGGCCATATAAAGGACGAAAAGGCCGGCCAGGACGCCTATTCCAATGACCAGCGGGCGGCCTCGTTCCTGTAACCAGTCCTGCGTCTTGTCGTAGAGACGGATCATCGGGTCGTTCCTGAACTTCATATCCTTGACCCTGACCCGGGCTTTTCTCTTGCTCATCTTTGCCAAACTTCGGCCTCCTGTAGGTGTTGCACCGGCGTCTCCGGCGGTTCGTGAAGCAACGGACAAAATAACGGCCATCGACGACGGTTGTCAAGGAAGCGGCCCGCCGGGTGCGCGTCACGATTTTGCGCGCTCACAGCCTGTCGCGGAATTCCCGGGGGAGTCACAGAAGGCAGAGTTGCTGCGGGGTCAGGCACTCGATTCCTCGATTCCAAGCGACGGATGACATCAAAATCCCAGAATCGAGGGCCTGACCCCGTCACATCACGAATAGCAGAATCGAGGGCCTGACCCCGTGACTGACTGCCACGACGACCTGGGGAGTGCCGAAATTGTGACGAGCACCCGCCCCGCCGTGATGCCCTGATGATTGCCGGTGAGAACAAAACTCCTGACCCTGAACTCGGTTTGTGCTAGAGTTCTAACTATTGGGAACAATGTGGCTGGATGGGGTGTCTAAGTTAGCGACAAGTGAGGTGAGGGGCCATTGCCCGCAACGCTTGAAGCTATAACGGCGCTCGGCTTCACAGAGGAGCGTGTGATGGCCCACTCCGGTCCCAATTCGGGTATCCAGGAGCGCTGCCGATGTCAGCCGGAGATATGGCCGCTATAGAGCACACAACCCTCGCTCGCCTCGAACTGGAAGTCCAGTCGGCAGAGAACCGCCAGGAAGCGAGGTTGATTGCCCGGCTGCGCCATCAGGACATGGAGGCTTTTGAGGAACTGGTCGCCCACTTCGAGCGGCCGGTCTACTCCCTCTGCTTCCGTCTCCTTGGCGACGCGGAGGAGGCGCGCGACGCGGCTCAAGAGACCTTCTTGAAGGTTTATCGGGGCCTCGGCAAATTTCGCGGTGAGGCCGGGCTGAAGACCTGGATCTACCGAATTGCGATCAACCAGGCGATGAATCAGCAGCGCTGGTGGCGCCGCAGACACCGCGATGAGACTGTCTCCCTGGAGCTCAGCCGGTCCGACAGCGATCGGTCGCTGGGCAGTTCACTTGCCGGTTCCAGCAGGAACCCCGAGCAGTTGGCGATTGCAAGTGAACGCGAGGGTACCATCATGCGAGCGCTGGACGCGGTAAAGCAGGAGTACAAGGTTGCGTTGATCCTGCGCGAGATCGAAGAGCTTTCCTACGAGGAGATCGCCGAAGCTCTCAAGATTTCGATCGGCACCGTAAAGTCACGGATAGCGCGAGGGCGGGAAGAGATGCGCCGCCGACTAAAGGAACTGATCTGAGAACGAGGTTGTGTGTCACTATGCGATGTAAGACATTCGAGTCATTGACGTCTGCTTATCTCGACCGACAACTCCTGGAGAGCGAAGCCGCCGATTTCAACGGGCACCTTTCCGATTGCTCGGGTTGCCGCATTCATCTGGCAGAAGTTGAAGAGCTGTCGTTGGTGCTGAGACGCTCCAGCCATCCTGAGATTCCAATGGAGCTTCGGGGCTACGTGATGGCCGCCGTTCATGGGCGAGCGACAAAGCAGGTCACTTTCAGCCAAAGAGTTTTGGAGTGGCTGCTGAAGCTAAATCCACGACCCGTCTCTTATGCTGCTGGAGCGGTGGTCTCAACGATCTTATTCGCTTTCCTGCTGGCAGGGCTGAAACCCATCCCGAACATGGAAAGCGCGATCGAACGCTCGACTATTCTCCCGGTCATCAGCGGCTCCAATGCTGAATACATTGCCAGCAATCCCCACCTGCCGCGCGCCACTGGTTCCGAAGGCACCGGCGACTACTATCAACTGCCGCGAGTGCTGGATAACAGCGCGCTGGTCAGTTTTAGTCACATTGCCTATCAGAAGGCGGGCGATGAAGGTATGGCAGCCCTGGTCGAGGTGGGCGCCGACGGCAGCGCCAAGCTCGTGAACATGCTTGACGAACCCAACGATCCTTACCTTGTCGAGCAACTCTGGTGGTCGCTCTCGAACCGCACTTTCCAGCCCGCAATGGTTGACGGGCACGCAGCTCCCACCAGGATAGTTCTACTTGTTGAGAAGATGGACGTCGGAGGATAAGAAAGAGAGCGGGGCAATCCGCTCTCTCTACTCTTCATTCATTTTGAGCACAGCTAAGAAGGCTTCCTGCGGAATTTCGACCTTGCCCACCCGCTTCATTCGCTTCTTCCCTTCCTTCTGCTTTTCCAGGAGTTTGCGCTTGCGAGATATGTCGCCGCCATAGCACTTTGCCAGCACATTCTTTCCCAATGCCTTTACGGTTTCGCGCGCGATCACCTTGTTGCCGACAGCAGCCTGAATCGGGACCTCGAAGAGCTGGCGCGGGATGAGTTTGCGCATCTTTTCCACGAGCAACTTCCCTCGGCTGTAGGCGACTTCGCGGTGAACAATCAGCGACAGCGCATCGACCGATTCTCCGGCGACCAGTATGTCGAGCTTGACCAGATCACCCTCGCGATAGCCGGTCAATTCATAATCGAATGAAGCGTATCCTCTAGACAGCGATTTCAGCCTGTCATAGAAGTCCAGCATGATCTCCCCAAGGGGCAACTCGTAGGTCAGCAGGACCCGCTTCGGCGTGAGATACTCGAAGCCAAGTTGTGTGCCGCGCTTCTCTTCCAGCAGGGCGAACAGCGGACCCACATAGTCGTCGTTGCTCATTATCATTGCACGAATGATCGGCTCCTCGATCTTTTCGATTCGTCCCGGATCCGGAAGCTTCGATGGGTTGTCGATCTCCGTCACCTCGCCCGCCGTCGTCGTCACTCGATATCGCACATTCGGAGCGGTCGTGATCAACTCCAGGTTGAATTCGCGTTCCAGCCGTTCCTGGACTATCTCCATGTGGAGCAATCCAAGGAAGCCGCAGCGGAAACCGAATCCAAGGGCCGATGAAGCTTCCGGCTCGTAGAAGAAGGACGAGTCATTGAGCCTCAGCTTGTCCAGCGCGTCACGCAATTCCTCGTAGCGATTCGACTCGATCGGGTAGAGACCGGCGAAGACCATCGGCTTTATGCGTTTGAAGCCCGGGAAGGGGGTCAACGTCTGGCGGGCCGCTTCAGTTACGGTGTCACCGATTTCGACGTCGGACACCGTCTTGATCGAAGCCGCGAAGAACCCGACTTCGCCCGCGCTCAACTCATCGATCACCCGCGGCTTCGGGGTCAGCACGCCAAGCGTATCGACCTGATACTCCTTCTCGGCGTCCATCAATAATATACGCATTCCCGGGCGGATGACTCCGTCAATCACACGCATCAGCACCACAACCCCGACATAGCTGTCGAACCAGGAATCGAAGATCAGCGCCTTGAGCGGTGCGCTTGCGTCTCCGGCGGGCGGCGGGATCTCGCGCACAATGGCTTCGAGAACCTCGTCGATGCCGATCCCCTGCTTCGCTGAAATCATCAGCGCATTGTGCGTATCCAGGCCTATGGTCTGCTCGATCTCTTCACGCACCCGTTCGGGCTCCGCGCCGGGCAAGTCGATCTTGTTGATGACCGGGATCAAATGAAGGCTGTGGTCGAGCGCGAGGTAGGTATTGGCAAGGGTCTGCGCTTCTACGCCCTGGGAAGCATCGACGACGAGAAGGGCGCCTTCACAGGCCGAGAGAGAACGCGACACTTCATACGAGAAATCGACATGGCCCGGCGTGTCTATGAGGTTCACAATGTAGTCCTGGCCGTCGCGAGCCTTGTAGTTGAGCCTCACCGCATGAGCTTTAATCGTAATGCCGCGCTCGCGCTCGAGGTCCATTGCATCGAGGACCTGCTCGGACATTTCGCGCTGCGTGAGCGCGCCGGTGACCTCGAGCAACCGGTCGGCAAGGGTGCTCTTGCCGTGGTCGATGTGCGCGATAATCGAGAAGTTTCTGATCTTTAAGCGGTCTGTCATTAGCTACTTCATACGGATGAGGCGAGGTTCAAGTATAGCAGTTCGATTGGAGGCAGGGGCAAATGAATTACCCGTCCCGTTTGAGAGGTTTAATCAGACCGGTACTCGAGGTTATGGCGTCGCCGGGACCGAGCGCAGAGTGGAAGGAAACCGGAAGCCAGCGCGTGGTAGCTCGCTCTCGACCTACAAGCCTCATCTCATCGCCGATAGGGCCAGGTTGAAAGTGAAGCTGCTCCGGGCGTCAGCCCGGAGCTTTCCTGGTCCGGGCGGCCCGCAAACCATCACTTTGCCAGATCCCGTGCCATGAGGGCGGCTCCAATCATACCGGCCTGCGGTCCCAACTGCGCGATCACCATTTCACAGCTGCTGAACGAAGGGGGAAATGCGCGGCGGCGCGTCTCGTTGATCGTCGGCTTCAGGATCAGATCCCCCGCTTCCATCACTCCACCGCCCATGACTACCATCTCGACGTTGAGCAGGTTTATTACGGCAGCTATGGCGATGCCCAAAAACATTCCCGTGCGTTCCATCATGACCTGGGCCATCTCATCGCCATCTCGAGCGGCGCGGGCGATGTCTTCGGCGGTCAACTCCCGGTCGCGAGGGATCGCAAGCCGCGATAGAGAACTAGTGCGATCGCGGTAGAGCCGCTCCCTTGTCCGGCGCACGATGTTCGGGCCCGACGCAATTGTTTCAAGGCAACCAATATTGCCGCAAGCGCATTCGATGCCTTCGGGATCGATTGTCATGTGTCCAAACTCGCCGGCAAAGCCGGCAGCTCCGCGATATATCTGTCCGTTCATTATCAGTCCGGAGCCGATTCCGGTGCCAAGCGTGACGAAGAAGACCTCGCGACGTCCTCGGGCAGCCCCGGCCTGCAGTTCGCCATATGCTGCCGAGTTTGCGTCATTATCAAGAGCAACCGGTAGTCCCGTCTCCCGTTCCAGCTCGCCTATCAGGTCGACTTCGGCGAGAGCCGGCAGGTTGGTCATAACTTCTATGCGATTGGTCTTGCGGTTTACGAGGCCTGGAATGCCGAGGCCCACGCCGGCAACACGGTCCCCGCTGATTCTGTCTTCTCGAAGCGAGCGAACGGCTCCGACTATCTGCTCGAACAAGCGGTCAGAACTCTCTCTCTCGGTCTCGATGCGGATTCCCTGAAGGATCTCACCCACTCCACTGACGAGCGCCCCCTTAAGCGTTGTGCCGCCAAGGTCTATGCCGATGAAGACTGACTCGCTCTCTTTGATCCTGGTCATAAGGTGCCCTCGGGCGGCGGCCAATGGCCCTGCAGTAAGGCGATACAGGGATCGTCCGCTACCTTCTCATTCCTGATGCCGTCGCGGCGGGCATCCCGGAGGTTCGAGGTCAATGCGGCGGGTTGAGAATAACAAGGCTCGAAAAGGATGTCAATTTTAGCCAGTTGCGCTAAAATCCACAGGCTCCCGGAGTTGCGTAGTTTCGAGTCCCTGGTTTGGAGTATTTTCGTGGAGCAAAAGTCCGAAGCTACAGACCGAAACCGGAACCCTGAAACTACACGATGTATGAGTTATTGCAAAGATACGGGCTGTGGGCGGTCTTTTTCGGCACGATGATCGAAGGCGACCTCACCCTGCTCTTCGCAGGGGTGCTGGCGCGCGCTGGAGTGTTCAGCTTCGGCGAGGCGCTTCTGGTCGGTACGGCCGGCGGCTTTGTGGGCGACACGATAAGCTATCTGATCGGCGCGCGTTTCAGGGGAAAAGCACGATCGCTGCGATTCTATACGCGGGCCCAGCCCCGCGTTGAAAAGCTCATGCGGAAGTTCGGAGTGTTGTCCGTCTTCATTGTGAAGTACGTTTACGGGCTGCGGACCGCAAGCGCCATCTTTTGGGGACTCGCCCACTTCGGATTCGGAAAGTTCGCTCTTCTAACGCTCCTGAGTTGTGTAGTCTGGGTGGGGATCCTGGCAGGCCTCGGATTCTCATTTGCCACGGGCATTGAGAAGTTGATAGGGGACCTCTACCGCGTTCAGATAATTCTGCTGGTGGTCGTGATCGTCATCTCCACGGTCTATATCATCATGCGCCTCGAGCGACGGGTCATCGAGGAAGAGGAATTCAAGAGCCGCGACAAAAAAGAAGACTAGCCTTTTGATGCGCCTGATCCTGGAAGTTGATGTGATCTCCAAACAAATATCCCACTACCGAATCAAGAGGAAGCTTGGCGAGGGCGGAATGGGTGAGGTCTACCTCGGCGAAGATTCGCGCCTGAGGCGACAGGTCGCACTCAAGGTCCTGCCCGCGTCTTTTCAATACGACCCGGTGAGGCGCGAGCGGTTTCTTAGAGAAGCGCGCGCCGCCTCGGCTCTGCGCTCGCCGAACATAGCCGCCATTTACGACATCGGCGAGCACGAAGGGACCATCTTCATTGCGATGGAGTACGTCGAAGGCGACACCCTCTCGCAGAGAATTCACAACGCACCGTTCCCGGCGCGCGAAGCGGCAGAGATTGCGGCTCAGATTGCCGACGCCCTCGATGAGGCGCATGGGCTTGGGATCATTCATCGCGACATCAAAAGCTCGAACATCATCGTCACGGCGCGAGGGCTGGTAAAGGTTCTTGACTTCGGCCTGGCCAAGCTCGTTCAGCCGCCGGGCGGTGACCCTGAGAGCTATCGCACAACCGCGCTCAATGACAACGAATCTTCCGACCAGTGGCTGGAACCCACCGTCAATCTGGGAGAGTCGACCACGGCCGGCCTGGTGGTGGGCACGGTACCCTACATGTCTCCGGAACAGGCGCTCGGCAGCGTTGTCGATCATCGGACAGACCTCTTCTCGCTGGGCGTGGTTATCTACGAAATGCTGACTGGACGGCTGCCGTTCGAGGGCGGGAGCACAACGCAGCTTATCGACAAGATTGTCCACCAGGAGCCGGTTGCC